>DXEI01000157.1 GCA_019115045.1 Candidatus Gemmiger excrementipullorum | reverse complement strand
TTGATGACCACCAGCCCGCGCTGCCGGTCGATGCCCGACACGTTGCCCCAGGTATAGGTCACCAGGCCGCGGCGCGGCAGCTCTAAATTGGCTTCATAGACTTGTTTGCGCAGTTGTTCCAGCATCCGGGTCTCCTTTCCGGCCTGTGGCGGGCGGCGGCCCGCCGGCCCCAGCGGGGTGCGTTTTCAAAAATGTTCCACGGCGGCGCGCTCGGCATACAGCGCGGCCTTGTAGCGCGCCAGAAAGGCGTCGAACCCGGCCACGTCGGCCACATCGGGGGCCAGCGTGCTGCCGGCGGCCCCGGCAAACACCTGCTGCTGCAGGTGGTCGGCCAGGCCCAGGGTGCTGCCCTGCAGCACCGCCAGGCGGTACCCGGCCAGCAGTGCCATGCCGTAGGGGCCGCCCTCGCCGGCGGTCTGCATCACGGTCACCGGGGCCTGCGCGGCCGCGGCCAGGTAGCGCTGGGCGACGCCGGGGGTCTTGAACAGCCCGCCGTGCCCCAGCAGCCGGTCCACGGCCACCTGCTCGCCGCGCAGGATGTCCAGCCCGATCTTGAGCGTCGCCATGGCGGAATAGATATGCCCGCGCATGAGGTTCGCCAGCGTAAACTCGCTTTGCGGCCCGCGCAGCAGCAGCGGGCGGCCGGCGTCAAAGTGGGTGACCCCCTCGCCGGAATAATAGTTCACCGGCACCACGCCGCCGCAGTCCGGCGCGCCGTCCAGCGACGCGGCAAACAGCCGCGGGAACAGCTCGGCCGCGCTGCAGGGGGCCCCGCACAGCGCCGCCGCCTGGCGGAACAGCTCCACCCAGGCGTTCAGGTCGCTGGTGCAGTTGTTGCAGTGCACCATGGCCACCGGCGCGCCGTCCGGCGTCGTGACCAGGTCGATCTCCGGGTAGACGTGCTGCAGCGGTTTTTCCAACACGACCATCGCAAAAATCGAGGTCCCCGCGCTGACGTTGCCGGTGCGCGGCGCCACCGTGTTGGTGGCGGTCATGCCGGTGCCGGCGTCGCCCTCGGGCGGGCAGACCGGCGCGCCGGGGGCCAGCGTGCCGGTGGGGTCCAGCAGGCGGGCGCCCGCCGGCGTCAGGGTACCGGCGTCCTGCCCGGCGCAAAGCACCCGGGGCAGGATGTCCTGCAGGCGGTAGGGCATGCCGGCCGCCGCCAGCAGTTCGTCAAAGGTCGCCGCCATGGCGGCGTCATAGCGGCCGGTGCGGCTGTCGATGGGGAACATGCCCGACGCATCGCCGACGCCCAGCACCTTTTGCCCGGTCAGCTGCCAGTGCACATAGCCCGCCAGCGTCGTCAGGAACGCGACCTGGCGGACGTGGGGTTCCCCGTTGAGGATGGCCTGGTAGAGGTGCGCGGCGCTCCACCGCTGGGGGATGTTGAAGTGCAGCCGCGCCGTCAGCGCCTCGGCGGCCTGGCGGGTGTTGGTGTTGCGCCAGGTGCGGAACGGCACAAGCAGCGCCCCCGCCCCGTCAAAGGCGAGGTAGCCGTGCATCATGGCCGAAACGCCCAGCGCCCCCACCCGGGTCAGTTCCCGGCCAAAGCGGGCCTTGTAGTCCGCCGCCAAGGCGGCGTAGGCAGCCTGGATGCCGGCCCACACCTCCTGCAGGTGGTAGGTCCAGTAGCCGCCCTCCCACCGGTTTTCCCAGTCGAACGCGCCGGTGGCCAGCACCGCGCCGTCCGGGGCGGTCAATACTGCCTTGATGCGGGTGGAACCCAGTTCCAGCCCCAGCGCCGTGGAGGTTTGCTCGGTCTTTTTCATAGATTCACCGCCCTGTGTTTGCTGTAAGGCCCGCTGCGCGCGCTGGCGCAGCGGTCACGAAAGTTCAAACATACCGTTGTACAGCTGGTAATACTCTCCCTTTTGGGCCAGCAGCTCGGCGTGGGTGCCGCGCTCGACGATGCGGCCGTGTTCCAGCACGATGATGGCGTCGGCGTTGCGCACGGTGGACAGGCGGTGCGCGATGACGAACACCGTGCGGCCTTCCATCAGGCGGTCCATGCCTTTTTCGATCAGCGCCTCGGTGCGGGTGTCGATGCTGGAAGTCGCCTCGTCCAGGATCAGCACCGGCGGGTCGGCCACGGCCGCGCGGGCGATGGCCAGCAGCTGGCGCTGCCCCTGGCTGAGGTTGGCGCCGTCGGCGGTGACCATCGTGTCGTACCCCTGCGGCAGGCGGCGGATGAAGGAGTCGGCGTTGGCGATGACCGCCGCGCGCTCGATCTCGGCCCGGGTGGCGTCCAGCTTGCCGAATCGGATGTTATCGGCCACGGTGCCGGTAAAGAGGTGGGTTTCCTGCAGCACGATGCCTAAAGACCGGCGCAGCGCGTCCTTGCGGATGAGGCGCACGTCGATGCCGTCGTAGGTGATGGAGCCCGCCGTGACGTCGTAAAAGCGGTTGATGAGGTTGGTGATCGTCGTCTTGCCCGCGCCGGTGGAGCCGACGAAGGCGATCTTCTGCCCGGGTTTGGCGTACAGCGAAAGCCCCTGCAAAATCAGATGCCCCGGCGTATAGCCGAAGTCGACGTTGTGGAAGCGCACGTCGCCGTCCAGCGGCACAAAGGGCACGGCGGGGCGGCTGCGGTCGCACCAGGCCCAGCGGCCGGTGTTCGCGCCGTCGGGGCAGGCGGTCAGCGTGCCGTCGGGCTGCTGGCACACCGGCACCAGGTCGACGGTGCCCTCGTCCACCTCGGGCGGTTCGTCCATCGCCATAAAGATGCGCTCGGCGCCGGCGAGCGCCGCCAGCAGGAAGTTGCCCTGCTGGGTGAACTGGTTGATGGGCATCGTGGTCTGGCGCACGAACACAAGGTAGCTGGCCAGGCTGCCGAGGTCGGTCCAGCCCTGCATGACCATGACGCCGCCCAGCACCGCGATGACCGCATAGTTGATGTACCCGATGCTGACGACCGCCGGGATCATGGTGGCGGCGTAGCTCTGCGCGCCGGTGCCGGCCTGGCGCAATGCCGCGTTGCGGGCGGCAAAGCCGGCCAGGTCGGCGGGCTGGTGGTTGAACACCTTGACGACCTTTTGCCCGGCGATCATCTCCTCGACATAGGCGTCGAGCTCGCCCAGGCTGCCCTGCTGGCGGGCGTAGAACGCGCGGCTGTGCCGCGTGCTGAACTGGATGTACCAGAACATCGCCGCGTAGCCCACCAGGATCAGCAGCGAGAGCCGCCAGTTGAGCACGAACAGCAGCACCAGCGTGCCCACGACCTGCACAAAGGTCTGGATCAGCATGGCAAAGCTGTTGTTGAGCGCGTCGGAGACGGTGTCCACGTCGTTGGTGAACAGGCTCATCAGGTCGCCTTTGCGGTGGGTGTCAAAAAATTGCAGCGGCAGCGTTTGCAGGTGGGCAAACAGGTCGCCGCGGATCTCGCGCAGGATCTTTTGCGCGGTGCGCACCATCAGCTGGCTGTAGCCCAGCGTGCACAGCGCGCCCGTAACGTAGATGCCCGCCGTGAGGGCGACGCTGCCGGTCAGGTAGGCCGGGCTGCCGTTTTGCAGCAGACCGTTGACGATGGGGCGGATCATGTAGGTGCCCAACAGCGACGCCAGCGCGCTGACCGAGGCCATGACCCCCACCAGCGCCAGCAGGACGCGGTGGCGGCCCAGGTAGCGGCCCAGGCAGCCCACGGTATAGCCGAGGTTTTGCGGGCGGCGGCCGCCGGTGACGTGTTTCATTCGGCGTCGCCCCCTTTCCGCTGCGAGGCGTAAATTTCCTGGTAGATGGGGTCGCGGGCCAGCAGCTCGGCATGGGTGCCGGCGGCGTGCAGGCGGCCGTCGTCCAAAATGACGATGAGGTCGGCGCTTTGCACCGAGCTGATGCGCTGCGCGATGATGAGCTTGGTCACATCGGGCAGCTGCGCCAGCGCCTGGCGGATGCCGGCCTCGGTGGCGGTGTCCACGGCGCTGGTGGAGTCGTCAAAGATCAGCACCTTGGGGTGTTTGAGCAGCGTGCGCGCGATGCACAGCCGCTGTTTCTGCCCGCCCGACACATTGACGCCGCCCTGGCCGAGGTCGGTGTCCAGCCCGTCGGGCATGCGGCGCAGAAACTCCTCGGCCTGCGCGGCGCGGCAGGCGGCCCACAGCTGTTCGTCGGTGGCGTCAGGGTCGCCCCAGCGCAGGTTTTCCCGGATGGTGCCCGAGAACAGCAGGTTCTTTTGCAGCACGATGCCGACGGCGTCGCGCAGCGCGGCCAGGTCGTAATCGCGCACATCGCGCCCGCCGACGCGCACGACACCCGCTGTGGCGTCGTACAAGCGCGGGATCAGCTGCACCAGCGTCGTTTTGGCCGCGCCGGTGCCGCCGATGACGCCCACCGTGGCGCCCGCCGGGATGTGCAGCGTGATGTCCGACAGGGCATTTTTGCCCGCGTCGGCGTGATACTTGAAGCTGACGTTCTCAAAGTCGATGGAACCGTCGGGGATGACCGTGACCGGCTGCGCGGCGTTGGCCAGGTCGGGCTGTTCGGTCAGCACCTCGCGGATGCGGCGGGCGCTGGCCAGCGAGCGGGTCATCTGCAAAAAGACGCCGGAGAACATCATGACCGAGTTGAGCACCTGCAGCACATAGCTCAAAAAGCCGGTCAGCTCGCCAACGGTCATGCTGCCCTCAAGGATGAAGCTGCCGCCGAACCACAGCAGGCAGACGATGCAGGTGTACATGACGGCCTGGAACGCCGGTGTGTTGAGCACGGCATGGCGGAAGGTCTCGGTGCTGGCGTCGCTGAGCTCGGCGTTGACGGCGTCGAACTGTTCATTCTCCCAGCGGCCGCGCACGAACGCCTTGATGGCGCGGATGCCGGTGAGGGCCTCCTGGATGCGGCTGTTGAGGTGGTCGACGGCGCTTTGCTGCCGGCCGTAGAGCGGCGCGACCTTGCTGACGATCCACGCCAGCAGCAGCGCCAGCACCGGCG
>DXEI01000156.1 GCA_019115045.1 Candidatus Gemmiger excrementipullorum | reverse complement strand
CTGCTGGCGCAGCACCACCATGTGACGGCGGTGGATATCCTGCCCGAAAAGGTGGAAAAGATCAACCGCCGCCAGTCGCCCATCCAGGACGAATACATCGAGAAATACCTCGCCGAAAAGCCGCTGGACCTGACCGCCACCCTAGATGCGGAATCCGCCTACCGGGATGCCGAGTTCGTCATCATTGCGGCACCCACCAACTATGACAGCAAGAAGAATTTCTTCGATACTTCGGCGGTGGAAACGGTCATCGACCTGGTGATGAAAGCCAATCCCGACGCCATCATGGTCATCAAATCCACCATCCCGGTGGGATACACCGAACAGATCCGCCAGAAAACCGGCAGCCGGAACATCCTGTTCAGCCCGGAATTTTTGCGGGAGAGCAAGGCTTTGTACGATAACCTCTATCCCAGCCGCATCATCGTGGGCACCGACAAAAACGACCCGCGGCTGATGGAAAAAGCCCACGTTTTTGCAGGGCTTTTGCAGGAGGGGGCTATCAAGGAAAACATCGACACCCTCTTCATGGGCTTTACCGAGGCCGAGGCCGTCAAGCTGTTCGCCAACACCTACCTGGCGCTGCGCGTGAGCTTTTTTAACGAGCTGGACACCTACGCCGAGATGAAAGGCCTTGACACCAAACAGATCATCGACGGCGTCTGCCTGGACCCGCGCATCGGCAGCCACTACAACAACCCCAGCTTTGGCTACGGCGGCTACTGCCTGCCCAAGGATACCAAGCAGCTGCTGGCCAACTACGCCGACGTGCCGGAAAACCTGATCGAGGCGATCGTCGAGAGCAACCGCACCCGCAAGGATTTTATTGCCGACCGCGTGCTGGAGCTGGCCGGGGCCTACGGCGCCAACGACGCCTGGGACTGCCGCAAAGAACACGAGGTCGTGGTGGGCGTCTACCGCCTGACGATGAAGGCGAACTCGGACAATTTCCGGCAGTCCTCCATCCAGGGCGTGATGAAGCGCATCAAGGCCAAGGGCGCTACCGTCATCATCTATGAGCCGACGCTGGAGGACGGCACGACGTTTTTTGGCAGCAAGGTCGTCAACGACCTCGACGCCTTTAAGGCGCAGAGCGGGGCCATCATCGCCAACCGCTACGACGCCAGCCTGGACGATGTGCGGCAAAAGGTGTACACGCGGGATATTTTCCGGCGGGATTGAACCGCACACACAGAAAAACCAACGCCCCCGGGGCAGCCTGCACAGGCTGCCCCGGGGGCGTTTTCGCATGTTTTATTCTGCGGCCGTGGCCTGCAGGATGGCGCGGTACAGCGCCTGTACGTCCTGCAGTACGACCTGCCCCTGCCCCGGGCCGACGAGCTCGGCGCAGGCGGTGCCGGCATAGACCAGGGCCGGCGTGCCGCAGGCGATGGCCTCCGCCGTCGTCAGGCTGAACGTCTCCTCGGTGCTGGGGTTGACGAAGACGTCGGCGGCGGTGTACAGGGCTGCCAGCTCCTTCACGTCGTTGGTGCGCGCAATGCCCAGGATGTTGGCGGGCAGCGCGTGCAGCTGGCGGGGTTCCAGCCCGACGAGCACGACGGCGTAGCGGGCGTCCAGCTGGTCAGCCAGCTGGTAAAAGGCGTCCAGGCCTTTGTTTTTGTCCCAGGCGGTGGCCACGCCCAGCACGATCTTTTTGCCCTGCAGGCCGTAGCGCGCGCGCACGTCGCTGGGCGTGGGGCAAAACACCGTCGTGTCGATGTGGTGGGGGCGCACTTCCACCGGGTACTGCCGCAGGAAACTTTGCTGCACGCGCGCCTCCAGCCAATGGCTGGGCACGATGAGCCGCAGGTTGGGCACGCCGCTGAACGCCTGCTTTTTGCGCGCGAAATTGCGGCGCACATTGCTGAACCCGTAGCAGGCGGGGTACCGGCGCAGCTGCGGGCAGCGGCGGCACTCGGTCTGCCACTGGTCGCAGCCGACGGCCGTAAAGTGGCAGCAGTGCCCGGTGAACGCCCAGCAGTCGTGCAGGGTCCACTGCACCTGCATCTGCGGGCGGCGCTTGATCCAGGCAAACAGCCGCTCTACCTGCAGGTAGTACCCGTGCAGGTTGTGCAGCCACAGCACGTCGGGGTCGTAGGCGTCGGCCCAGCGCAAAAACGCGTCGGTCGCCGCGCGGCTGCCAAAGCCGTGCTCGTCCAGCAGGCGGGTGCGCAGCGCGTGCAGTTTTAAATCGCGGTCGGTGCCGATGCGCACAGCGTAGCGGCGGGCAGCCTCGGGCACTTCGTCCACGCGGCCGTAGGCGATCTTGCAGGTGTGGCCCTGGGCTTCCAGTTCGCGCGCCAGGTCGGTGCACAGGCGCCCGGTGCTGCGGATGCCGCACACCGAGTTGATGAACAGATACTTCAATGGCGGACGCCCCTTTCCGCTGCCGGCCGCCGCGCGCGGCGTGCCGTGCAGGCTCTATACGCAGTATACCACGCGCCGCGCGCCGGCGCAACGGCGGCGCGCTCAGCCGGTAATAAGGGCCCAGGGGGCAAAGCTGCGCCCGGCCAGTTCGGCCATGGCTTTGTGCGGGTCGGTCTCGGGGGTGAGCCACAGCGTGTACCGGTACTCGCCAAAGCCGGAAAGGTCCAGCTTGAAATTCGTCTCCCACAGATTGTTCATCACCCAGCTGTAGACGGGGCGGCGGTTGTCGGCGGGGTCGTTTTCGCACAGGCGGATGGGGTGGTGGCGCATTTCGCCAAAATAGCACAGCGGCACGTCGGGCGTGGCGACCAGCGCGCTGCCCTGCGGCCCCACAAAGGCCAGGCCGGCGTCGGTCATCGAAAATTCCATGCAGGTGCCGGGCAGCTGATCCAGCCCGGGGCGGAAGGGTTCGCTGCCCTTTTGCAGCCACAGTTCCTGCTCCCCGCCCAGGTCCAGCGTCAGCGGCAGAAAGATGCTCTCGACCGCGTCGGACAGCGTCTTGCCCAGCTGCAGCGTAAAATCAAGCCGGGGCGCGCCCTCGTACAGTTTGACGACGACGTCGGCCTTGAGCGTGCCGGGCAGCGCGTAGCGCAGCCGCAGCGTCGTGAACACGGGGCCGTGTTCCTCGCACCGGACCTCCTGCAGTTGGCCGGCCGTCAGCACGGCGTGCGGGCCGCGGATGTTGCGCCCCAGCATGCGGCGGGCGTGCTCGGCCGGGCAGGGGGTGGCGCGGTCGGCGTCGGTGATGGGGGTGACCTCGTGCAGCGGCGTCAAAAACGGCGCGGCCCCGGCGGCCAGCAGGTCGTGGCCGCTGCGCTTGTCGATGAGGGCGGTCACGCCGTCGCCGGCGCGGCAGTCGAGGCGGAACCAGCGGTTCTCGTACCCGTAGGGCAGGCGGAAGGTGACGGGGTCGTAGCCGTTGACGATGTCGCGCACGCGCTCGGCCCCCACGTAGCACTGCCGGCTGTTGAGGGTATCGGGCAGCGCGGGCAGCGGGGCAAAGGTGTAGGTCTCCTCCTGCTTGCCGGCAAAGTCGTCCAAAAAAGTGATGCGCCGCCCGCGCGGGTGGGGCGATACCTGGCAGGGCAGCTCGGCGCCGTCGCTGCGGGTGATGCGCGCGCGGGCCAGGTGCGGGCTTTCGACGTAAAATTCCACCGGCTGCGGGCCGGGCACGGTATTGGGGACGCAGACTTTCAGGCGGCCGGCGGTGTTATAGTAGCGCAGCGTGTCGCCCTTTTCAGCGCCGATGGCCCCCAGCAGGCGGCTGGCGGCCTCGTGCGCGGCGCTGGCGTAGCCGTTTTTGCGCATGTCGAGGTCCAGCACCATCGTGTCGTACGGGTCGGTGATGGTGGAGGAATGGCCCCAGGTATGCTCGGCGTAGAGCAGCAGGTCATCCTCGGCCCGGCGGCAGAGGTCGGGCCATTTCTGCTCCGCATCGGGGTCGAGGCGGCGGGCCAGCGCGTAGCGGTGCTGCGCGGCGCGGTAATGCTTGACGGCATAGGGCGTCGAGCCGGCGCCGTCGGCCCACCAGTCGGTCAGGTCGCCGTGGTAAACAGGGCTGTCTTGCAGTTTGGGGGCGATGGCGTCGTACAGCTCCTGCAAGCTGACCATGCGGATGGCGACGCCGCCGGGGTTGCGGGCGGTGTAGCCCTCGATGACGCGCAGGATCTCCGGCTCGGGCGGGGCGTTGTCGCTGAACACGCCCGACACGCTGGCGATGATAAAGTCATACGGGTAGCCGTTTGCCTCGCACTCGGCCAGGTAGCGGTCCAGGTTGTGTTCCAGCGCCGTGACGGGGTCGGCGGGCACCGGTTCGTCGCCAAAAAAGTTCTGCGCCATAAAGCTGTTGACGGCGTTGGGTTTTAAGCCCAGCACATTGCCCAGGTTATAATGCTCGCCGTTCCACACCAGCAGGCGCTGGCCGGCGGCGTTCTGCCACCAGTAGGCGGTCTGGTTTTGGCGCAGCGGGTACATGCCGTGGTGGCAGTGGATATTGGTGTACAAAAACTCAATGCCGTTTTCAAGCATCGCGTCGCGCAGGCCCATCGAGATGCCGTTGATGTCGGCACACATGGCGGTCTTGGGCGCAATGCCGTGGGCGCGCAGCAGCGCGCAGGCTCCGCCCAGGCGGCGGGCGTAGACGCCGGCGTCGGCGAGGTCGCAGAAATTGAGGTAGTTGGCCGAAAACCCGATGCGCCCTGCCCGCATGGCGGCAAACAGGGCCTCGGCCTCGGCGGGGGCGGCGGTTTGCAGAAACTGCTCAACGCAGAACCAGGTCTCACAGTTCCAGCGGAAGGCGGCGTTTTGCGGCTGGGCCAAAATGCGCAGCGCGCTGCGGATGTAATCGACCTGCGCCTGCACGACGCGCTCCTGCAGGTCGGTGTAGCCGATGTCGGTGTGGGAGTGGTGCACGACGTACAGCGTGCGGATGGCGTGGGGCATGGGGGACCTCCTTATAAAATGAAGAATTAAAAATGAAAAATGAAAAATGGAGGTGGACTCGCGGCGATGCCGCGAGAAAATTTAGTCTGCGGTGTGGTAGAACGCCGTGGTCGATCGTTTACGGGTTGTACGGTGTGTACCTTGCATTGTAGGGCGGGCGTTCACGCCCGCCGTGGACGTTCGCCTCGCAATACCGCTTTTTGGTTGCGACGGCGTTCGGTCTATGCATAGGGGCGGCATACATGCCGCCCGTGAAACGGTACCAGCGCTGTCCGTTCCCCAGGTTTGCAGGGCGTTCGCCTTGCATTGTAGGGCGGGGCCTTGGCCCCGCCGCACCGATATTTTTCAAAAAAATTTTATAATAATGTGCGGCGGGCGTGAACGCCCGCCCTACAAATCGTGGTAAACGGCCATATTTTCTGCAGACTCCCCGCTTCAGGCGGGCAGCGTGCCCTGCATGGCGCGCAGGCTGGTGTCCTGCGTGCAAGCCAGCGCAATGCCCCGCGCGCGGCAGGCATCGGCCAGCGGGGCCAAAAACAGCGGCGCACTGGCTGTGACCTGCCCGCCCAGGCAGCACAGTTGCGGGCGGTAGGCGTCCAGCGCCGGGGTCAGCGCTTCGGCCAGCAGCGTGCCGAAATCCCGCCACACGGCCTGCGCACCGGCGTCACCGTCGCCGGCGCGCTGCGCCAGCGCCAGGCCGTCCAAGGCTTCCCCCAACGTCTGGGCGCTCAGCGTTTGCAGGCCGCGGCGGCTGACCCAGTCGTCCACGCGCTTGCCGCGCAGCGGCAGCGGGTACAGGTAGCCGCCCGGCGGCATGCCGGGCGTGCCTTCCGGGGCCAGGGCGCTGCCCAGCGTAAAGGCGCTGCCGCAGCCGGTGCCGATGCAGACAAACAACCCGCGCGCACAGCCCTGCGCGCAGCCAAAGCGCAGCTCGCCCAGCGCAAAGGCGGCCACGTCGTTTTGCAGGCGCAGGCCGGCCGCGGCGGACCCCAGCGCCGGGGCCAGGCGGCGGCCCAGCGCGGCGCAAAGGTCGACGTTATACAAAGCTGCGTACTTGCCCAGGCCTTCGATCTTGCAGATGCCGGCGTCATAGTCGCAGGGACCGGGCATGGCCAGGCGCACCCCGCAGGGCCGCTTGCCGGGGGCCGCCTGCACCGGGGCCAGCAGGCAGGCGGCGATATGGTCCAGCAGGGCCTCGCGCGCCAGCGCGGCGCGTGCGTCCTGGTGGAAGATCGGCCCGGCCAACTGCCCGTCTGCCGTCAAAAGCGCGGTCTTGATGCGGGTGCCGCCGATGTCGGCGCAAAGATACAGCGGCTGCATGGGCTCCCCCTCCTTGCTCACTGGTCGATCTCGATCAAAAACTTGCTGCTGCCGGCGGGGTAGTAGCTCTGCGCATACTCGATGCGGCGGCCGCGGGCGTCGAAGCCGACCGATTCCACATAGACGGCCGGCTCAAACGGCGAAAGCGCCAGCGCGGCGGCGATCTCGGGCGGCGGTACGATCACTTCCAGCGTGCGGGACGCATGGCAGACTTTCAGGCCGCAGCGCGCGAGGTAGGCGTAAAACGAGGTGTCGGTAAAATCCTGGCGCGCCATGTCCGGCAGCAGGGCGTAGGGCACATATACCGTGGTGTACACCACCGGCTTGCCGCCGTCAAACCCCTCGATGCGGCGGCGGCGCGTCAGCTGTGTGACCTGGGCCGTGGCGGGCAGCGCCAGCTTGCGGCCGGCTTCGCCGGCACGGCGCACGTCCAGGGCCACCACCTCGGTGCGCAGCACGCGGTGGTGCTGCGCGGCTTCCTGGTAGTACCCGGCCAGAAACCGCGTGCTCTCATGCAGCAGCTTGCGCTGCGCCACAAAGGTGCCGCTGCCCTTGACGCGGTCCAGCAGGCCCTCGCGCTCCAGCCCGGCCAGCGCCTGGCGCAGCGTGGGCCGGCTGACCCCCAGCGCGGCGGCCAGCTCGGTCTCGGCCGGCAGGCGGCTGCCCACCGGGTATTCGCCGCCCTCGATGCGGCGGCGCAGCGTTTCCATCACCTGCCGGTAACGGTTTTCGGCCATGGTGTCGCCCTCCTTATCCGTTCTGCTTGCAGTATACACCGCAGGCGGAAAATTGTAAAGACTGATTTGAAATTAAATTCAATTTTGTATTGACAAATCGACCGCGCCGCGCTACGCTGTGTACAGGCCGGCGTGCCGGCCCGCCACACGATACCCAAAAGGAGCGTCCCCCTATGACACAACGCTGCGAAGAAATGCTGCACCCCGTGATGCCGGTCTCGCCGCAGGCCGGCGGCGCCTGCCGCGGCACGGCGGACTGTGCCGCCGCCCTGGCCGATGCCTTGGCCGGGCGCGGGCAAGTCACGGTGGTGGCCGAATGTTACCCCGGCGTCGACCAGCAGGAGGTCCTGGACCTGCTGCGGCCGCTGGGGTTTGATACCGTCGTGCACGCCGACGACTGCGCCCTGGACCCCACACAGCTGGACGCCGCCCTGGCGCGCGACCTGACCGGCGACCGCGTGTTCGGCATTATGACGGTGCGCCAGCTGGCCGACTTTTACCTGCCGGAGCGCCTGGCCGCCGCGCGCGCCCGCGTGGCGGCGGGGCAGCGGGTGCTGGTGTACGGCGTGGGGGCCACGCTGGTGTGCGGCGGCGACGTGCTGGTATATGCCGACATCACCCGGTGGGAGCTGCAGCTGCGCTTCCGCCGCGGGGCGGACAACTGGCGCACGGCGCAGCACGGCCTGCCGAAATTGAGCAAGTACAAGCGCGGGTATTTTGCCGAGTGGCGCTGGGGCGACAAGGTCAAAAAGCGCTGCCTGCCGCACCTGGACTTTTACCTGGACACCACGCGCCAGGGCGACCCGGCCCTGCTGCCGGGCGATGCCTACCGCGCGGCGCTGGCCGCGCTGGCGCGCCGGCCGCTGCGCATGGCGCCCTACTATGACCCCGGCGTGTGGGGCGGCGACTGGATGCAGCGCACGTTTGCGCTGCCCGACAACGGCAGCAACTACGCCTGGAGCTTTGACGGCGTGCCCGAGGAAAACAGCCTGCTGCTGGGCTTCGGGGAAGTCGTTGTCGAGACGCCGGCCATCAACCTGGTGTTTGCGCAGCCCCGCGCGCTGCTGGGTGAGCGCGTGCACGCCCGCTTCGGCACCGAGTTCCCCATCCGGTTCGACATGCTGGACACCATCCACGGGCAGAACCTCTCGTTGCAGGTGCACCCGCTGACCGAATATATCCAGGATACCTTCAATATGCGCTACACCCAGGACGAAAGCTACTACATCCTGGATACCGAGGGCGAGGCCGGCGCCGTCTGGCTGGGCGTCAAGCCCGGCGTCGACCCCGGCGAGATGGCCGCCGCCCTGCGCGCGGCCCAGGCGGGCGGCGAACCCTTTGACGCGGCCAAGTATTGCAACTGCTTCCCCGTGCAAAAGCACGACCATGTGCTGATCCCCGCCGGCACGGTACACGGGTCCGGCGCGGGCACCATGGTGCTGGAGATCAGCGCCACGCCCTATATCTTTACCTTCAAACTGTGGGACTGGGGGCGCGTCGACCTCGACGGCAAGCCGCGGCCCATCCACATCGACCACGGCCTGGCCAACATCCAGTGGGACCGTGACACCGCGTTCTGCCAGCAGCACCTGCTGCACCAGGACAAGACGGTGGCCGACGGCCCGGCGGGCAGCGTCGTGCGCACCGGCCTGGCCGAGCGGGAGTTTCTGGATACCTTCCGCCTGACGACCGCCACGGCGCTGGACATCCCGCGCGACGGCAGCGTGCACATGCTCAACCTTGTGGAGGGCGACGAAGCGCGCATCACCAGCCCGTCGGGGGCGTTCGCGCCCTTTACGGTGCGGTATGCGCAGACCTTCATCCTGCCCGAGGCCGCCGGCCCCTACCGGCTGGAAAGCCCGGCCGGGCGCACGGTGCGCGCCGTGCTGGCCCGCGTGCGGGGCTGACGCGCGGCATACCATACGCAAAGCGCCCCGCGCAGCCGGTTTTGCGGCAGCGCGGGGCGCGGTTTGGTTTGGGCCTCACCCGCCGGTGCGGTCGATGACGCGGGTGGTCAGGTAGCACACCTCGCAGGCGGCGTCGGGGTTGGCCAGGCGGAACAAGATATGCATCGCCAGCCGCGCGCCGATCGTCGGCGTCTGGGTATCCACCGTCGTGATGCGGTCGGCGACGTTGGCGTACTCGGTATTGTTGTCAAAGCCGGTCAGCGGCACGGTGCGCGGCAGGCCGCGGTCGTCGTAATACTGCTGGATGTAATGCGCGATGTAGTCGCTGGCGCACACAAAGCCGTCGGGCGGCGCGTCCAGCGCGTTCAAAAAGGCGCTGATCTCCTCATAGTGGGTGTACAGGCCAAAGGGCCCGGTCAGGCACAGGCGCTCGTCGGGCGTCAGGCCGCGCGCGCGGTGGGCGTCCAAAAAACCCTCGTAGCGGTCGGTGTTGGTCTGGGCGTAGCCCACGTCGCCGATAAAGCTCAGCCGCGTATGGCCGGCGTCCAGCAGCCGGCCGGTGATCTGCCGCACGGCGGCGCGGCCTTCCAGCAGCAGCAGGTCGCCGCCCAGCGCCGGGGGCAAAAAGCCGGGCACCGTGTCCAGAAACACCTTGGGCAGCGGCAGCGCGGCCAGCAGCCGCAGCAGCGGCCGGGAGTAGATGTTCAGCACGATGACCCCCGCCACCGAGCCGTCGGTCAGCGCGCGGGGCAGGGTATACCCCTCCTCGCCGTAGGCGGGCAGGTAGGTGTACATCAGGTTCCAGCCCTGGGCGGTCAGCTCCCGCGCCAGGCGGTGGACGATCTGCATCCAGAACAGCGAGCTTTCCGGCCGGGACACCACCACCGACACTGTGCGCGCCGCGGCCGGCGCAGCGGCGGACGCCGCCGTGCCCCCTTTGTTGTAGCCGAGCTCCTGCGCTTTTTGCAGGATCTGCCGGCGCAGCGCCTCCGATACGCCGGGGCGGTTGTTGAGCGCTTTCCACACGGTGATGCGCGAGGTATCCAGCGCATCGGCGATCTCCTGCATCGTGGGCCTGGACATGGCGAACCCCCTTTTGTGCCCCGGTGTGCGGCGTCTGCACGGCCGGGGCCCCAGATTTTGTTGTTGCCTTACGGATATTATACAAGCTGCGGCCGCCAAATGCAAGAAAAATGTTAACATTTGATAACAAAAACCGCTTTTTCTCGCGGTTTGGCGCACTGTGACTGTTTGCACAAAAAGATTTGTCAATAGATGACAGTTTTGTAACAGCCAATAAATCGCCGCACTTTTTGTACAGGTTGACGATTGACAAGTACATCAAGACCAGTTAATATAAAATTAACATTTTTGGTGTGCGGCGGCCGTGCGTGTTAACATGTTAACAAGACAGGTTAACATCCGCCGCAGAGAAAGGAGAAGCCTATGAAAAACGAAACTGCGGCAGTGGCAACAGAAGTCAAGAAGCGCAGAAAGTTCACCTGGACGCGCGACGACTCTGAGCTGGCGCTGCTGGGCCTGCCCGCAACGATCTGGTTCGCAGTGTTTGCCTACCTGCCGATGTTCGGCCTGATCATCGCGTTCAAGGACTTCAAGCTGCAGCCCGGCAAAGGCTTCCTGGCCAGCCTGTTTGCCAGTGACTGGGCGGGGTTCAAGAACTTCAACTACTTTTTGACCAGCAACACCTTCGGCATGCTGCTGCGCAACACGCTGGTCTACAACGTGATCTTCATCATCCTCAACCTGTTGATCCCGGTCACGCTGGCCATCGTCATCAACCAGCTGTACTCCAAGATCGCGTCCAAGGTGTACCAGACGCTGATGTTCTTCCCCTACTTTATGTCGTGGGTCGTTGTCAGCTACTTCGTCTACGCCTTCCTCAGCCCGGACGGCGGCTTGTTCAACCTGATCATTGAGTCCACCGGCGGCGAAGGGGTCATGTGGTACTCGCAGCCGAAATACTGGCCGTTCATCCTGGTGTTCATGTCCACCTGGAAAGGCATGGGCTACAACATGGTCGTCTACCTCGCGTCCATCACCGGCATCGACACCTCGCTGTACGAGGCCGCCATCCTGGACGGCGCCACCAAGTGGCAGCAGGCGTGGTACATCACCATCCCCACCATCCGGCCCATGATCATCATGATGTTCATCCTCAACATCGGCCACATCTTCTACTCTGACTTCGGCCTGTTCTACCAGGTCACCCAGCACATCCCCAAGCCGCTGGAAGGTGTTGCCAGCACGTTTGATACCTACATCTACCAGGCCCTGATGTCCAACGCCTCCATCGGGCGTACGGCGGCGGCCGGTTTGTTCCAGTCGGTATGCTGCTGCATCACGGTGCTGATCACCAACGCCATCGTGTCCAAGCTCGACCCCGACAGCGCGATCATTTAAAAGAAGGAGGGAACAAGCATGTCTACGTTTTCTGAAAAACGCGCGGCCCGCAGGGCGGAAAAACGCCTCGAGATCGAAGAAGCCGAAGCCGGGTTTAAGCTGAATAAGATCAAGCCCGTGACCAACGGCGTCTTCAACGCGATGTTTGCGGTGCTGTCCTTCGTCTGCATCTTCCCGTTCTTCTTCGTTTTGATGCTTTCCGTCTCGTCGGAGCAGTCGCTGCGCACCAACGGCTATGCGCTGATCCCCGAGGAGTTCTCGCTCGCCGCGTACCAGTTCCTGTGGAACGAGCGCGAAATGATCTTTACCTCGCTGCTGGTCTCCATCGTCGTCACGGTGCTGGGCACCGTCATCGGCGTGCTGCTGACCACCATGATGGGCTACGTGCTCTCCCGCCCACAGTTCAAGCTGCGCGGGTTCCTGCAGTGGGTCGTCTTTATCCCCATGATCTTCACCGGCGGCATGGTGGCCAACTACGTCGTCATCGCCAACATGCTGCACCTCAACGATACGATCTGGTGCCTGACGCTGCCGCTGGCCGTCTCGAGCTGGAACGTCACGATCAGTAAGACGTTCTTCCGCCAGACCATCCCCGATTCCATCATCGAATCGGCCAAGATCGACGGCGCTTCGCAGCTGACGATCTTCAGCCGCATCGTGGTGCCCATCTCCAAGCCCGTGTTTGCGACCGTCGCGTTGTTCCTGACCTTCGGTTACTGGAACGACTGGCTCCAGGCCGCGCTGTACATCACCAAGGACAACCTGCGTGGCCTGCAGCCGCTGCTGAACCAGATCATGGGCCAGCTGCAGTACCTGGCGAACAACCCGTCCGCCGGCTTGAGCCTGCAGCAGTACAAGGCCTCGATGCCGTCGGAGTCCGTCCGCATGGCCATCGCCGCCATCATCGTCATCCCCATCGCGTGCGCGTACCCGTTCTTCCAGAAATACTTCATTTCCGGTCTGACGGTCGGCGCCGTCAAGGGCTGATCCCGCTTTCTTATCCCTGACTTTCAGCGGGGGTGGGCCCCCGCCTGATAGTAATAACCATTTTTCCACAACAAAAGGAGAAACAGCATGAAAAAGTTGAAAAAAGTGCTCGCTCTCGGTCTGGCTGGCGCCATGGCGCTGAGCCTGGCGGCCTGCGGCGGCTCGGAGACTTCTGAGGCCACCAGCGAGGCGGCCGGCGACAGCACCGCTACCACCGAAGCCGCTGACGGCGAAGTCGTTACCCTGAAGTGGGTCATGGTCGGCAACGGCATGCCCTCGAACTACGACGCCTGGCTGGAGCAGATCAACCCCTACCTGGAAGAGAAGATCGGCGTCAACCTCGACATGGAAGTCGTCGGCTGGGGCGACTGGGACCAGCGCCGCAACGTTATCGTCAACACCGCCGGTGAGTACGATATCCTGTTCACCAACGTGAACACCTACACCAACGACGTCGGCGTCGGTGCGTTCTACGACATCACCGACCTGCTGCCCGAGGTCGCGCCCGACCTGTGGGCTTCCATCCCCGCTGATTACTGGGATGCCTGCCGTGTGGGCGGCCAGATCTACGCCGTGCCCGCGATGAAGGACTCCTCCATCACCAACTTTGTCGTTTGGGACAAGGGCGCCATGGATGCGGCCGGCTACGACGGCTCCACCATGACCGACCTGACCGACCCCGCCCTGACCGAGGCGCTGGGCAGCCAGGAACTGAAGGATTACCTGACCTCCAACGGCTACCCCGACACCGCGTGGCCCCTGAACAACTCCGGCGCCACCTACCTGACCTTTGAGTACGACACCATGGGCGCTGGCCTCATCGCCATGGGCGTCAAGTACAACGATGGCGAGGGCAAGGTCGTTTCCATCTACGAGCAGCCCGAGATCATGGAGTACCTGGACCTGTTCCATCAGTGGTACCAGGACGGCATCATCAATGCCGACGCCAACGTTAAGCCCGAAGACAACGCCTACAAGCCCGCTGCCGTGGCGCAGGGCTGGCCCAGCGCCGCCATCACCACCTGGGGCCCGAACATGGGCGTTGAGGAGGCCGTTGCCTACCAGTGGGGCCCGACGATCGTCTCCAACGACTCCGTCCGTGGCTCTCTGAGCTGCATTTCCGCCAACTGCCAGTACCCCGAAAAGGCTCTGCAGCTGCTGGAGCTGGTCAACACCGACACCTACGTCCGTGACCTGCTGTACTACGGCGTCCAGGGCGACAACTGGGATTACACCGACGACACCAAGCAGTGGGTCCACAAGAACAACGCCGACTGGACCATGGCCGGTTACACCCAGGGCAGCTTCTTCACCGTTACCCCGACCGATGACTTCGACTTCAACCAGTACGACGAAGTTGCGGTCCAGAACGAGAACGCCGAGCCTTCCGTCCTGCTGGGCTTCAGCATGGACGTCACCCCCGTTTCTGACCAGCTGAACCAGTGCATCTCCATCGCCGAGAGCTACAAGAGCGAGCTGCTGACTGGTTCCTGCGGCGGTTCTGACCCCGAGACGATGGTCGCCCAGATGGTCGAAGAGCTGAACGCGGCTGGCTTCCAGGAAGTCATCGCCGAGGCGCAGGCCCAGGTCGACGCCTTCCTGGCGGAGAACCCGGCTTCTGCCACCGCCGAGACTGCTGAATAAGCAGCCCCCCGGCGCGGCCAGGGGCGCAGCACCCGAAGGCTTACCCTTGCGGGGGTGCGCCCTGCCAATAGTACGTAGACCCTAACTGCAGCCGCCGCTTTGTGCGGGCAGGGGAAATGCCGGGGCGGCGCCGATACCGCCGCCCCACCGGCGAAGCCCACTTCGCCGGGGATCGCAGTGATCCGGCCGCCCCGGCGCCCCGCCAAGCGGCGGCTGTTGCTGTGGGGGACGTTGTTAAAAAAGCAACGAAGAAAAGGCTTGGAAAAATTAAAAATTAAAAAATAAAAATGAAAAATTATGGTGGGTCGCGGCCTGCGGCCGCTCGAAAAAATTAGGTTTGCGGTGCGGTAGAACGCGGCGGTTGCCCGGTTACGGGTCGTATGGCGTTTGCCCCGCATTGTAGGGGCCGCATGCATGCGGCCCGCGGCCGGGTGCCTTATGCCACGGTTTTGGCATTGTGACCGCGCCCGGTCCATGCGTAGGGGCGGCAACCATGCCGCCCGCCGTAACCCCGCGGCGTTGCCCGTTACCGGTTTGTGTGGCGTATGCCCCGCATTGTAGGGCGGGGTCTTGATCCCGCCGCACATTGGTTTGGCGGGCGTGAACGCCCGCCCTACGGAGCGGCGGATACGGTCGGTTTCCCCGTAACCCCCGCGTGGCGTATACCCCTGCCGGGAGGCATAGTTGCCTCCCCTACAAACACCCGGTATCGCGTACACGAGCCGGAAACCGGGCAGCGCCGCAAACACGCACGGGCCGCATGCATGCGGCCCCTACGAACCGGCCGGAAACGGCAGGGGAATGGGCAGAGCAGGCGTCTATCGCAACCGCCCACGGCGGGCGTGAACGCCCGCCCTACAGGGCGCCGGGAACGTCAAGCCAGGCGTCTGCCGTGGCACGGGCGGAATACGCAAAAACCGGACAAAAACTGAACATTTGTACAATGTAAAATCTTGCCCGGCGTGCGGCCAAAAAACTGCGCCGCACCGTGCAAATCGGCCTGCCGCCGCCCGCGGCGCAGCCTTCGCAAAAATTTCTTTGGCAGACCCCCTTGACGCGGGCAGACCGGCGTGCTATACCTATGGGGCACACTTGAAAAACGGCGCGCCGGGCGGGCGCAAAAGTACCAATAACGGTACCGCAAAACACCCTGCGCCGCTGTGCCGGAAAAACCGGCTTTCCACCGCACTTTCCCTGTTTCTTCTTCCATCTTTGTATCCCAACCTTCCCACCTGAAAAAGGAGGTACCTTCCTATGGCCAAGATCATCGGCAAATCGCTGCCGAACATCCCCTGGCAGGACCCGCCCGCCGTCACCCGCACACCGCTGTGGCGCTATGACGGCAACCCCATCATCGGCCGCGACGGCAACAAGCGCTCCAACAGCGTGTTCAACAGCGCTGTGGTGCCCTTTGGCGACGGCTTTGCGGGTGTGTTCCGCTGCGACAGCCTTTCCATCAGCATGGACATCTTTGCCGGCTTCAGCAAAGACGGCATCCACTGGCAGATCGACGACGAGCCCATCCACCTGGTGGGCGACGACCCCGAGGTCACCAACCGCGAGTACCGCTATGACCCGCGCGTCTGCGAGATCGACGGCAAATACTATGTTTCCTGGTGCAACGGCTACCACGGCCCCACCATCGGCCTGGCCTGGACCGAGGATTTCAAGACCTTCCACCAGATGGAAAACGCCTTCCTGCCGTATAACCGCAACGGCGTGATGTTCCCGCGCAAGATCCAGGGCCGCTATATGATGATGAGCCGCCCGTCCGACACCGGCCACACCCCGTTTGGCGACATCTTCGTCAGCCAGAGCGAGGACCTCATCTACTGGGGCCGCCACCGCTACATGATGGGCGCCGTCAAGGGCGACGAGAGCGCCTGGCAGAGCCTCAAGATCGGCCCGGGGCCCATCCCCATCGAGACCGACGAGGGCTGGCTGCTGATCTACCACGGTGTGATCATGACCTGCAACGGCTACGTCTACCGCATGGGCGCAGCGCTGCTGGACCTCGACGAGCCGTGGAAGGTCAAGGCCCGCGGCAAGGACTACATCCTGGCCCCGCATATGCCGTATGAGTGCATGGGCGACGTGCCCAACGTCACCTTCCCCTGTGCGGCGCTGGCCGACGCCGACACCGGGCGCATCGCGGTCTACTACGGCTGCGCCGACACCGTCACCGGCCTGGCGTTCACCACCGTCGACAAGGTGCTCGATTACATCAAGGCCAACTCTTTCTAATGGTTTTGCCGCAGCGCAGGGCGGCGCGCGCCGCCCTGCCTTTTGCGGAAACGATACGAAAAACAAACGAAATGATAGGGGAAAGACCGCGGCGCGGCCGCGGCAGAAAGGGAAATCGCTATGTTTTTTGTGGACAAGCGCATCGGCGTGATCTGCGATGAGTTGCAGAAGCTGAGCGTCAAGCAGAAGGTACCCATCACCACCTGGCAGATCAAGCCCGGCAACTACCTGACGCCGGCCGAGGCCGACGCCGCCGAGGCGCCCTACGCCACGTTCGGCCACCAGGAGACCTACGACCTGCAGCGCTACCTGCGCGGCGGGTACGAGGGCGACAGCGCCGTCAACAGCCACATCGCCCACTGGTATGGCCCCGACCGCCATTACTGGTTCCGCACCGAGGTCACCGTGCCCGAGAGCTTTGCCGGCAAACCGCTGTGGCTGCACATCCAGTCCCAGATCGAGGAATGGGACGACGCCAAGAACCCGCAGTTTTTGGTGTTCGTGGACGGCGTCGTCACCCAGGGCGCCGACATGAACCACCGCGACGTGCTGCTGGCCCGCGAAGCCGAGGCCGGCCGCACCTACCGCCTGGACCTGCAGGCCTACACCGGCATTTTGCACGCCGAGCTCAACCTGCTGTGCGACCTGCGCGAGATCGACCCCGAGATCGAGGGCCTGTTCTACGACATGGTCGTGCCGCTGCGCGCGTTCGGCCGCCTGGAACCCGACGGCAAGCCCCGCCACGACCTCGAGCGCGTGCTCAACGAGGCCGTCAACATGCTGGACCTGCGCACGCCCTACGACGAAAGCTTCTACGCCAGCGTGGCCGCCACCCGCGCCTACCTGGCCAAGGCACTGTACACCGACCTGGCCGGCCATGACGAGATCATCGCCAGCTGCATCGGCCACACCCACATCGACGTGGCCTGGTGGTGGACCGTTGCCCAGACCGAGGAAAAGACCTGCCGCAGCTTTGCGACTGTGCTGCGCCTGATGGAGCAGTACCCCAACTACAAGTTCATGTCCAGCCAGCCGCAGCTGTACGCCTTCCTGAAAGCGCGCTACCCCGAGCTGTTTGCGCAGATCAAGGCCCGCGTGGCCGAAGGCCGCTGGGAGCCCGAGGGCGGCATGTGGGTCGAGGCCGACTGCAACCTGACCAGCGGCGAGAGCCTGGTGCGCCAGTTCATCTACGGCAAGCGCTTCTTCAAAAACGAGTTCGGCGTCGACAACCGCATTTTGTGGCTGCCCGACGTGTTCGGCTACTCCGGCGCGCTGCCGCAGATCATGAAACAGTGCGGCATCGACTACTTTATGACCACCAAGCTGGCCTGGAACCAGGTCAACAAGATCCCCTACGACACCTTTATGTGGCGGGGCATCGACGGTACCGAGGTGCTGACCCACCTGGTCACCACGCTGGACCTCGGCCAGGACCCCACCAAGAACTTCTTTACCACCTACAACGGCCAGCTGCACCCCGACGCCATCATGGGCGGCTGGCAGCGCTACCAGCAAAAGGACATCAACAACGATATCCTGATCAGCTACGGTTACGGCGACGGCGGCGGCGGCCCCACCCGCGATATGCTGGAGACCTCGCTCCGCATGGAGAAGGGCGTCGAGGGCATCCCGCAGGTGCGCCAGGTCTTTGCCCGCCAGTTCTTTGAGGAGCTGGATCAGCGTGTTTCCGGCAACCGCCGCCTGCCCACCTGGGAGGGCGAACTGTACTTTGAGTACCACCGCGGCACCCTGACCAGCATGGCCCGCAACAAGCGCAGCAACCGCAAGAGCGAACTGGCCATGATGGACCTGGAACTGCTCAGCGTGCTGGCGGCCGACAAGCTCGCCTACCCGCAGCAGGAGATGGACAAGCTGTGGCGCGTCATCCTCATCAACCAGTTCCACGACATCCTGCCCGGTTCGGCCATCCATGAAGTGTACGAGGTCACCCGCGAGGAGTACGCCGCTGTGGCCGAAAAACTGGCCGCCCTGACGGACGAACGCCTGGCCGCGCTGACCCCCGAAGGCGACGGCGTGACGGTGTTCAACACCACCGGCTTTGTGCGCGGCGACGTGGTCACCCTGCCCGATGCCACGGCCGAGGCCCTGGCCGACGAGACCGGCTGCGTCTACCCCGTGCAGAAAACCGCCGACGGCGCCATCGTCTACCTCGAAAACCTGCCCGCCAAGGGCCGCAAGGGCTTTGCCAAGGCGGCCGCCGTGGCGGTGGGGACCCCGTTCACCCTCTCGGCCGACGGGCACACCCTCGAGACGCCGTTCTACACCGTGCGCTTTGACGAGCACGGCCAGATCGCCGCGATGTTCGACAAGGACGCCCGCCGCGAGGTGTTCAAGGAGGGCCAGCCCGGCAACGCGCTGCGCGTGTTTGAGGACAAGCCCATCTACTACGATAACTGGGACATCGACAACTGGTACACCGAGAAGTTCTGGGACGTCACCGACGTCAAGGCCTTCACCTGGACCGAGAACGGCCCCGTGCGCGCGACGCTGCACATCGAGCGCAGCTTCAGCCACTCGACCATTTCCCAGGACATCCACTTCTACGCCAACGTGCGCCGCGTCGACTTTGTCACCCACGTCGACTGGCACGAGCACCAAAGCCTGCTGAAAGCCTTCTTCCCCGCCGATGTGCACACCGACGAGGCGACCTTTGAGGTGCAGTACGGCAACCTGACCCGCAAGACCCACAGCAACACCAGCTGGGACGTTGCCCGCTTTGAGAGCTGCGGCCAGAAATGGTGCGATGTGTCGGAAGGCCACTACGGCGTCAGCGTGCTCAACGACTGCAAGTACGGCCATTCGGTCAAGGACGGCTGCATCGGCCTGACGCTGATCAAGTCCGGCATTGAGCCCAACCCCGTCACCGACCAGGAGCAGCATGTCTTCACCTACGCGCTGCTGCCCCACCAGGAGGGCTGGCAGGCCGGCGGCACCGTGCCCCAGGCCTATTTCCTCAACCAGCCGGCGCTGGCGGTGGCCGGCGGCAGCGCGGATACCGGCGTCAGCCTGGCGAGCGTCGACGCGCCCAACGTGGTGCTGGAGACCGTCAAGCGCGCCGAGGACGGCGACGGCGTCATCCTGCGTTTGTACGAGTGCGAGAACGCCAGGACCCCGGTCACCCTGACCTGGAACGGTGCTATCGCCTCGGCCGAGGCCGACAACTGCATCGAGGAAAAGACCGGCGATGTGGAAGTCAGCGGCAACCAGATCCGCTTTACCATCAAGCCCTACGAGGTCAAGACCATCCGCATCCGCTGAGCGCCCCGCGCCGCAAATGCACAGCGGCCTGACGCTATGCGCCTGGCCGGGCGGCGTTTGGACGGCCTGACCGCCCAAACGGCCTGCGCCCCAACCAAATAGACCAAAGCAGCACCCCACGGGACCGGGAAATGTTTCCCGGTCCCAAATTTTATAATTCCGGTGCTGCGGGAGGATATACCTATGGACCTGCTTCCCAAACCGAAGGAACGCTCCTTTCAGGACGGAGCCTACACCCCCGGCATCCACGCGATGATCCTGCTGGCGCCCGGCACCGCGCCCGGCGCGCTGCTCTACGCCCGGATGCTGCAACAAACCTTTGCCGAACAGGCCGGCCTGCGGCCGGACATCCTGCGCGGCGAAGCGCGGCCCGGCGACCTGCTGCTGACGCTGGACGACGCGCTGCCCGCCGGGCAGTACCGGCTGGCCATTGCGCCCGACGCCGTCACGCTGACCGCCGGCGACGACGAGGCGCTGTGCAACGGCGTGCAGACGCTGCGCCAGATCATTGACCTGAACGGCGCGGTGCTGCCCGCCCAGACCATCACCGACTGGCCGGACATGGCCACCCGCGGCTATTATTTCGACTGCTCCCGCGGGCGGGTGCCCAAGCTCAGCTACCTCAAGCAGGTGGCCGACCGGCTCTGCCGCTACAAGGTCAACCAGTGGCAGCTGTACATCGAGCACACCTATCTGTTCCGCGACCTGTCCGAGGCCTGGCGGGACGACACTCCCCTGACCGCCCAGGAGATCCTGGAGCTGGACGACTACTGCGCCGCCCGCCACATCGAGCTGGTGCCCTCGCTGTCCACCTTCGGGCATATGTACAAGATCCTGTCCACCAAGACCTGCTGCGACCTGTGCGAGCTGGAGGACTCGGAAAAGATCCCCTTCAGCTACAGCTATGCGGGCTGGCACCACACCCTCAACGCCTCTGACCCGGACTCGCTGGCGTTTGTCAAAAAGCTGATCGACGAGTACCGGCCGCTGTTCCGCACCAACAAGTTCAATATCTGCGACGACGAGACCTTTGACCTGGGCAAGGGCCGCAGCAAGGAGCAGGCCGACCGGGAGGGCGCGCAGGCGCTGTACGTCCGCCATGTCAAGGCTTTGTGCGAGTATATCGTGGCCCAGGGCGGCATCCCCCAGTTCTGGGGCGACATCATGTGGCGCTTCCCCGAAAGCTGCCGCGAGCTGCCCAAAGAGACCATCTGCCTGAACTGGGGCTACCTGCCCGAACAGCGGGAGAACGAGATCCGCGACATCGCCGCCAGCGGCATCACCCAGTATGCCTGCCCCGGCTGCTGCGGCTGGAACCGCTGGATGCCGCTGCAGCTGTACGCCTACAAAAACAACCGGATCATGGGCCGCCACGCCCGCAAATACCATGCGGTGGGCATTCTGAACACCGACTGGGGCGACTACGGCCACATCAACGACCCGCGCCTGACGGTGCCCGGCCTTTTGTACGGCGCCGCCTTTGCCTGGAACGCCGACGAGGTGCCCTTTGACGAGATCAACGAGGCGGTCAGCCGGCTGGAATACGGCGACGCTTCCGGCACGCTGGCCGGCGCCATGGCCGAGATGTCCGACCACGAGGTCTTTGACTGGTGGAACGCCGTCAACTGGATCGAAAGCTCGGCCGAGCGCCGTGCCAAACTGCTGGCCAAGCTGGATATGACCCAGGTGCCCGCCGCCAACGCCGCGGTGGAAGCCGCGCGGGGCAAAGTGCTGGCCGCCGCCCGCAGCCTGCCCGCCGGCCGCAAGGACATCGTGCAGCTGGTCTGCGTGGTGGCCGATGGCATCCTGCTGTGGAACGACGTCGGCGCCTACCTGGCCGGCGCGCACGCCGCCGGCGACGAGGCCGGCACCGCGCTGGCCTGCCGCCTGGAGCACTGGTTCTACCGCTACCGCATCGAGTGGGACAAGACCAGCCGGGTGTCCGCCACGCCCAACCTGATCCGCCTGATGAATGCCTGGGCCGACTGCCTGCGCGGCCGCGCCTACGGCAGCGTCCCGGCGCCGGAAGCAAAGGACTAAAGCAGGGGGGCTTTTGCCTGTATGCGCCTTTTCCAGCGCCTGTTTTTCGACCCGGAACCGCCCACTGAGGAACAACTTGTCCGGGGCCGCCGCTGTTTGATCGCGGAAAGCGCAGTGGCTGGCGTGCTGTACAGCATCGGTACCGGTAACTTTTTGACCGGCTATCTGGGGCAGCTGGGGGCTTCGGTCTCCTTCTGCGCCATAATGGCCATGATCCCCCAGGCAGGCTGCGTCCTGCAATTCTTCTCGCCGCTTTTGTTTGAGCGGCTGCACCAGCGCAAGCTGTCCATCTGGCTGCTGTGCGCCACCTACCGTTTTTCGCTCAGCCTTACTTTTCTGGCGCCCATGGCGCTGGGGGCGCAGGACCGGGCGGCCGAGGGCCTGGCCCTTGTCTTTTATACCATCGCCTTCCTGGCGGCGGGCTTTGTCACGCCGGGGCTGCAGCACATGACGCTGGGCCTGGCCCCGCCGGACGCCCGCGGGCGGTTTTTCGCCCTCAAGGACATCGTGACCAGCTGCGTCAACAGCGGCTGCACGCTGGTGCTGGGCCGCCTGCTGGACTGGCAGATCGACCGGGGCCATGCCCTGGCCGGTTACGCCATGATCGGCCTGATCTGCCTGGCGCTGTCGGCGATGGATGCCGGCCTGCTGGCCGCCACGCGGGAAAACCCCGTGGCGTTTACCAGCCACATGCGCCTGATCGACGTGATGATCCCGGTGCGGGACAAAAATTTCCGCCCCATGCTGCTGTACTCGGTGCTGGGCGGGCTGGCCGGCGGCTTTGCCACCCCGTTCCTGGTGGTGTACCAGATGCGGGTGCTGGGGCTCAGCCACACCTTCCTGACCACGGTGGGCGTGGTGTCGGCGGCGGCCGCCATGGCCGGCGGCTGGTATTGGGGCCGCTGCGCCGACCGCACCAACTGGCGGCATGTCATCCGCATCACGGCGGCGGTCAACCTCAGCTGCACGCTGGGCTGGTCGCTGCTGCAGCCGCAATGGGCCCGGTGGGCCGCGCCGGTGCTGCTGGTGGTGTCCGCCGCCTGTGCGGGCGGCGCCAACAACGCCAGCGTCAACCTGCAGTACGCCTGCAGCCCGCCCAGCGGCAAGACCGCCTACATCGGCGCCACCGCGGCCATGGCCAGCTTTGCGGCCTGCCTTTCGGCGGCGCTGGGCACCGCCCTGCAGCCGGGGCTGGAGGCCGTCCTTGGCCCCGATTCCATCCGCGTGATGTTTGTGGTGGCCGGGCTGGGCGGCTTTGCCAACCTGATCGCCAACGGCGTGCGGCTGCCCAAAGTACGGTAAAAGCACAGCCCCTGCCCCATTATGTTCTGACGGAAAGAGGAACCTTCCATGTACCCTTATCAAGACAGCACCCGCCCCATCGAGGAGCGGATCGACGACCTGCTGGCCCGCATGACCACCGAAGAAAAGATCATGCAGACCGACCTGTACTCCAACAGCGATTTCTGCACGGTGGACAAAAACGGCCGCGTGACGGAGATCGACTTTGACAAGATCGACCGGCTGCTCAAAGGCCGCAGCGTCGGCTGCGTGCAGCTGCGCAGCATGACGGCCGCCCAGGCCAACGAGGTGCAGCGCTACGCGGTGGAAAACACCCGCCTGGGCATCCCGTTTTTGTTCAGCGAGGAAGCGCTGCACGGGTTGTACAACGCCAAGGCCACCAGTTTCCCGCAGCAGATCGGCCTGGCCGCCAGCTTTGACCCCGCGCTGGGGCGCAGGATGGGCCACGCCATCGCGGCCGAGACCCGCGCCAACGGCATCCACGAGACCTACAGCCCCGTCATGGACCTCATCCGCGACCCGCGCTACGGCCGCGGCGAGGAAAGCTACGGCGAGGACACCTACCTCTGCGGCGAGTTCGCCCGCGAGGTGGTGCGCGGCATGCAGGGCGACGACCTGACCGCCCCCGACGCGGTGGCCGCCGAGCCCAAGCACTATGTCGGCTACGGCATGCCGGTGGGCGGGCTGAACTGCGCCCCCACGGCCATGGGCCGGCACGAGGTGTTCAGCGACTGCCTGCCGGTGTTTGAGCAGGCGTTCCGCGAGGGCGGCGCCACCAACGCCATGTGCAGCTACAACGCCATCGACGGCGTGCCGGTGTCCATGGACCATCAGCTTTTGACCGACGTGCTGCGGGGCCAGTTTGGCATGCCCGGCTTTGTGCGGGCGGACATGACCGCCGTCAGCCGCCTGTACGACTGGCACTTTGTGGCCGAAACGCCCAAGGACGCCGTGCGCATGGGGCTTTCGGCCGGCGTCGATATGCAGCTCAACGATTTCCCGCACGAGGTGTGGCAGAACAGCATTGCGGAGCTCGTCGCCAGCGGTGAGATGGACGAGGCCGTGCTGGACGAAGCCTGCCGCCGCGTGCTGCGCGTCAAGTTTATGCTGGGCCTGTTTGAAAACCCCTACACCGACGAACACCGCGCCGAAGCCCTGCTGCGCTGCCCCGACCACCTGGAGCTGGCCAAACAGATCGCGCGCGAATCCATCGTGCTGTTAAAAAACGAGGGCGGCCTGCTGCCGCTTTCCAAGGACATCGGCAGCGTGGCGGTCATCGGCCCCGGCGCGGCCAAGGCCGTGCTGGGCGATTATACCGAGACGCGCGGCCGCACCGGCACGGTGTCGATCTTGGACGGCATCCGCGCCGCCGTCAGCCCCCAGACCCAGGTGCGCTACGCCCGCGGCTGCAACATCCTCGGGCAGGAGCTGCACCCCGTCCACCAGTCGATGCTCACCGATGAGGACGGCAACATGGGCCTGACCGGCCGGTACTATAACGGCCCCACGCCCGCGGGCGAGCCGGTGCTGACGCGCACCGACCGCACCATCAACTTCAACTGGATCTTCGCCATGCCGGACTCCAACCTCAACGCCAACTGCTTCAGCGCGGCGTGGACCGGCACCTTCACGATGCCCCGCAGCTTTGACGGCTACCTCGGCCTTTCGACGCAGGACAGCATGCGGCTGTACGTCGACGGCGCGCTGCTCGTCGACGGCTGGGGCCCCGGCAAGAGCGCCGACCAGGCCGTGCCCTTCCACTTTGAGGCGGGCCGCGCCTACCAGGTGCGCATCGAGTTCGTCAACGACGGCCGCGGCGCGCGCGTCATCTTCGGCTACAGCGAAGGGCGCGAGGACATCGAGGGTGCGGCGGCGCTCGCCGCCGAGAGCGACGTCGCCATCCTCTGCCTCGGCGACAACGAGGAGACCAGCGGCGAGAACTTTGACCGCACCACGCTGGACCTGCCGGGCCGCCAGCTCGAGCTGGCCAAGGCCGTCTGGGCCACCGGCACGCCCACCGTGCTGGTGCTGCAAAGCGGGCGGCCGGTCTCTGCCAACTGGGAAAACGACCACATCCCCGCCATTCTGGAAGCGTGGTTCCCCGGTGAGCAGGGCGGCACGGCGGTGGCCGAAACGCTGTTTGGCGACAACGCCCCCAGCGGCCGGCTGCCCATCACCTTCCCGCGCAGCGTCGGCCAGGTGCCCTGCCACTACGCCCGGCGGCCCGGCGGCGGCAAAAAATATGTCGAGATGGACTGGCTGCCGCTGTATCCCTTCGGCTACGGGCTGAGCTATACGAGCTTTGCCTACCGCGACCTGACGCTGGACGCCGATACCATCGCCCCCGGCGGGCAGGTCACCGCCCGCGTCACGGTGCAAAACACCGGCGCGCGCCCCGGCGTGGCGGTGCCGCAGCTGTATGTGCACGACCTGGTCAGCTCGGTCGTCAAGCCGCTGCGCCAGCTGGCAGGCTTTGCCCGTGTGGAGCTGGCCCCCGGCGAAAGCAAAACGGTATCGTTCCCCGTCGGCACGCGCGCGCTGCGCACCCTCGGCGCGGACTACCAGTGGCGCGTCGAGCCGGGCAAGTTCGTGCTGGAACTGGGCGACAACGCCGAGAACATTCTGCTGACGGCGGATCTGACGGTGACGGCCGAAGCGTGACGGCACACGATACAAAATGTATTTTATAAGCGAAATTTACAAATTGTTTTGTGAGCAGAAAGGAGATTTTGCCATGGTCACATTGGGTGTAGACCTGGGCGGTACCAACATCAAGGTCGCCCTGGTGGACGAAGCGGGCGCTATTTTGCAGGAGGCCAGCCGCCCCACCAACCTGCCCCGCCCGGCGGAGGCGGTCTGCGACGACATCGCCGACTTGTGCCGCGAACTGATGGCCGGCCGCGACGACGTCGCGGGCATCGGCGTCGGCTGCCCCGGCACGGTGGACGACGCCACCGGTATGGTGCTGTATTCCAACAATCTGGATTGGTCCAACTTTGCCATGGGCCCCTACCTGACCCGGCGTACCGGCCTGCCGGTGCGCCTGGCCAACGACGCCAACGCCGCCGCATTGGGCGAGGCGCTGGCCGGCTGCGCCAAAGGCGCCGACAGCGCCGTCATCATCACCTTAGGCACCGGCGTGGGCGGCGGCGTCGTGCTGGACGGCAAGCTGCTGACCGGCTACACCGGCGCAGCGGCCGAGCCGGGGCATATGGTCATCCACGACGCGGCGGACGCGCCGCTGTGCACCTGCGGCCGCCGCGGCTGTCTGGAAGCCTACGCCAGCGCCACGGCGCTGATCCGCATGACCAAAGAGGCCATGGCCGCCCACCCCGAAAGCGCGCTGTGGCAGCTGGCCACGCCACAGACCGTTGTGGGCCGCACGGTGTTTGATGCGCGCGACGCCGGCGACGCCGTGGCCGCGGCCGTCGTCAAAGAGTACATCCACTGGCTGGCCGCCGGCGTGGCGAACCTCGTCAACATCTTTTTCCCGCAGGTGGTGGGGCTTTCGGGCGGCGTCGCCAACCAGGGCGAAGCGCTGCTGGCCCCGCTGCGCGCCGAGGTCGAGCCGATGGTGTTCGGCCATGCGTTTGCGCAAAAGCGCACGACGCTGACCACCTGCACGCTGGGCTACCGCGCCGGGGTCATCGGCGCGGCGCTGCTGGCGCGGGAAAAGTAAAAATTCGGGAAATTCAGATTCAAATTAAAAATCAAAAAATAAAAATGAAAAATGGTGGTGTTGCGCGGCCTGCGGCCGCTCGAAAAAGGAGAACGGCAGGTAAGGTAAACGCCGCGGCTGCCAGGGTACGGGCTGCATGGCGCGGATCTTGGTCTGTAGGGGCCGCATGCATGCGGCCCGCAGCCGTATACCCAACGAACC
>DXEI01000155.1 GCA_019115045.1 Candidatus Gemmiger excrementipullorum | reverse complement strand
GCTGGGCTTGCCGGCGTCGTTGCCGCGGTACTCCTGCATTTCCTCGCGGGTCAGGTCGTCGACGTAGGCTTTGCCCTCGCGGATGAGCTGCTCGGCATATTCGTAGCATTTTTCAAAGTAATCGCTGCCGTAAAAAATGCCGCCGTTGGGGTCGGCCCCCAGCCAGTGCAGGTCCTGCAAAATGCTCTGCACATACTCGTCGCCCTCGCGCGCGGGGTTGGTGTCGTCAAAGCGCAGGTTGAACAAACCGCCGTACTGTTTGGCGATGCTGTAGTTGATAAAGATCGCCTTGGCCGAGCCGATGTGCAGGTAGCCGTTGGGCTCCGGCGGGAACCGGGTATGCACGGTGTCGACCTTGCCCTCGGCCAGGTCGGCGTCGATGATCTCCGTCAAAAAGTTGGAAAGTTTTTCTTCTGCCATAAATCGCACCCCAAATTTTTAGTGTTTTTTATTGTATACTATTTCCCGGCGGTTGACAAGGGCCAATGTGCGGGGTAAAGTGAAATCATGCAGGCAGCCGCCTGTACAGGGCAGAAAAAAGAGAAAGGAGCAAGACTATGGAGTTGGAACGGTTTGCATGGATAAGGGAACCCGCCCGATGGAAAAGGGGCGCGGGGACCCTTTCCATCACCACCGAGCCGCACACAGACCTGTGGCAGCGGACGTACTATCACTTTCGCAACGACAGCGCGCCGGTGTTCCAGATGGAAACGGAGGAACGCTATTTCAGCTTTACGGTAAAGACCGATTTTCCCCAAAGCCATCACCGGTTCGACCAGTGTGGCGTGGCGCTCTATCTGGACAGCGAGAACTGGCTCAAAGCCTCCGTGGAATATGAAAACGAACGATACCAGCACCTGGGCAGCGTAGTGACTAATCATGGCTATTCCGACTGGGCCACCACGGCCATCGACACGTCGGTAAAAACCATGTGGTACCGTCTGAGCCGCCGGGAGGACGATTATTGTATCGAGTGCTCCCAGAATGGGCAGGACTTTACCCAGATGCGGATCTGCCATCTGCTGGAGGGCGGCGGGCGCGTCCGCTTCGGCGTTTATGCCTGTTCGCCGGAGGACTCCCGTTTCACTGCCCTGTTCAGCGATTTCCACCTGGGGCCCTGCCAGTGGAAGGCGCATGACGGCCAGCAGCCGGATGCCGAAACATAAAAAGCACCATAATAAAAATCAGCAGGCCGTACGGCCTGCTGATTTTTGTCTGCGAAATACGGCCAGTAGATCAGGAATCCGAATCCAGCTTGAGCACGGCAGTGAAGGCTTCGCTGGGCAGGGTCACGCTGCCCAGTTTGCGCATCTTCTTTTTGCCTTCCTTCTGCTTTTCCAGCAGCTTTTTCTTGCGGGTGATGTCGCCGCCGTAGCACTTGGCCAGCACGTCCTTGCGCATGGCCTTGACGGTCTCGCGCGCAATGATCTTGCCGCCCACGGCCGCCTGCACCGGGATCTCGAACAGCGCGCGGGGGATGTTCTCCTTGAGCTTTTCGCAGATGCGCCGGCCCTTGGCGTAGGCGTTGTCGGAAAATACGATCATCGACAGCGCGTCCACCGGGTCGCCGTTGAGCAAAAAGTCCAGCCGGACGAGCTTGCTCTCATGCCAGCCCTCCCACTCGTAGTCATAGCTGGCATAACCGCGGCTGCGGGACTTGATGGCGTCAAAAAAGTCGTAGACGATCTCGCCCAGCGGCAGCTGGTAGTGCAGGTCGACGCGCGTTTCGTCCAGATACTTCATGTCGATGAGCACACCGCGCTTGGCCTGGCACAGGTCCATCAGCGGGCCGACGTAGTCGTTGGGCGTGTAGATGTGCGCGTTGACGAACGGCTCCTCCTGCTTGACGATGCGGGTGGGGTCGGGGTAGGCGGCCGGGTTGTCGATGACCTCGACCGTGCCGTCGGTCAGCGTCAGGCGGTACTGTACGCCGGGCGTCGTCGTGATGATGTCAAGGTCAAACTCGCGCTCCAGCCGCTCGGTGATGATCTCCATGTGCAAAAGCCCCAAAAAGCCGCAGCGGAAACCGAAGCCCAGCGCAGCGCTCGTCTCGGGCTCAAAGCTCAAGGAGGCGTCGTTGAGCTGCAGTTTTTCCAGTGCGTCCTTCAAATCGGGGTAGTCGGCGCCGTCGGCCGGGTAGATGCCGCAGAACACCATCGGCGTCACGGTGCGGAACCCCGGCAGCGGTTCCGGCGTGGGGGCGGCGGCCAGCGTCACGGTATCGCCTACGCGGGTGTCGCGCACCGTCTTGATGCTCGCCGTCAGGTAGCCGACTTCGCCGGCAGCCAGCTGGTCGCAGGGTGTCAGGCTGGTGGCGCCCATATGGCCCACTTCCACCAGTTGGAACTCGGCCCCCGTGCTCATCAGGCGGATGGTATCGCCGGGTTTGACGGTGCCCTCGAACACGCGCACATAGACGATGACGCCCTTGTAGCTGTCGTAGATGGAGTCAAAGATCAGCGCCTTCAGCGGCTTGTCCGGGTCGCCGGTGGGGGCGGGGATGTCGCGCACAACGCTTTCCAGCACGTCCTCGATGCCGACGCCCAGCTTGGCCGAAACGCGCGGCGCGTCCATGCAGGGCAGCCCGATAACGTCCTCGACCTCCTTGGCCACAGCGTCAGGGTCGGCGCTGGGCAGGTCGATCTTGTTTAAGATCGGCACGACCTCCAGCTCATGGTCCAGCGCCAGGTAGCAGTTGGCCAGCGTCTGCGCCTCAACGCCCTGGCTGGCGTCCACCACCAGCACCGCGCCCTCGCAGGCGGCCAGGCTGCGGCTGACTTCGTACTGGAAGTCCACATGCCCCGGCGTGTCGATGAGGTTGAGCTCGTAGGTGCGGCCGTCGTGGGCCTTGTAGCGCATCGTCACGGCGCGGGCCTTGATGGTGATGCCGCGCTCTTTCTCGATGTCCATATCGTCGAGCACCTGGTCGGTCATCGTGCGCTTGTCGACGCTGTCGGTCAGTTCCAGCATGCGGTCAGACAGCGTGGACTTGCCGTGGTCGATGTGGGCGATGATGCAAAAGTTACGGATCGTATCGCGGGCCATCAGTGTTCCTCCAAATCATTCCAGATCTTGCAGACGCTGCCGTTTTGCAAATACACGCGCGGCACGCGGCGGGCGATGCCGCAGACGATCTCATAGTTGATCGTGCCGGTCTTGGCGGCCACGGTGTCGGCGGTGTCAAACGCACCGGGGCCAAAGGCTGTGACCTCGTCGCCCATTTTCGCGTCGGGGATATCGGTCACATCCACCAGCGTCTGGTCCATGCACACGCGGCCCAGCACCGGGGCGGGGCGGCCGTGCAGCGTCATCACGCCGCCGCCCTGTGTGCCCGAAAGCATGCGCGGGTAACCGTCGGCGTAGCCGACGCAGACCGTGGCCACCCGCATCGGCTTTTGCGCGGTAAAGGTGCGCCCGTAGCTCACGCTCTGGCCGGGCAGCAGGTCTTTGACATAGGTCACGATGCATTTTAGCGCCATGACCGGCTGCAAAGCGGGGAAGTGCAGCTCCCCGCTGGGGTCCAGCCCGTACAGGATGATGCCGGCGCGGGTCAGGTCGCAGCGCCATTCGGGGTGCTGCAGCTGCGCGGCCGAGTTGGCGCAGTGCACAGCGCCGGGGTCATAGCCGTCGGCTCGCAGCTGCGCGACGATCTGTTGGAACAGCGCATACTGCGCGCCGGTGTACGCCAGGTCGCCGGGCTGCAGGCTGTCGGCCGCCGCAAAATGCTGGAAGATCCCGCGCACTGCCAGCCCGGGCAGCGCGTACACCGCTTCCAGCGCCCGCACGGCGTCTGGCAGGCTTTGCAGCGCCGTAAAACCCAGGCGTCCCATGCCGGTGTCCACCTTCAAATGCACGGCGACCTGCACGCCGGCCTGCACGGCCGCGGCCGAAAGCGCCTGTGCGTACTCGGCCGAAAAGCAGGTCGTGGCGATCTTCTCCTGCGCCAGCGCGGCGGCCTCGCAGGGGTCGGTATAACCCAGGATCAGGATGGGCGCTGTGATGCCGCAGCGGCGCAGGTGCTTGGCCTCGGCCAGGCAGCTGACGGCAAACCCTGCCGCGCCCTGCAGCTGCAAAGCCTGGGCGACGGCCGCGTCGCCGTGGCCGTAGGCGTCCGCCTTGACGACGGCGCACACCGGCCCGCCGACGGCCTTTTGCACGTAGGCAAAGTTATGGCGCAGCGCGTCCAGGTCGATCTCGGCCCAGCAATGGCGCTCTACGATCGGTTCCATCATCGGTCCCACTCCTTCTTGCGGCCGGTATGCAGCGGCCGCCAGCCGTCGATGCCGCTGCCCTGCAGCGCGTGCAGCGTCTTTTGCCGGAACGCCGGGTCTTTGCGGCTGAACTGCCGCACCAGCTGCTTGGTCTCCTCGCGCGCGGTCGCGCCGTCGGCCGGGCAGCGGCTTTTGACCACCGGCAGCCCGGCGCGGCGCACGGCGGCCGAAACTTCGCTCTCGGTCGCCAGCAGCAGCGGGCGGATCATCGTCAGGTCGCGGCGCGAAAGGTAGGTCACCGGCGAAAAACAGCCGATGCGCCCCTCGCGCCACAGGTTCATGTAAAACGTTTCCACGGCGTCGTCCAGGTGGTGGCCCAGCGCCACCTTGTTGCAGCCCAGCTGCTGGGCCGCCGTATGCAGCGTGCCGCGGCGCAGCTTGGCGCACAGCGCGCAGGGGTTGGGTTCCCGCCGGTAGTCGAACACCACCGGGCCGATGTCGGTGCGGCGGATCTCATAGGGCACGCCCTCGGCGGCAAACAGCGCTTCCAGCGGGCTGTAGTCGGTCTCGACGCCGCCAAAGCAGGGGTCCAGCGTCACGGCGTGCAGCGTGAACGGCACGCCCAGGTAGGCGCGCAGCCGCGCCAGCGCCACGGTCAGCACCACGCTGTCCTTCCCGCCGGAAACGCCCACCAGCACGCGGTCGCCGGGGGCGATCATCTCATAATCCTGCACGGCCTTGCGCACAAGGCCCGTGATATGCTGCATGGCGTCTATGGCCGGCCACCCTTTCTACAGTGTATTTCTGGCAATCCCTTATTATAGCACGTTCCGGCGCGCCGCACAACTCAATCCTCGGCCGGGGGTTCCTCGGCCCAGTGGCCGTCGCGGCAGCGCATATCCCGGATATGCAGCTTGGAGTGGAGGAAGTGCTGCTCATGGTACAAACTGAAATAGCTCGACAGCATGTAGGACGTTGCGCACGCCAGCGCAAACAGCGGCAGGCACTGCCCGCCGAACACTTCCAGCCCCAGGCAGATGGACGCCAGCGGGCTGTTGGTACAGCCGCAGAACAGCGCCACCATGCCCAGCGCCGCGCCCAGCGGGGCGGGCAGGCCCAGCAGCGGGGCCACCGCGCAGCCGAACGTTGCGCCGGTAAAAAAGATCGGCACGATCTCGCCGCCCTTGTATCCGGCGCCCAGCGTCAGGGCGGTAAACAGCATTTTTAGGGCAAAAGCCCAGGGCAGCGCCTGCCCCGCGATGGCGGCGGCGATGACCGCGCCGCCCGCGCCGTTATAGTCGGTGGTGCCCAGCAGCTTGGTCAGCGCGATGATCAGCACGCCGCCTGCGGCGGCCCGCAGGTAGGCGTTGGGCAGGCAGCGCGCGTACAGTTTGGGCGCGGCGTGCAGCAGCTGGCAGAACAAAATGCTCAGCCCGGCCGCCAAGGCGCCCAGCGCCAGCACGCGCAGCAGCGTCAAAGGGTCGGCGTCGGCGGCAGCTTGCAGCGCAAATGCCGTGGGGGCCAGGCCCATCTGGCGGCTGATCCACACGCCCGTTAAGGCCGAGACCAGGCAGGGCAGCAGCGCGGCGTAGTGCATGGAACCGACGTTGACGACCTCAAGGGTAAACACGGCGGCCGCCAGCGGCGTGCCAAAAATGGCCGAAAATGCCCCCGCCATGCCGCACATCGTCAACAGGCGGCAGTCCTCGCGCCCCAGGCGCAGCAGCCGCTGCCCCAGTTGCCCGCTGACGGACCCGCCCAGCAGCAGCGCCGCGCCCTCGCGCCCGCTGGACCCGCCCAGCAGATGCGTGACTACGGTGGAAACAAAGATCAATGGCGCAGTGCGCAGCGTCAGCACCCGGCGCTGGCGCACGGCGGCAAATACCTGGTTGGTGGACCCGCCGCCGTCAGGGTCAAAGCGGCGGTACAAAAAGGTGATCGCCAGGCCGCCCAGCGGCAAAAGGTACAGCAGCCAGCTGTGCGCCTCCCGCAGGGTGTTGGCGCCGTTCAGCGCCAGGCCGAACGCCCCGCCCAGCGGGCCGGTCAGGCAGCCGGCCAGCACGGCCAGGGCTACCCATTTGGCGCATACCAGCAGGTAACGGCCGGCGCTGCGCAGTGTGTGCTGCAAGGCTTGCATACAAAACACCTCTGACGATTTTCTGCCTCGATTATACCGTTTTGCCGCGCAAAACACAAGCAAAACCGCACTTTCTATTTGCAGGCAACTGTGCTATAATACAAAAAGATTCGACACAAAAAGGCAGGGGGCCGACTATGAAAAAGCTGGCGATCATCGGGGCGTCCTATCTGCAGGCGCCGCTGATCCAAAAAGCCAAAGACCTGGGCTGCGAGACGCACGTCTTTGCCTGGGCGGCCGGCGACGTGGGGGAGGGGATGGCCGACCGTTTCTACCCCATCAGCATCGTGGAAAAAGAGGAGATCCTGCGCGTCTGCCGCCAAATCGGCATCGACGGCATCTGCACCATCGCCAGCGACCTGGCGGCTGTGACCGTCAACTATGTGGCCGAACAGATGGGCCTGCCCGGCAACGGCATGCGCTGCTGCGAAAAATCCACCAACAAGTACAAGATGCGCCAGGCGTTTGCTGCGGCGGGGGACCCGTCCCCCCGTTCGGTCCTGGTAAGGCCGGGTGACGGGCTGGATGCGCTGCAGGGGCTGCGCTATCCGCTCATCGTCAAACCGACCGACCGCTCCGGCAGCCGCGGCATCACCGAGGTGCAGCGCCCGGCGGGCCTGCCGGCCGCCATTGCCCGCGCGCGGGAACAGAGCTTTGAAAAGATGGCTGTGGTCGAGGAGTTCGTCACCGGGCAGGAGTACAGCGTCGAGTGCGTCTCCTACCAGGGGCGGCATCACCTTTTGCAGATCACGCTCAAATACACCACCGGCGCGCCGATGTACATCGAGACCGGCCACATGGAACCGGCCCCGCTCAGCGATGCAATGCGCGAGGCAGTGCGCCGCACGGTGTCCCACGCGCTGGATACGCTGGAGATCCAAAACGGCGCGTCCCACAGCGAGCTCAAGATCGACGCGGCGGGCCGCATCCAACTCATCGAGATCGGCGGCCGCATGGGCGGCGACTGCATCGGCAGCCACCTGGTGCCTTACACCACCGGGTGGGACTACGTCGCCATGGTGGTGCAGATCGCCCTGGGCCAGGCCCCCGACCTGCGCCAGGGCCCGCACCATACGGCGTGCGGCGTGCGGTTCGTGTTCGGCCCGCGGGATCTGGAACTGCGCGAAGCCCTGCGCGCCGACCCCGACGTGACGATGCTGGAGGAAAGCCCCATCGACCCGATGGACCACATCGTGATCGACTCTTCCACCCGGTTCGGGTACTATATCTTTGCCGCCGAGGATCCGGCGCGCATCTGCGCCTGGATGGAAAAATAAGCGAGGACCCTGTATGCAACTGCTCAGCTTTGTGATCCCCTGTTACCGCAGCGCGGCGACGATCGGCGCCGTGACGCGGCAGATCCGCGAGACGGTGCTGGCCGACGGCCGCTACGACTATGAGATCGTGCTCGTCAACGACAACCCCGCCGACGATACCTGGCGCGAGATCCTGCGCCTGAAACAGCAGGACCCGCATATCTTCGGCATCTGCATGTCGCGCAATTTCGGCCAGGCCTCGGCGCTGATGGCCGGCTACCGCCATGTGCACGGGGAGATCGTCGTCAGCCTCGATGACGACGGCCAGACGCCGCCGGCTGAGATGTTCCGCCTCATCGACGCGCTGGACGACGATACCGACGTCGTCTATGCCAGCTACCCCGCCAAACACCACAGCGCGTTCCGCAACTTTGGCAGCCGCGTCAACGACTGGATGGCCACCTGGCTGATGGGCAAGCCCAAAGACCTGTATATGGCCAGCTACTACGCGGCGCGGCGGTTCATCATTGACGAGATGGTGCGCTGCGACAACCCGTTCCCCTATGTGGACGGGCTGGCCGTGCGCGCGACCAGCCGCTTTAAAAACGTGCCCATCGACCACCACGACCGCACCGAGGGGCAGAGCGGCTATACCTTTGGCAAACTGCTGGGGCTGTGGTTCAACGGGTTTACGGCGTTTTCGGTCAAGCCGCTGCGCATCGCCACCGTGCTGGGCATGGTGTTTTCATTGGTCGGGTTTGTGTTCGCCGTCCTCGTGATCGTGCGCAAGATCATCCTGCTGGATGCCATCGACGCCGGCTGGTCCAGCATCGTGGCCATCGTGCTGCTGCTGGACGGCATGCTGATGATGATGCTGGGCCTGGTGGGCGAATATGTCGGCCGCATGTATATGACGATGAACAAAAGCCCGCAGTATGTCATACGCGCCACTACGGCACAGGCCGGGCAAACAGAAGGCGGCCCGCAGGCGTAGCACGCAAAGCGCCGCCTCCCGCCCGGCGGTGAGCCCCGCGGACGCAGCACACAAAAAAGGAACACGCAAGCCCCCGGCAGCGCCGGGGGCTTGCGTGTTTGCGCAAAATAAGCGATACGAAATATACGAAACGTATAATAAACAAAACGTATAGTCAATTCTGCGTTTTGGCCGGGGCAGCGCCGGGCAGCAATGTGACGACGTCGCGCAGCAGCACCAGCGGGTTTTCGCCCGGCTGCACGCGCAGGCTGAAATAGGGCCGGCCCAGGGCGTTGTACAGGATGCGGTGGGGGTAGCGGTCCATCACGGCGCCCAGCTGCTGCGGCCCCACGATGTCAGAGTAGAGGATCAGCACATCGCTGCGCTGCACGATCTCCACGATGCCGGCGCGCGCGGCGGTCACGCGCACCAGCGAAACATCTACCAGGCCCTGCACGCTCTTGGGCGGGCTGCCGTACCGGTCGATCAGCTCATCCAGCACGTCCTCGGCGTCGGCAGTCGTCTCAATGGCGGCGATGCGCTTGTACGCCTCGATGCGTCCGGCGGCGTCGGGGATGTACTCCTCCGGCAAAAAGGCGTCGACGGCGATGTCCACCAGGCAGTCGCTTTTGTCGGGGGGCGGTTCCTCGCCGCGCGCGGCGGCGATGGCCTGGCCCAGCATTTTGACGTACAGGTCGTAGCCGACGGCCTCCATGTGGCCGTGCTGGCTGTGGCCCAGCAGGCTGCCTGCGCCGCGGATCTGCAAGTCGCGCATGGCGATGCGGAACCCGGAGCCGAAGGCCGTAAACTCCCGGATGGCCGAAAGCCGCTTGGCGGCGACTTCGGTCAAGACCTTATCCCGCGTAAAGGTAAAGTAAGCGTAGGCTTTGCGGTTGGAGCGTCCCACCCGCCCGCGCAGCTGGTACAGCTGCGAGAGCCCCATGCGGTCGGCGTTTTCGATGATGAGGGTGTTGCAGTTGCGCACGTCGACGCCGGTCTCGATCAGCGTCGTGCACACCAGCACGTCGATCTCGTTATCCAGCAGCTGCTGCCAGGCCGAGGAGATCTGCTCTTCGCTCATTTTGCCGTGCGCCACGCCGATGCGCGCGCCCGGCACCAGCTGGCCGATGCGCGCCGCGCATTCGTCGATGGTCTCGACGCGGTTGTGCAGGTAGTACACCTGCCCGCCGCGGGCCAGCTCCTTGCGGATGGCCTCGGCCACGATGCCGGCGTCGTATTCCAGCACGTAGGTCTCGACGGGCTGGCGCTCAAAGGGCGGCTGCTCGATGGTGCTCATATCGCGGATGCCGGACAGCGCCATGTTCAGCGTGCGGGGGATCGGCGTGGCCGACAGCGTCAGCATATCAACGCCGATGAACGCTTGCTTGAGCTTTTCTTTGTGCTTGACGCCAAAGCGCTGTTCCTCGTCGATGATGACAAGGCCGAGGTCGCGGAACTTCACATCGTCCGACAGCAGCCGGTGGGTGCCGACGACGATGTCCACCGTGCCGTCCTTGAGGCCGCGCAGCGTCTCTTTCTGCTCTTTGGCGCTGCGGTAGCGCGAGAGCAGCCCCACCCGGATGGGGAAGGACCCCATGCGCGCGATGGCGGTGTTGAAATGCTGCCACGCCAAAATCGTCGTGGGCGCCAAAATGGCGCACTGCTTGCCGCCCATCACGCACTTGAACGCCGCGCGCAGCGCCACCTCGGTCTTGCCCACGCCGACGTCACCGCACAGCAGCCGGTCCATCGGCCAGGGCTGCTCCATATCGTGCTTGATGTCGGCGGCGCAGGTCAGCTGGTCGGGCGTTTCCTCATAGGCGAAGCGCTGCTCAAACTCGCTCTGCCAGGTGTCGTCGGGCGGGAAGGCATACCCCTTGGCCTGTTTGCGCCGGGCATACAGTTCGATCAGTTCCTTGGCCATCGCCTCGGTTGCGGCACGCACGCGCTTGCGGGTCTTGGCCCAGTCGCCGCCGCCCAGGCGGCTCAGCTTGATGTTGTCGCGGTCGCCCGGCGCCGTATAGCGCGAAAGCAGGTCCAGCTGGGTGACCGGCACATACAATACGTCTTTTTTGTCGTACTCGATGCGCAGGTAATCCTTGGTCACGCCCTGCACGGCCATGCGCTGGATGCCCGCATAGCGGCCGATGCCGTGGTTCTGGTGCACGACCAGGTCGCCGGGGCTGATCTCGCTCAGGCTGTTCAGGGCGTCCTTGCTGCGTTTTTTCTTTTTCTGGGCGGTGCTGACGCCGAACGCCCGCGCCGTGAACACCGCATAGCGCGCAAACGGCAGGCTGCACCCGGCCGAAAGCTGCCCCGCCAGCACCTGCACCAGCCCGGCGGCGGGCGCGGCGGCTGCGTCGGTGGTCACGTTCAGCCCTTTGGTGCGCAGGTCGGCCGCCAGGCCGGCGGCCGCGCGGGGCGTGCCGGCCAGCACGGTCACGGCGGCCCCGCCGTTGGCCAGCGGCTGCAATTCCTCCAGCAGGGCGTTCACCTCGCCGTTCCAGGCGGGCAGCGCGTGGGCCGGCGCGTTGACGATCTCTTTGAGGCGGATGTCCGGCATGCTGCGCGCAAAATTTTCGGCGCAGATGGTGCGGCAGCGCGCGGGCTGCGCCCACAGCCAGCCGGGCTCGGCGTAAAGGGCGTCCAACCCGGGGGCCAGCGCGCCGTCCGCCAGCAGGGCGGCCAGTTCCTCGCCGCGGCGGTAGGCGGTGGCGCGCTGCGCTTCGCGCAGCGAGGCCGGTTCCTCCAGCACCAGCAGCGGGTCGTCCAGGTGGTCCAGCAGCGTGGCCGGGGCGGGGTAGCGCACGGCCAGGTATTTGTCCAGGTCCACGGGCAGCGCGCCGCCGTCCAGCTGCGCCAGGTCGGCGGCCATGCAGGCGTCCAGCGCGGCGCGCTTTTTGCCGCGCTGCTTTTTGGCGTAGGCGCGCAGCAGGGCGGCCGCGTCGGCCGGCGCGCCAAACAGCACTTCGCGCGCCGGGCTGACGTAGATCTTTTCCACAGGGTCCTCGCGCCGCTGGGTCGCCAGGTCAAAGGTGTGCATCGTGTCGATCTCGTCGCCCCAAAACTCCATGCGCACCGGCAGTTTCATGTCGGGCGCAAACAGGTCGACGATGTCGCCGCGGATGGAAAACTGCCCCGGTCCGTCCACCTGGGCGCGGCGGGTATACCCCGCGCCAAACAGCAGCGCCGTCAATTCCTCGCGCGGCAGCGTGTCGCCGGGGTGCAGCGTGCGGGTGTTGGCGCAAAAATCCGCGCGGGGCGTCGTGTACTGCGTCAGCCCTTCTTCCGCCACACAGACCGCCTGCAGCCGCCCGCCGGCCAGGTCGCCCAGCACGCCCAGGCGGCGGTATTCATACTCGCGGGCGGTGCCCTCGATGGGGCGCAGCACATAGTCGCGCGCCGGGAACACCGCCGCCGCCACGCCCAGCGTGTTCAAGTCGGCGGCAAAGCGGGTGGCTTCGGCCTCGCCCGGCGTCACGATGCACAGCGGCCGCCCCAGCGCCCGTGCCAGCGCGGCATAGACCAGCGCCCGCCCGGCCGCAGGCAGCCCAAATAAGGCGCAGGCCCCCGGGTCCGAGAGCGCATGCGCCAGCGTTTGGTATTCTTTGGTTTGGGTAAATCGGTCGTCAAACAAATGCATATCCACTCATCATGCGTCGGTGCGCACCAGCCCCCACTGGCCCCACCGCCATTGCGTTTCTTCGCCCTGCGGCGTGGTGATCTGCAGCTGGCCGTCCGGCTGCGCGGCCCAGGCCTTGACCTGCGGGCGCAGCGCGCTGGACATCCACTGCGGGGCGGGGGCGTTGTTTTGCCAGTTGTAAATAAAGAGGTGCTGGCTCCAGTTCGTGTCGTTGCGGCGCACCCAAAACGGCTTGCTGGGGCCGTAGTTGCCGCGCCGCCACACCAGCAATACCAGTTCTGTCTCACCGTCACGGTCGATGTCCAGCGTCAAAAAATCCTGCACGCGCAGGGCGGCCTCGCTGCGCCACAGCTCCGTTTTGCCGTCCTGCACGGCAAATGCGCCGTTTTCCAGCGTCAGGGTGCAGGGGCGGCCGCCCAGTTCCGCCTGCGCGGTGCGGCTGCTGCGGCAGGGCAAAAACACGCCCCTGTACCACAGCAGCAACAGCACCGTCGCCAGCGTCAGCGCGCCGTACAGCGCCCAGCCCAGCAGAAGGCGGTGCGTCAGCCTTTCCACAGCACATCCGTGGGCAGGGCCCCCGTCCAGTCCGCGGGCGCGGGGCGGTCATCCCAGTGGAAGTCCCCGTTCGTATCGGGCATCTTGCCCAGCATGGCCCACCAATCCTGGTCGGTCATGCGCTGATCCATCGGCTGGGTGAACTGGTAGAAGGTATACACCGTGCCGCTGGCCAGCCGCGGCGAGCCGTCGACATTGACGATGACATAGATCGTGCCGACGTTGGTCGCGGTCTGCAGCACCGAGCCGTTGGGGTCGGTGGCGATGTCGGCCACCAGCGCGGCGGGCTGTTCCTGCGGGGAATAGTATTCCTCGCCCTCGGGCGCGACGGCCTCGAACCAGAAATGCTCCAGCTGGCCGCCAAAGCTGCGGATCAGCTCAAACTCCTCGTCGGTGGGCAGTTCGTTTTTCAGTTCCTTCTCGGCAATGACCATCAGCTGCCGGTTGAGCTCGTACAGCCGGTCCAGGTTCTCGCGCGAGGCATCGTCCAGCAGGCCCAGGGCGTCCAGGCCGTCGGCGGTGGCCTGCGTCAGTGCGGCCAGCCGGCCAAAGACGACGGGCTCGGTCTCCACCCAGCCGCGGTCGTCGGCTTCCTCAATACCGCCGCCGCCCATCTCGGCATAGGTCTGCTTGCTGTACAGCGCCGTGTCGTGTTTCAGCTCGGTCCAGCTGCCCAAAAAGCTCGTCAGGCATTTGGTCTGCCAGGCGGTGGACTGCATGTACTGCGGCCAGCCTTCGCCGCGCGCCTCGGTCAGCGGGCGCAGCGTGTTCAGCCAGGCGGCGTACAGGCTGGCGTTCCACACGCTGTCGGGCGCCTGCGCCATCTGGGCGCGCACCTGTTCCATCTGGTCGTCATAGTTGGGGTAGTCGGTGTCGCCCTGGCTGTGCAGGATGTCCAGCGCTGTGTCGGACCCCAGCGCCGCCGGTACGTCCAGTGCGTCGGGCAGCAGGCGCTGGCGGCCGTCGGCGCTCTCCTCGACGTCGCGGTACACAAGGTTCTGCAAAATATCGGCGTCCAGCGTGTAGCGCTGGCCCATAAAGCGGAACCCGGCCGTGCTCGCGTCGCGGTCGTCCCACTCATAAATGGGGATGGAGTTGACCGCCGCCGGGCGCAGCGTCTGCAGGGCTTCGGTAAAGGCCTGCCAGGCCGTGTCGTTGCCGGGCAGGTCGGCAACGGCGGCCCCCGCGCCGTAGGCGGCGTCGATCAGCGGCAGGTAGTCGCTGCAGTTGGCGTCGTCGCTGGCGCCGGCAAAAAAGCTCGTCACATCATACAGCCGCTGCCAGTTTTCCTGCGCGCCGCTGTCGCGCAGCGCCAGGTTCAGCAGCACGGCGCTGCGGGTCATATCCTCGTCGGCCTGCAAAAATGCCAGCCGGCCGTACCACATCATCGCTTTGAAATAGCGGGTCAGTTCCTCATTGTCGGTGTAGTAGCTGCGGGGGATATACTGGGTGTAATCCTCCTGCAAAACGGGCGCGGCCAGCCCCAGGTTCATCACGGGCGAGGGCGCGATGCCCGCCGCTGCGTCGATCAGCGCCAGTTCCTCGGCGGCTTCGGGCGGCAGGCCGGCCGTGCCGGCGTCCGGGTCCAGCAGCGCCGCCGCCACGCTGAAGTAGGCGATATTGCGCTGCGCGGCGTTCTCCCAGTCGGTGCCGGCCAGCGTTTCGGCCTGCGCCTGGCTTTCGGCCAGCATCGCGGCGGTCAGTTCCTCCAAAAGGGGCAGCAGGTGCTGCTGCTCGGTCTGGCGCTGCAAATACAGGAAATACAGGTGGTAGGTGTGCAGCATGGCGTCTACCGTCACAAAGCTGGGGGTGTAGCTGTAGCGGTTGGACTCGTACAGTGTGTAGAACTCGTCATAGCTGCTGTCCACAACGATAAACCCGTTTTCGCGCAGCTGCGCCTTGGCTTCGTCGCTCCAGTATGCCACGGTGTCGGCGTTGACCAGGTCGGAAAGATCGTCGGCCACCGTAAACTCCGGCACGGCGGGCGTCAGCGCCGTATCATACAGCACCGGCAGTTCGCCCAAAAGGCCGGCCGGCGCAGCCGCCGCAGGCGTTTGCTGCGCAGCGGCATCCCCGCCGGAAGGTTCTGCGGGCGCGGTTTCGGCCGTGCCGCCCGAAACAGAGGAAGAGGCCCCGGTTTCGTTCGGCGCACGGCAGCCCGCGCACACAGTCAGCAGCGCGGCGGATAACAACAGGCAAGCGATACGTTTTTTCATCGGGACCTCTCCTCCTCAGTATTCAGTTGTAAAATGGCGCAGGGTTTAGGCTGCGTTCAGATACTGTGCGGCCAGCCAGCCGTATTTGCCCTCATATTCCACCACGACCCAGGAGCCGTCGCCGTTGGCGCCCAAAGCGGTCACGGTGGTGCCGGCCGGTACGCGGCCCAATACGCTGGTATCGGTGCTGGGGCCGGCGCGCAGGTTCATGTTGGAATCCGACGGGACGGTATAACTCGGCCGCTCGCCCTCGGCAAACACCGTCGCAGGCTGTTCGCTCAGGCCTTCAAAGTTGGCGGGCGTCGGCTCCGGGGTCGGCTCCGGCGTCGGCTCGGGGGTGGGCTCGGCGGCCGGCTCCTGCGCGGCGTTGGGGTCAGCTGCGGCGTTGGGGTCGGCCGCGGCATTCGGGTCGGCCGCGGCGTTGGGGTCAGCCGCGGCGTTGGGGTCGGCGGCAGTCTCGCCGGTCTGTGCCGTGGCGCTGGGGTCGGCGCCTGTCACGGCGCCGTCAAAGGTGCCGGTCAGCAGCAGGACGCTGAACACGATGGTAACGATCAGCATGACCGCGCACAGCAGCAGGCGGATCAGTGCTTTTTTGCGCAGAGAACTCATGGGGCGTATCTCCTTTGTTTCAAATTCGGGGGTATCCGGGCAGCCGGAACGGCCGCTTGGCTCAACGGTTGAATTTGTTTTGTGCGTACTGCAAATTGCCGTCCATCAGCAGGGTGCAGGCTTCGGCAATGTCGGGGTAGCGGTCGGTCATGGCTTTGCGGTCCTCCGGCGGCAGCTTGCCCAGCACCCAGGCCGCCAAATCGTACTGCGGGTTGGGCTTGGCCCCGATGCCGATGCGGATGCGGGCGAATTCCTCGGTGCCTAAGGACGCGATGATGCTTTTCAGCCCGTTGTGCCCGCCGGCAGAACCCCGCGGCCGGATGCGCAGATGCCCCGGCTGCTGGGTGATGTCGTCGCACAGCACGATGATATGGTCGGCCGGGATCTTGTAAAAGTTGGCGGCAGGGGCGATGCTCTGCCCGCTCAAATTCATGTAGGTCAGCGGTTTCAGCAGCACCACTTTGTGCTCGCCTACCTGGGCGGTGCCGTACAACCCCTGCCACTTGCTCTTGTTCAGCGGGCACTGCCACTGCGCGGCCAGGTA
>DXEI01000154.1 GCA_019115045.1 Candidatus Gemmiger excrementipullorum | reverse complement strand
CCGAGGAAGAGTAAGCTTATGCTCTTGTTCTTTCTTTGCAAAGAAAGAACCAAAGAAACTCCCAACAAAAACCGGGGGTATGGCCTACGCCATACCCCCGGTTTTTCATGGAAAGTTCTTTGGGTCCTTTTCTTATAATAAAAGGACAAGCGCTCACTCTTCCTCGGCAAAGTTGCCCAGCGCCTTGGCCTGCTCGATGACCTTGGCTTCCAGCATCTGGGGCAGCGTCTCGTACCGGACGAAATCGAAGGTGAACCAGCCGCGGCCCTGGGTCAGCTGCCGCAGGAAGGTCGTGAAATCCTGCATTTCGGCCATCGGCACCTCGGCCTCAACGATCTGCATGCCCTCGTCGTCGGGGTTCATGCCCAGCACACGGCCGCGGCGCTTGGTGACCTCACCCATGATATCGCCGGTGTTATCGGCCAGGACATGGGCCTGCAGCGTGCCGATGGGTTCCAGCAGCACGGGGCCGGCCTCGGGGATCGCGGCCTTGTACGCGAGCTTGGCGGCCATGATGAACGCCATCTCGCTGGAGTCTACGGGGTGGTAGCTGCCATCCAGCAGCGTAGCTTTCATGCCGACCATCGGGTACCCGGCCAGCACACCGTGCTCGGCCGCCTGGCGCACGCCTTTTTCGACCGCCGGGAAATAGTTTTTGGGCACGCTGCCGCCGAACACGTTCTCGGCAAATTCGATGTCCTCGCCCTCGATGGGCTCAAACTGGATCCACACATCGCCGAACTGGCCGTGGCCGCCGGTCTGCTTTTTGTGGCGGCCCTGGGCCTTGCAGCTCTTGCGGATGGACTCGCGGTAAGGTACGCGCGGCGTCTCGAGCGTGATCTCGACGCCGAACTTGTTCTTGAGCTTGGCGACCGCGACTTCGAGGTGCTGGGTGCCCAGGCCGCTGATGACCTGCTGCTTGGTCTCGGGGTCGACGGTAAAGGTGATGGCGGGGTCTTCCTCGATCAAACGGGCCAGCGCGCCGGAGACTTTGCCCTCGTCGCCCTTTTTGGCCACCTTGACCGCCATGCGGTAGGTGCTGACCGGGTACTCGGGCGCGGGCAGCTTGACGACGCGCGCGGGGTCGCACAGCGTATCGCCGGTTTTGGCCGTGGGCAGCTTGGCCACCGCGCCGATGTCCCCGGCCGTGATGGCGGCGGTGTCGGTCTGCTTTTTGCCGCAGACCGTCAGCGTCTTGCCCAGGCGCTCGGGCTGGTTGGTGCGCGCGTTGACGGCGTTGCTGGCAGCGGTCAATTTGCCGGAAAGCACCTTGATGTAGCTGAGCTTGCCGACGAACGGGTCAGCCACCGTCTTGAACACGTAGGCGCACAGCGGGGCGTCGGGGTCGGCCGTGACTTCCACGGGGTCGCCGTTGGCATCCTCGCCCACCGCGGCGGCGGTGTCGGCGCCGGGCAGCAGCACGTCCATGTTGTACAGCAGCATATCCAGCGCCTGGTTGTTGACGGCGCTGCCGCAGAACACCGGCGTGATCTGGCCGCTGCGCACGCCGGCCGCCATGCCCTGGACGATCTCCTCGGTGGTGAAGGGTTCGCCCTCGAAGAATTTTTCCATCAGGGTCTCGTCGGTCTCGGCGATGGCCTCGCTCATGGCCTGGATCAGGCCCTCGAACCGGTGGCCGATGTCGGGCAGGTCGATCTGGATCTGTTTGCCGCCCTCATATTTAAATGCCTTCTGGCTGAACAGGTTGATGTAGACGACGGTGCCGTCGTCGAGGCGGGCGGGCACGACGCAGGGGCAGACGCTGGGGCCGAACTCGATCTTCATCTGTTCAAGGATCTTGAAATAGTCGGCGTTCTCAAGGTCGGTCTTGGTCACAAAGATCATCCGCGCCTTGTTGTTCTTGACGGCCAGGCGGTAGGCTTTCTCGGCCCCGACGCTGACGCCCGAACGGCCCGACACGCAGATCAGCACGCTCTCGGCGGCCATGACGCCCTCGGCCGCGCCGGTCTCAAAATCAAACAGGCCGGGCGCGTCGATCAGGTTGTATTTGACGCCCTGATACTCGATGGGTACGACGCTGGCGTTCAGCGATACCTTGCGGCGGATCTCCTCGGGGTCAAAGTCGCTGGCGGCGGTGCCGTCCTCCACACGGCCCATGCGCTCGGTCGCGCCGCTCAGGTACAGCAGCGCTTCGACCAGCGTCGTCTTGCCGCACCCGGCATGACCGGCCACCAGAATGTTGCGGATGTCTTTGCTTGCATAGTCCATGAATCGTCAAACCTCTTTTCGCGCCGGGGCTTTTTTCGCACGCGCCCTGCGGCGTAGATTGCTGGTGAATTTGCACAAATGTCACCGATTGATACTACTTTACCACATCTTTGTGAAAATTCAAACAGTTTTTGCATATTTTCTGGAAATATTTTTATGCAAAGGGCACACTGTGCGCTCCGCCGTGCAAAAAATCCGCGCGTGCCCCGGCGTTCAGGCCGCGGCGTGGGGGCCGTTGGGGCGCTTGGCCAGCCGCAAAACCGCCACCGTGATGTCGTCCTGCTTTTCGCCGGCGCGGCGGGCGGCAGCCTCGGCCACGGCGTCGGCGGCCTGCTGCGGTGTGTGGCCCAACTGTGCGCACAGCTGCAGCTGCTGCATCAGCCAGTCGCTGCCGTCGGCCAGCGCGCCGTCGCTGACCAGCGCCACCCAGTCCCCGGCGTCCAGCGCAAAGGTCGAGGACCGCCCCACCAGGCTGTCCACCACGCCCATGGGCAGGCTGGGGCTTTCCAGCCGGTGGGGCACGCCGCCGCGTACCAAAAAGCTGGGCGCCGCCCCGGCCTTGAACAGCCCGGCCCGCCCGCTGTACAGGTCCACCGTCAGCAGGTCCAGCGTCGCGCCGGACTCCTGCCCGGCATTTTTCAGCCCCAGCGCCACGTTGACGAGCCGGGCGGCGCTTTCGGCCGCAAACCCGGCGCGCAGCAGCTGGCCGGTCAGCTTGGCGGCCATCTGGCCGTCCACCGCCGCCGGGCGTCCGGTGCCCATGCCGTCGCACAGCAGCACCTGGGCGCGCCCGCCGGGGTCGCAGAACTGTTCCAGCGCGTCGCCGCTGACGCTCTGCCCGCGCGCCGGGCGCGACGCCGCGCCGAACTCGGCCTCAAACAGCGGGCGCTCGCCAAAGCTCAGCATCGTCACGGTGCGGCAGTGGGTGACCTCGGGCAGGGCCAGGTCGCGGCGGCACAGGCGGCTGAGTTCTTCGGTCAGGGCGGCGAGTTCTTCGTCAGAGAATTTGGTGCGGTCCAGCGTCACCGCCACCGTCAGCCGCCCCGCCAGGTCCTGCGTGGCGCTGCACTCCAGCGCGTCGAGGCCCAGCCCCGCAAACAGCTGGGCGGCTTTCTCGGCCCGGCGCGCGTCGGGCAGGCCCGCCTGCCCCAGCCGCGCCGACAGCTGCGCCAGCGCCCCCGCCAGGGCGCTGTACTGCTCGGTCAGGGCGGCGCGCAGCGTGGCGGCCCGCGCCCGCGTCTGGCGGCGGCTGCGCCACAGCGCGTAGCCGTGGTTGGCGGCCGTGCACAGGTCGCTGGGGTGGATGCAGACCGAAAGCTGGCCGGGCAGGTCCTCGACCTCGACACGGCCGGCGGCCTCCAGTTTGGGTTTGAGCTGGTACAGCCCGTCCATCGCCGTGGCGTAGCCGCGCACCCAGCAGCGGTTGCGGCGCGTGCAGCTTTGGCAGACCGCGCGGGCCGTGTGCTCGACGACGAAGTCGAAGGTCTCTCCCTTGGGCGGCATCTGCCGCGCGCAGACGGCGTTGACGGTATCGGCAATGTCGCTGAGGGTATCGGCCACCGAGGCCAGCCGCCGCGCTGCGCTCGTCATGCCCTGGGCCTGCACCGGCGGGGCCGGCGGCGGAAAGACCGCGCGCAGCCAGTCGGCCGGCAGCGCCAGCGCCGCGCACACCCCCAGCCCGCCGCCCACCGCCAGCGGCAGCACCCCGGCGGCGTCGGGCGCAGCCAGCGCCCCCGCGGTGCACCCTGCCGCAAACACCCCGGTGCAGCGCCAGCGCTCGCCAGGGAACAGGCACGCCGCCGCCAGGCTGCCCAGCGCCACGGCCAGCGCCGCATAGCACAGCGACGGGCTGGCCGCCGTGAGCGCGGCCGCCACCGCGATGCTGAGCACCGCCGCCTGCGCCAGCGTGCCCGCCAGGGCGGCGCACAGCCCGGCGGCGGCCGCCACCGCCAGGCCCGGAGCCAAAGGCCCGGCGGCAAAGCGCTGCAAACACGCCACCCCCACCGCCAGCCACAGGCAGGCCCCGCGCGGTTCCCGCGCGGGAAAATGTACGAACCCCCACCCCAGCGCCGCCGCCAGCAGCACGGTGCTGAGCACGGCGGCGCACTGCGCGGGGTCCAGGATGCCGCCCGCCAGCAGGACATCCAGCGCCTGGACGCCCACCAGCGTGCCGCCGCCCGCCAGCAGCGCGGTGCGGGGCCTGCCGCCGCCCAGCCACCGCCCCGCCACAGCGGCCGCCAGCGCCCCCGCCAGCTTGAGCGCCAGCCCCAGCGGCTGGAACACAAGGCTGCCGGCCAGCGCCCCCACGCCCGCCGCCCACAGGTAGACCGGCGGGCAGGCCGCGACCCACGCCAGGCCAAACGGCGCGGCCCCGCCATACACCTGCCCGGCGCCCAGCACGGCGCCGGCAGCCAGCGCGCCCAGCTGCCAGGCCAGCGCCGACCAGCGCGCACCCGCGGGCAGCAGCGCGCCGCCCACCGGAAGTTGCAGTTTTTCTTTGGTAAATACAGCCATAAGTACAGTTCCCCCTTTATGCTTTATGCCGTACGGTAGCTGTACGATACCATGCCCGCGCGTTGCTTTTTGCCGCAGGCCGTGGAAACCCGAAAACCTTTGCCAATGCCCGCCGGGCGGACAAAACGCGCCCCAAACCCCGGCGAAACGGCGCGCCGCCGCCCCGCAAACGGGCAAAACAACAAAAACGGCGGGGCCTGCGTGCAAACGCACGCAGGCCCCGCCGCAGTATGGCGAAAGCAGGGTCACGGGAGCGGTTCCAGGCCAAAATAGGCGCAGATACATTGGTAATAGCGTTCGGCGGCCTGCCGGCAGCCGTCGTCGCCCGCCAGCAGCGCCATGTCGCCGGCGTTGCTGATAAACCCTTCCTCGCACAGCACGGCCGGGCAGCCGCAGCTGGACAGCACCGTGAACGTGGGGTCGCTGCGGGGCGTCGTGTCGGTGGATTCCAGGATCACCTTGTTGTCGTTGGCGTCATAATATAAGTACCGCACGCCGGTGTTGCCGCGGATGCGCAGCCCCAGCTGGCCGAACGCCTCGACGAGCAGCTCACCAAAGCGCACGCTGTCGGCGTTGGTGGCCAGCGCCGGCGGCGCGGCGTAACACTCAAACCCCGATGCCTCGGCGCTGGCGTCGTAGTTGAGGTGGATGGACACCAGCAGCTGCGCCCCGGCCGCTTTGGCGGCGGCGCCGCGCGCGCTGGGTTTTACATAGGCAGAGCCGTCCGCCGTCAGCAGCGGTGCAAAGCGGCCGTCGGCTTCCAGCAGGTCCGCCAGCGCCTGCGCGGTGGCGTAGGTGATGTCCACCTCGCGCAGGCCGTTCGCCTCGCTGCCAAGATCTTCGGCCCCGATGTTGGGGTTGACGCCGCCGTGCCCCGGGTCGACGGCCACCACGATGCGCCCGTCCTCCACAGGCGGCACGGCGGCCGCCTGGCCGGGGGCGGCCGGCGCATCGGCCGGGTCCTCGGCCGGGGCCGCCGCATCCTGCGCGGGGGCGGCTTCGGCCGCCTGCGGCCGGAACGCCGCCAGCAGCTGGTCGTTGTGCACCGGGTGCAGCAGCCACAACCCGTACACGGCCCCGGCCGCGGCCCCCAGCGCCAACACCGCCGCCAGCAGCCGCAGCCACGGGTGGCGGCGTTTGCGCCGCCGCGCGCCGGTGGTACTAATGCTGCGCGGCGCGCCGGCCGGCGGCTGTTTGTGGTAGACGACACGTCCCTTTGCCATGCGTTCCCGCTTCCTTTCCCGGGGAAAGCGCCCCGGCATCCTTTGCCTTTAGTGTAGCATGCAGTTGTGTCAGAGTTGTTGCAGGCGCCGAAACTGGCAGGCGCGCGCCTTTTCTTTTTCCGTCCGCCTGCCTCAGGTACACAAAAAACAGCGTTTTGCCGTGCTTTGTCGAAAGCCGTCGAACGGTTTCCAGCTTCCAAATATTGACAATATTGCCAAACCCTCGTATAATATCTACAAGAAGTTGCGCCGGGGGACAAGATCCCCCACCATATTTCGATCTACCGGCAGCCCACCGGGCTGCCCCGCACAGGAGGTACCCCCTATGATCTCTACCGGCATCGTCCGCCACATTGACGCCCTGGGCCGCGTGGTGCTGCCCAAAGAGCTGCGCCGCAGTTTTGACATCACCGCCGATACGCCGCTGGAGATCTTTACCGAGGGGGACGCGATCCTGCTGCGCAAATACCGCCCCGCCGGGGCCTGCGTTTTGTGCGGCGAGGTATCGCCCGACGCCGTGCAGCTGCACGGCAAATCCGTCTGCCCGCGCTGCCGCGAGGCGCTGGCGGGGCGGTAAACGCAAAGCGCCGCCCCGCGGTGTGCAGGGGCGGCGCAGGGCGCGTTTTGCTGCCGGATCGCTTTATGCGTGCTGTACTGCCTTTATTGCAAAGAACGCATCGCTTCCTCGGCATTTTTGACGAGGTTGAACAGGCTGGTGGCATGGCGCGGGTAGTCGTGGGCCAGCCGTTCGGTCGTAAGGGCCAGGGTGGCGGGGTCGGCGCTCTCGCGCGTGCCGTCCTCGCCCATCAAGGCGGCGGCCAGGTCGGCCTCGGTCAGGCGCATGGCGGCGTCGGCGTCGGCGGCCCAGCGCGCCGCCCCCACGCGGAACATGCCCGACACGTTGCGCGGCGCGGCGTCGTGCAGCTGGCGCAGCATCTTGTACACCGCCAGCTGCAGGTAGCGGCTGACGCCGTTGACGAGCTGTTTGTCGCCGCTGGCCTGCAGTTTGTCGTACAGCACTTCCAGCGAGTTTTCGAGGAGTTTTTTGTACATCGTGGGCAGCACACTGCCGCGGTAGACGCTGCCGGCGGTGCTGGCGCCGCTTTCGGGCAGGTCCTCGACCCGGATGGTCTGGCCGCTGCGCTCGGCGCTGCGCCCCAGCAGGTAGTCGCAGCTGACGTCGTAATATTCCGCCACGCGGACGACGAAGGCCAGCCCGCACTCGCGGATGCCTTTTTCATAATGCGAAAGCTGCGCCTGGCTGATGCCCAGCTCCTGCGCTGCCTGTTTTTGTGTGATGCCCCGCTCCTTACGCAGCAGCGTAAGGATGCGGCTGAACTCCATGGCCATGGTTTTCCTCTTCTGCAGCGGGTCCCACCGGCGCGCAGCGCGCCGGGCCGCGGGGGCCCGCCTGCCTGTATTTTCTACGTGTTGTATATTATATCTGCCAAAAAACATTTTGTAAACCCATGTTCCGACAGCGTTTTTGGCCCGCCGGGGCGGCGTTTTCCACATGTGGGGAAGCGCCGTGACCTGCGGGTATAAATATTGTGGGCGGCTGCGGCGGCGCGCCCACCAAGCCGCTATTTTGTAATAAATTTGTAACCATTTCCGCTTGCGGGCCGCCACGGTTTGGGGTATGCTGGAAGCGCCACCCCCGCCCGCACGGGCGTTTTGAAGAAGGAAAGTGAGAGCCTACCGTGAAGTATTATAAACTGCATCTGATCCGCCACGGCCTGACGGCCGGCAACCTGCAGGGGCTGTACGTCGGCAGCGGCACCGACCTGCCGCTGTGCGACGAGGGCCGCGCCCAGCTGCGCCAGCTCAAACAGGACTTTGCCTACCCGGCCGTGCCGCTGGTGTTTACCAGCCCCCTGCTGCGCGCCACCCAGACGGCAGAGCTGCTGTTCCCCGGCGTGCGGCAGATCGAACTGCAGGACCTGCGCGAGATGGCGTTTGGCAAGTTTGAGGGCCGCCCTTTGCAGGAGCTGGTCAAGGACCCTGAGTTCGCGCGCTGGATGGACCCCACCCGCCGCGAGGTGCCCGCCGGGGCCGAGGACCGCAAAGCCTTTTTTGAGCGCACCGCCGGCATGCTGATGAAGATGTTTGAGTACATGCTGCGCACCCATACCGAGGAAGCCGCCTGCGTGACGCACGGCGGCGTGATCATGAACATGCTGGCACAGCACGCGCTACCGCTGCGGAAACCGGAAGAGTGGATGACCGACCCGGGCGCGGGCTACAGCGTGCGTCTGGACGCCGAGATGTGGATGCGCGACCACCTGGCCGAGGCCTACGACGTCGTGCCCCACGGCTACCTGGACGGCATGGAATAACGCCCCCTGCCCCGGCACAGCCGGGGCATTTTTGGTTGCAACGGCGCGCGCAATGTGCTATGCTGGACATAACACAACGGGCCGCAGCCCCTGCCAGGCCCGGGGAATGAGGAGGAACCATGATGAAAAAACGCGCGCTTTGCCTGCCTGCGCTGCTGGCGGCCCTGGCCCTGACGGCCTGCAGCCTGCCCGGCGCACAGGACGGTTACCACGAAGGCCGCATGGGCGACACGATGGAGACGTACTTTTTTGACTACACCGTCAACAGCGCCACGCTGGCCGCAAGCTACGCCGACGCCGTGCCGGCAGACGGCAGCAATTTCCTGATCGTGGACATCACGGTCAAGAACACTTCCCCGCAGAGCATCGAGATGTACGACACCGATTTCCAGGCGCAGTGGGGCAGCGAGGGCGAAGAAGACTACCGCGTGCCCATCACCACCGATATGTCCACCGGCGAGGAACTGCCCACGCTGGACGACGCGCAGCTGCCGGGCACCTACCCGCTGGCCATCGACGAAGAAGTCGAGGGGATCCTGGTGTATGAGGTCCCGGCCGGTTTCCAGGATTTTTCCATCTCCTACCTGGAATACTTTGACGATGAAAGCACCGGCGACGTGTACTTTGTCTACTTTACGGCCGAAGGCGACGCCGGCAGCGGCGCAGTCTCCGCCTGACGACCCTTTTATACGGCCGAAAGCCCCCCGGCAGACGAAAGTCTGCCGGGGGGCTTTGGTTGTACCTCCTTATTCGGCGGGGGTCTCTTCCGTGGGCGTTTCTTCGGCGGGGGTCTCCTCGGCGGGGGCTTCTTCTGCGGAGGTTTCTTCCGCGCCGTCGGGGTCGATGCCGGCTTCCTCCAGGATGGCGCGGTTGTCGGCCAGGGTCTGGTTCAGCGCGTCGACGGCTGCCTGCGCCTCGTCGCGCCGGGCGATGAGGTCGGCGTTCTCGCTGTCGGCGTCAAGGGCGGCCTGGGCGTCCTCCAGCGCGGCCTGGGCGTCGGGCAGCTGGGCGTTGGCGGCGTCGTAGGCGGCCTGCGCGTCGATCAGCCGCTGGCGCGCCTCATACTCCGCCTGGGCGGCGGCCGCCGCCTCGTCGGAGATGCCGCTCTCCAGCAGGGTGGGTTTCTCAGGCAGGGTCTGCTCGGCGCCGTCGGCGCCGGTCAGGCGCAGCGCCTGGCCGTAGTAGCCGCCCCACACCGCAATAAAGCTCTTGCCGGGGGCCACCGTCAGCGGCTGGCCGTCGGCGGCCGTCAGCTGCAGCGGGCCGGTGGCGTCCTCTTTGCTCCACTGGATGGTCTCCCACGCGCCGCCGGTCAGGTAGAGGCCGGTGCCGCCGGTCATGTCATACTCGCGCGTATAGCCGTCGTCCTTGATGCCGCTGGACGCATACAGCACGAACACGTTGGTGAACCCGACCTGCTGGCCGTTGTCGGCGTCGGTCGTGGGCGAGCCGTCGGCGTTGGTCTTGAGGTAGAGCCCGGTCTCGGCCTGGTAGGTGAGCTGCTCGCTGTCATCGGGCGAGAAGGTCACCGTCAGCGCCGTGGCGTTGCGGGCATCCTCGGCCACGGGGGCGCGCTCGCCAAAGCGGAACAGCGGCGTGTTGGCGCCGTCCAGCGAAGCGCCGTACTGCTGCAGCCCGGTGCGGATGAGCTCCGCCGTGGTGTAAAAGCAGTTTTCCTCGCGGTAGCCGGCGTTCTGGCGGTCCTGGTCAAAGGCGAAGGCCGCCTTGCCGATGTGGTAGCCGTCGAGGTCCTGGTAGGCAAGGGTGTTGAGCAGGTTGCTGGCGTAGATGTTTTTGTCGATGTGCACCGGCACGGCGTTGACGGGCAGCGCAAACTGCAGCAGCAGGTCGCGCCCGGGGCCGACCGGCCCCGCTTTGCTGATGGCGTCCACATTGGCGTACAGCGCCATCAGGCTGGCGGTGGTGCCCTCAGTCACGCCTTCCACCAGCACGTCGGCGCTGGAAAGCCCCCAATGCGGGGCGGCGCCCGCCAGCGTGCGCAGCGTCACCGCCACCGGGCGGCGGCCTGTGTAGTCGGCGTCGGCCACGCCGGTCAGCGGGTTGGGCACCGGCTCGGCCGGGGTGGGCGTGGGGGTGGGCTCGGTCACGGCGGTTTCCGGCGTTTCGCTGCCGGGCGCTTGCTGGCCGGCGCAGCCGCCCAGCAGCAGCGCCGCCAGCAGGGCGGCGGCCAGGCCCAGGGCCTGCAGGTTTCGTCTCATAAGGGCATCCTTTCCAAAAGGACCAGCGCAGCCCGCCGCCGGGCGGGCTGCGCTGGTCATATCACAGGTTCACGGGGCGGGGGCTCAGCCCACGGCCTCGGGGTCGTCCGCCGGGGGTGCTTCCTCCGTCACGGGCTGTTCCACAGGGGTTTCCTCCACCGGGGGCGCTTCTTCCACGGGGGGTTCCTCCACAGGGGCTTCCTCCGTCACGGTCTGTTCGACGGGGGCGCTTTCTTCCACGGGGGCGGTCTGTTCTACCGGGGCCGTCTCCTCCACCGGGGCAGTGGTCTCGGCCTCGCCGCTGCCGGTGGCGCTGGTGGTCAGGTCGTCGGTGCTCATGCCCAGGGTCTCGCCGGCCTGGGCGTCATCCTCGACATAGCTGCTCTCGTAGGTCTTGGTGGTGGCGGTGGAAAGATCCACGCCGTCCAGCGTGCTGTGCACGAAATTCTCGGCGTAATCGACGTCGGTCACAGCCACATAGCTCTTGCCGATGTTGACTTCCAGCGGGGTGTCGCTGCACTGGCCGTCCTCGGTCAGGTAATACAGGCGCAAAGCCTCCAGCGGGGTGCCTTTCTGCCAGTAGATCTTCTCGCACTTGCCGCCGTAGCAGTAGTAGCCGACGCCGCCCCAGGCATACTCGGCATACTGCAGGTCTTTGGCTTCGTGGCCGGGGTAGGTGTGGATGTCGGTGTAGAGCACGATGACGTTGGGGAAGCTCAGCACGGTATTGTCGGCGGCTTCGTCCACGGTGTCGCGCCACTGCCCGTCGGAGTAGTTCTGCTGCATCTTGTAGGTGTTGGTGGCAGCATCATAGATAAAGCGGGTACGGTAGGAGGGGCTGTGCTCGATCTCGATGTACTCGCCGTCGCCGACGATGGGGCCGTACTTGTCGCTGTAGGCGCTGTCCAGGCTGGCGGAAAGGTCGCGGGTGCCGCCGGTGCGGTAGTCGACAAAGTTAAAGAAGGTAGAGTTGTAGGTGCGGTCCATATCGACGCCGTTGTCGGCAATGTACGCGCCGATATTCTCGGAGTCGGTGTACATGGTATGCTCCAGCGCCAGCGTGCCGTTGTTGTAGGACGCGCCGGCCCAGTTGACGCGGCCGTAGTCGCGGAAACCATGCGCGCCGTCGTTGTTGTTGAGGTTGCCGTAGCTGTAGTCGATGGCATACTGCTGCATGACGACGGACTGGCCCTCATGGATATACAGCGCCTGCCAGGGCAAAATCAGGCGGAAGAACTGGTCGCGGCCGGAGCGCACGGGCCCGACCTCGCCGATGTCCTCATAGTCGGTGTACATGGGCATGAAACGGGTGATGCCGCCCTCGACCTTGATCTCAAACAGGATGTCGGCTTTGGACAGGCCGCGCTGCGGGCGGGCCGCCACGATGTTGTTGACCATGACGGCGGTGATGCGCTGGTCTTTATAGTCGGCGTCGCGCGGCTCACCAGTCAGGACGTTGGCCTCGTAGGGGGGCAGCGTCGGTTCCGGGGTGGCGGCCGCTTCCGGCGCGGGGGTGGCGGCGGGTTGCTCCTCGGTCTTTTTGCAGGCCGCCAGCACCATGCACAACGAAAGGACCGCCAGGACGAACAGCAGCTTACGTTTCATTCACAGTTCCTCTTTTCTTAAAATTCCACCCGCGCCGCAGGACGGCGGCAGGCCTGTATCGTATCCAGATGGTACTATTGTAGCCGTTTTGCCGCCATTTGTAAAGCCGCACCGTACAAATTTACAAATTTTGCCTGCCGCGGTTTTGTATACGGGCGGCGCCGCAGGCTTGGCGGCCTTGCGGTTTTGCGGTTTGGCGTCCGGTTAGACGCGGGCGGGGTTTCCGGGCATAATAAAAACGGGCCGCACGCCCGGCCTGGGAAGGAGTTGTTCTATGTATGCCCGCCATGCCTGATTTTACCGCCTACCGCGCCTGGCTGCAGCAGAGGGAACGCAGCGCAGGCACCATTGAAAAATACCTGCGGGACGCCGCGCGCTTTTTCCGGGAGACCGGCGCGCCCCAGCCCCCGCCCAAGGCCGCCGTCGCCGCCTGGCGCGACGCCCTGGCCGCGCGCGGCTACGCCCCCGCCAGCGTCAACGCCATGCTGGCCGCCGTCAATGCCTACCAGGACTTTTGCGGCAACCCCGCCGGCAAGGCCAAACCGCTCAAATGCCAGCGGCGTATTTTCTGCGAGGCGCGGCGCGAACTCTCCCGCGCCGAGTATTTCCGCCTGCTGGACGCCGCCCGCCGCACGGGCCGCAAACGCACGCTGCTGGTGCTGCAGACGCTGTGCGCCACCGGCATCCGTGTGTCGGAACTGCGGTTCATCACGGCCGAGGCCGTGCGCAAGGGGCGCGCCGCCATCCGCTGCAAGGGCAAATGCCGGGAAATTTTGCTGCCCAAGCCCCTTTGCCATAAGCTGGAGCGCTGGTGCGCCAGGCGGCGCATCCACAACGGGCCGGTGCTTCTGGGCCGCGGCGGCGTTCGTAGCGCTGCTGGTGGTGCGCAAGCGCCGCGGCGACCGGTAACACGGGTTTGCGAGCCTTATTAAGGTAAATACCCCATACATGCGGCAAGGCCGCCCTGGATGACCAGGGCGGCCTTGTTGTTTTTTTGGGGAGCGTATGTCGTTTGGTTTGTGTTGCAGAGCGGCGGGAACGGGCACATTTCCCCGCGAACCCCGCGCGGGGCATACCCCTGCCGGGAGGCATATATGCCTCCCCTACGCATGAGGGGATCACGTACACGAACCAAAAACGTTACCACAGGGCAAACGCCCACGGGCCGCATGCATGCGGCCCCTACAATGCGGCGGAAACAGCAAAAAAACCGGAAACGGGCGGCACCGCAGGGTTGGCGGCGGGGTCAAGACCCCGCCCTACAGGGCAAGGCAAACATCACACCCACCCGGCAGCCGGGCAGCCGCCGCGTTGTATCACACCGCAAGCTTCATTTTCTCGCGGCGCAGCCGCGAGTCCACCATCATTTTTCATTTTTATTTTTTCATTTTTCATTTTTTAGCCGCGTCTGCTCCCAGTATTCGCCCATGCTCGCGCCGGGTCGGCCGGTGCACTCGTCGGCCAGGTAGTCCGCCAGGCCGGCGGCGGCCGGGTCCCACGCCAGGGCTTCGGCCTCGGTGGCAAACTCGACTTCGGCATACCAAAAGGCCGTGGTCTGGCCGGGGTCGACGCAGTTGACCTCCAGCGTCAGGCCGCCGGGCAGTGCGTAGCCGCGGCGCTCTTTGTGGATCAGCGGCCTGCCGATCAGATGCTCGAGCTTAGCGAAGAGGTCTGCGTCGATCTCGGTCTCGATCTCCTCACGGCTGAGGGTCCCCGCCCCCTTAAAGCAGAGCACCAGCGCCGTCGGCCCGCCCTGCAATGCCTCGCGCCGGATGCGCACCGTCGGGCGCACGGTCAGGTAGCCCTGGTCCATCTGGTAGGTCTCGGTCAGCGGCAGGCCCTGCGGCCAGCCGTGCACCATCCATTTGCGTTCAATTTCCATGGCGGGTCCCTCCCCTTTTTTGTGTTGGTACCTTCCGCCCCCAGTATACCACAGCCCGCGCCGCGGCGCGATGGACAAATTTGCCAGTTTTTGGCGCACTGGCCGGGCGGGATTTTTGCAGTCCGCCAGTTGCATTTTGGCGGTGCAGACCGTATAATGGTAACAACAGCTAAGGGCGCTGCGAAGGTCTTTTTCGCAGCGCCTTTTCCCGTAAAAGACGCACGAAGGAGTATGCAGTATGGCAGCAACCGTCATGGAACTTTACGGCAGCAAAGTGTTCAATGAGCACGAAATGCGCGAGCGCCTGCCCAGCTCTACCTACAAGAGCCTGAAGGCGACCATCGAAAAAGGCCAGCCGCTGGATCTGGAAGTCGCCAACGTCGTGGCCAGCGTGATGAAGCGCTGGGCCATTGAACTGGGCGCGACCCACTACACCCACTGGTTCCAGCCGCTGACCGGCACCACCAGCGAAAAGCACGACGGCTTTGTGAGCCCCCAGCCCGACGGCACCGCCATTATGGAGTTTTCCGGCAAGGAGCTCATCAAGGGCGAGCCGGACGCGTCCAGCTTCCCTTCGGGCGGTTTGCGCGCCACGGCCGAAGCCCGCGGTTACACTGCGTGGGACCCCACCAGCTACGCTTTTGTAAAAGATGATGTGCTGTGCATCCCCACGGCGTTTTGCTCTTACACCGGCGAAGCGCTGGACAAAAAAACGCCGCTGCTGCGCTCGATGCAGGCGGTCAGCGACCAGGCGCGCAAGGTGCTGCACCTGTTCGGCAAGGACGTGCCGCGCGTGGCGACCACCGTCGGGCCGGAGCAGGAGTATTTCCTCATCCGCAAAGAGGATTACGAGAAACGCCAGGACATCGTGCTGACCGGCCGCACGCTGTTCGGCTCGGCCCCGTCCAAAGGGCAGGAGCTCGAAGAGCATTACTTCGGCACGCTGCGGCCCGTTGTCTCGGCCTTTATGAAGGAGCTGGACGCCGAGCTGTGGAAGCTGGGCATCCCGGCCAAGACCAAACACAACGAGGTCGCGCCCGGCCAGCATGAGCTGGCGCCCATCTACGACGTGACCAACGTCGCCATCGACCACAACCTGCTGACGATGGAGATGATGAAAAAGATCGCCGCCAAGCACGGGCTGGTCTGCCTGCTGCACGAAAAACCGTTTGAGGGCGTCAACGGCAGCGGCAAACACAACAACTGGTCGCTGAGCACCGAGGACGAAAACCTGCTGGACCCCGGCGACACCCCGATGGAAAACCTGCAGTTCATGGTGTTTTTGACCGCCGTCATCAAGGCCGTGGATGAATACGCCGACCTTTTGCGCACCTCGGTCGCGACGCCGGGCAACGACCACCGCCTGGGCGCGAACGAAGCCCCGCCGGCCATCATTTCCATCTTTGTGGGCGAGGAGCTGGAAGCCGTCATCGACGCCATCTGCACCGACTCGCCCTATGCGGGCCCCGTCAAGATGAAGATGGACCTGGGCGTCGACGTGCTGCCCAAGTTCAGCAAAGACACCACCGACCGCAACCGCACCAGCCCGTTTGCGTTCACCGGCAACAAGTTTGAGTTCCGTATGCCCGGCTCGGCCGAGAACCTGAGCGACGCCAACACCATCCTGAACACCTCGGTCGCCAAGGAGCTCAAGGACTTTATTGCCGAGACCGCCGGCGCCGACAACTTTGAGGCCGCGGCCGCCGCCTGGGTCAAAAAGACGCTGAACGAGCACCGCCGCGTGATCTTTAACGGCAACGGCTACACCGACGCCTGGGAGGCCGAAGCCGCGCGCCGCGGCCTGCCCAACCGCAAGGCGACGCCCGACGCGATGATCGCGCTGAAAGAGCCCAAGAACATCCAGCTGATGGAAGATTTCGGCGTGCTGACCAAGACCGAGATGTTCAGCCGCTATGAAGTCGAGATGGAGCATTACGCCAAGGTCATCAACATCGAGGCGCGCACGATGCTGAAGATCGCGAACAAGCAGCTGATCCCCGCTGCGACGAGCTACATGGGCGAGGTAGCCAACACCGCCGCCGCCAAGGCCGCCGCGGTGGAGGGTATCTCGACCAAAGCCGAGACCAAGCTGCTGCAGGCGCTCTCGCAGTATACCGACGAGATGGCCGACGCGGCCGAGGAACTGAAAGCCGCCACCGACAAAGCCTGCGCCCTGCCTGACGAATGCGCCAAGGCGTATGCGTTCCACGACGAGGTATTGCCGCTGATGGCCCGCCTGCGCGCCGCCGCCGACGCCGCCGAGGAGCGCGTGGAGGAAGATTACTGGCCGCTGCCCTGCTACAGCCGCCTGCTGTTTTATACCGAGTGACCGGGAAATAACCAGGCCCCCATACAACGCAAAAGCCGCCCCGACCGGGGCGGCTTTTTTGCTGCGGCAAAGGGGTAACTTGCCGCTACTTCTCTTTATCGCGCTGTTTGGCGGCCGAGAGCGCGGCCGGGGCGCGCGTTTCGGGCGTGAGGAGCTTGGCCCGGGTGACGGCCGTGCTGCCGAACTTGCGGCGCAGCGCGTCGGCCGTGTGGTCGAGCTTTTCTTTTTTGGCGCGCCGTTCGCTGTTGGTAAACAGGTCCAGCTGTTCAAAGTTGTCGGCGCCGGTCTTTTCGGCGCTGACGCCCACCAGCCGCACCGGGCGCTGCGGCCACATCTGGCGCAGCAGCTGGCCCGCGACCTCGTACAAACGGTCGGTGGCGTTGGTGGGGTCGGGCAGCGTGGTCTGGTGGCTGGTGCGGCGGAAGGCGTTGTCCACCAGCTGCACGGCCACCACCCGCGCCGTCTTGCCGTCGGTGCGCAGCCGCCGCCCGACCGAGTCGCACAGCGCCAGCAGCGTGGCGTCGGCCTGCTCGGGCCGGGTCAGGTCCTGCGGCAGCGTGACGCTGTTGCCGTAGGTGTTGTCCCGCGTCTGCTGTTTGGTCACAGGGTCGGCCTCGCGCCCGTTGGCGTAGTTCCACAGCGTGTCGCCGCGCGCGCCGAACATCGCCACGATGGTGCTGCGCTCGGCCCGGGCGAGGTCGCCGATGGTCAGCATGCCGCACTGGGTAAGCTTGCGCGCCGCGCTGGGCCCGACGCCGAACAGTTCCCGCACCGGCAGCGGCCACATTTTTTGCGGCACTTCGTCGGGGAAGAGCGTGTGCACCTTATCGGGCTTGGTAAAGTCCGAGGCCATCTTGGCCAGCAGCCGGTTGGGCGCGACGCCGATGTTGACGGTGAAGCCCAGCTCCCGCTTGACGCGGCGGCGGAGGGCGTGCGCGACCTCCAGCGGCGGGCCAAACAGCGCCTCGGTACCGGTCATATCCAAAAACGCTTCGTCGATGCTGTACTGCTCGACGTCGGGCGTATACTGCTGCAAAATAGCGATGAGCGCCTTGCTGTTTTGCACGTAGAAATCAAAATCCGGCGGCGTGACGATGACCTGCGGGCATTTGAGCCGGGCCGCAAACAGGCTTTCGCCGGTATGGATGCCGAACTGTTTGGCCGGGCCGCTTTTGGCCAGCACGACGCCGTGGCGCTTTTCCTCGTCCCCGCCGACGACGGAGGGCACCGTGCGCAGGTCGAGTTCCTGCCCTTCGCGCAGGAGTTTGAGCGCCGACCACGACAAAAACGCCGAGTTGACGTCGACATGAAAGTAGACCTTGCCCACGGTGCGCACCCCCTTTTGTGTATTATACCATGACGCGTAGCGGAATGGTATAATTGCGCATCCAAAGCCGGTTGCCGGGCTGGCGTCAAGCCAGAACGGCGAGGCGCTGCGCAAAAAACGGTATAATAGCCGCTCTGCGGCTATTATAGCACAGTGCGCGCCGGCGGCCAAGGCGTTTTGCCCCTTGCGCCGCGCGGGCAAACGTGCGATAATAGATGCATAAACATTCAATATATACCATATAAATTGTATAGGGGGTCATACCATGAACTTGCAGGGACGCGATTTTTTGACGCTGCTGGACTATACGCCGCAGGAGATCGGGTATTTGCTGGACCTGGCGGCCGAGCTGAAAGCCAAAAAGAAGGCCGGCGTGCCGCACGATGTGCTGCGCGGCAAAAATGTGGCGCTGATTTTTGAAAAGACCTCGACCCGCACGCGCTGCGCGTTTGAGGTGGCCGCCCACGACTTGGGCATGGGCACGACCTACCTGGACCCGACGGGCAGCCAGATCGGCAAAAAGGAGAGCATTGCCGACACGGCGCAGGTGCTTTCCGGCATGTTTGAGGGCATCGAGTACCGCGGGTTTGGGCAGGACATCGTGCGCGAGCTGGCGCAGTATGCCAGCGTGCCGGTGTGGAACGGCCTGACCAATGAGTTCCACCCAACGCAGATCTTAGCCGACTTTTTGACGCTGCGCGAGCAGTTTGGCACGCTGCAGGGGCTGCGGTTTGTGTACATGGGCGACGCGCGCTACAACATGGGCAACAGCCTGATGATCGGCTGCGCCAAGATGGGCCTGCACTTTGTGGCCTGCGCGCCCAAAGCTTACTGGCCGGACAAAGCGTTGGCCGCACAGTGCAGCGCGCTGGCGCGCGAGAGCGGCGGCAGCGTGACGCTGAGCGAGAACCCCGACGCCGCAGCCGGGGCCGATGTGGTCTACACCGACGTGTGGGTGAGCATGGGCGAGCCGGAAGCCGTGTGGGCCGAGCGCATCGAGGCGCTGGCCCCCTACCAGGTCAACGCCGCGCTGATGGCCAAGGCCAAGCCGACGGCGGTGTTTATGCACTGCCTGCCGGCCTACCACGACCACAAGACGGCCATTGGCAAGGCGATGGGCGAAAAGTTTGGCCGCAGCGAGATGGAAGTGACCGACAAGGTATTCGCCGGGCCGCAGTCCATCGTGTTCCGCGAAGCGGAAAACCGCATGCATACCATCAAGGCCGTGATGGCCGCCACGCTGGGCGCGGCGTTCTGACAGGGGCCCCTTTGCATCCCGTTGGCAGGCCATAGACGTGATCCCGGCCGGTTTGTAGGGGCCGCATGCATGCGGCCCGTGTCCGTTTGCCCTATGGCAACGTTTTTGGGTCTGTGTACACGGTACCCTCAGTTGTAGGGGAGGCATATATGCCTCCCGGCAGGGGTTTGCCCCGCGTGGGGTTTGCGGGTGGTTGCCCATTTGCCCCGGTTTGTAGGGCGGGCGATTTCGCCCGCCGAAACCGCTAAATTTTAAAATTTTGCAATGTGCGGCGGGCGTGAACGCCCGCCCTACAAGGCAAAATACACACCCTACAAACCGTAAACGCTCAATGACCGTACCGTTTTGGCGGGCCGCATGCATGCGGCCCCTACAACGCGAGGGAAATGGCAGGCCAACCCGGGAACGGACGGCGGAGCGGGGTTTGCGGCGGGGTCAAGACCCCGCCCTACAAGGCAATACAAACACCAAGCAACCCGTGGACGGGCAATGCCGCAACGTTTCGCGGGCGGCATGCCGCCCCTGCGCATGGACCGAACGCGGTCGCGGCCAAAAAACGGTACCATGGGGCAGACGTCCACGGCGGGGTCAAGACCCCGCCCTACAGGGTAAAGAAAACACCCTGCCAACCCGATAGCCTCCGCGTTCTATGGCGCCGCAAACCCAATTTTCGAGCGGCCGCAGGCCGCGGTCCACATTCATTTTTCATTTTTATTTTTTCATTTTTCATTTCCCCAGGTTTTTATTTTTCCCCCCCTCTACGCAAAACAGACCCCCGCTGTGCTGCCACAGCGGGGGTCTGTGTTGATTCAGGCGTTATACGCGCTGCGCGGAATTACTCCACGTAGCCGTACTGCAGGTACCAGTAGCCGTAGGGGCTGTGCCAGGTGCCCTGCAGGGACGGGCTCTGCAGCCAGAAGTCGTTGTAGTACGCAACGGGGATGCAGCCCATGTCCTCCATCAGGATGTCCTCGGCCTTGTGCAGCTGCTCATAGTGGGTAGCCTTGTCCGCAACCTTGGAAGCCTCGATGGCGGCGTCGAACTCGGGGTTGCTGTACTTGCCGTCGTTGTTGCCGTTGCCGGTCTGGAACAGCTCCAGCATGTTGGAAGGATCATCGTAGTCCATGACCCAGCCGTTGCGGCTGATGTCATAGTCGCCGGCGCGGCGCAGCGGGGTGAAGCTGGCCCACTCGACGGTGTCGATGTTCACCGTGATGCCCAGCTCGGCCCAGGCGCTCTGCAGGTACTCGGCCAGGGGCAGGTGGTAGGCCTGGTCGTTGGTGCTGTAGGTGACGGTGGGGAAGCCCTCGCCGTCGGGGTAGCCGGCCTCGGCCATCAGGGCCTTGGCTTCCTCGAGGTTGGCGTCGTAGTCGTTGCTGATGTAGGGCTCGCCGCCGTTGGCGTTGTCGGCAAACTGGCTGCCGTCGGCATCGGTGATGCCCGGGCAGGAGATGCCGTGCGCGGCGCTGTAGGTGCCCTGCATGACGACGTCGGCCACGTACTCACGGTCGATGGCCAGGCTCAGCGCCTTGCGGACCAGGGGATCGGTGAAGGGCTCACGCTGGCAGTTGACGCTGATGTAGTAGGTGCCCAGGTTGGAGTCGATGTAGAAATCGCCGCCTTCCTCGGCCGGGGTCAGGCTGGGGATCTCGTCGGAGGGCACGCTCTTGATGAGCTGGGCCTCGCCGCTGTTGTAGGCGGCGTACGCGGCGGTGTCATCCTCGATCAGCAGCAGGGTGATGGTGTCGGACACGATGCGGGAGGAGTCCCAGCCGCCCACGTAGTTGGGGTTCTTGGAGAGCACGATGCGCTCGCTGGGGGTCCACTCGGTGATCATGTAGGGGCCGTTGCAGACAAAGGTCTCGGGCTGGGTGCACCAGCCGTCGCCGTTGGCCTCGATGGTCGCCTGCTGCACAGGGGACATCGAAGCGAACGCCGCGATCTTGTCGAAGTAGGAGCAGGGGTAGCTCAGCGTGACGGTCAGGGTCTTGCCGTCCTCGCTGGCCACGACCTGCAGCGCGTCAAAGTCGGGCTCGGTGGTCGTGTTGCCGTCGGCGTCCGGGTTGCCGACAGCGTCGTCATAACCGGCGATCATGCCCACGACGGTCTGGCCGTAGGGCGCGGCGGTGTTGGGGTCGGCCAGGCGCTTGAAGCTGTACTCAAAGTCCTTGGCCGTCAGGTCGGTGCCGTCGCTCCATTTCAGGCCGTCACGCAGGGTGAAGGTCCAGGTCAGGCCGTCGTCGCTGACTTCCCAGCTTTCGGCCTGGCCGCCGACGACCTCGTTGTTCTCGTCGACGAGCAGCAGCGGCTCAAAGATGGTGATGATGGTGTTGGCGCCGTCGATGGCACTGTTCAGCGCAGGGTCCAGCGTCTCGGGGTTGGGGCCGAGCTGGACGGTGAAGCCGGAACCGGTGGCAGTCGCATCGGTCGCTTCGGTCGCGTCGGCGGCCTGTTCGCCCGTCGCCGCTTCCGAAGTCTCGCCGGTCGTCGCGGTGGAACCGCAGGCAGCCAGAGAGAGAGCCATGCAGCCGGCCAGAGCCAGGGCGACAAAGTTCTTCATCTTCATGTGGTTTTCCTCCATTGCTAAAATACTTATACCCAATCCCGCAAAGGGGGCGTGCCCCCCTTTTGGGAATGAATACCATAACTATACGCCCGGCGCGCCGCCACTTACAAGGGATTTTGCCCTTTTGTAATGGTTTTGTGATGAGCGCGCCCACGCAGCGACGTGAAATTTCCCATCTGCTGCGCCTTCCGCACAAAGGGGCGTTGGCAGGCGGCCGGGGCGCACACCCCGGCGCTGCGGGTCAGTCTGCGGCTTGATCCAGGTGGTGGCAGGCCGCCCAGTGGCCGGGGCCGACCTCCCGGAATTCCGGCGCTTCGGCCGCGCAGCGCTCGTCCGCGTAGGGGCAGCGGGTACGGAACCGGCAGCCGCTGGGCGGGTTGAGCGGGCTGGGCACGTCGCCCTGCAGCACGATGCGTTTGGCCTGGCGCGCGGTCTTGGGGTCCGCCACCGGGATGGCCGAGATCAGGCTGCGGGTGTAGGGGTGGACGCTGTGGGCGATGAGCTCGTAGCTGTCGGCCAGTTCGACCAGCTTACCCAGGTACATGACGCCGATGCGGTTGGAGATGTGCTTGACGACGCTGAGGTCATGCGCGATGAACAGGTAGGTCAGGCCCATTTCGGCCTGCAGGTCCTCGAACATATTGACGACCTGCGCCTGGATGGAGACGTCCAGCGCCGAGACAGGCTCGTCACAGACGATGAACTCGGGGTGGACGGCCAGCGCGCGGGCGATGCCGACGCGCTGCCGCTGCCCGCCCGAGAACTCGTGCGGGTAACGGTTGGCGTGCTCGCTGTTAAGGCCGACGCGCTCCAGCAGGTGGATGATGCGGTCGTGGCGGTCTTTGTCGTTTTCGGCCAGCTTATGGATGTCGAGGCCTTCGCCGACGATGTCGCCGATGGTCATGCGCGGGTCCAGGCTGGCATAGGGGTCCTGGAACACGATCTGCATGCGGCGGCGGTAGGGCAGCATGTCGACGGCGATCTTCTGCTCTTTGTCAAACAGCACTTCGCCGTCGTAGACGATGGTGCCGCCGGTAGGCTCATACAAGCGCAGCAGCGTGCGGCCGGTCGTGGTCTTGCCGCAGCCGGACTCGCCCACCAGGCCCAGCGTCTCGCCTTTGCGGATGGCAAAGCTGACGTCGTCGACGGCCTGCACATAGCGCTTGTTTTTGCCAAATCCGCCGGCCGGGAAATACTGCTGCAGATGCTTGACTTCCACGAGGGTCTTCTGCTCGCTCATTCCGCTTTGCCCCCTTTCTCAAATTCCTCTTTCTGGCGCAGCCAGCAGTAGGTGTAGTGGGTGTCGCTGAGGTCGGTGCGCGGCGGCATCTTGCCCAGGCAGACTTTCATGCAGCTTTTGCAGCGTGGTGCGAACGGGCAGCCGGCCGGCGGGTTGAGCAGGTCGACGGGCGTGCCCTCGATGGGGACCAGGCGCTCCTTCTCCTCGGCGTTGAGCTTGGGGATGGAGTTGATCAGGCCCTTGGTGTACTCATGCTGGGGGTCGTAGAAAATTTCGTCGGTGGTGCCGTATTCCACAATGTGGCCGGCGTACATGACGGCGATCTTTTCGCACATCGACGCCACGACGCCGAGGTCGTGGGTGATCATGATGATGCTCATGCCCAGCTTTTTGCGCAGGTCCTGCATCAGTTCCAAGATCTGCGCCTGGATGGTCACGTCCAGCGCCGTCGTCGGTTCGTCGGCGATCAGCAGCTTGGGTTCGCACGCCAGGGCGATGGCGATCATGACGCGCTGGCGCATACCGCCCGAAAGCTCGTGCGGGTACTGTTTGAGGCGGCGCTCCGGCTCATTGATGCCGACGAGTTCCAGCAGCTCTTTGGCGCGGGCCCAGGCCTCTTTCTTGGTCTTTTTGGTGTGCAGCAGGATGACCTCGACGATCTGGTTGCCGATTGTGTACACGGGGTTCAGGCTCGTCATGGGGTCCTGGAAGATGATGGAGACCTCGTTGCCGCGGATCTTGCGGAACTCCTTCTCGGTCATTTCGTCGACCTGGTGGCCGTTGAACCACACCTTGCCGCCGACGAGGCGGCCGGGGTAGGCCGTCAGCCCCATGATGGAGTAGGCCGTGACCGACTTGCCGGAACCGGACTCGCCCACGATGCCCAGCACGTCGCCCTGGTTCATCGCAAAGGATACGCCGTTGAGGGCCTTGACCTCGCCCGCCGGGGTAAAGAAGGAGAGGCGTTCTTCTTGAATATCCAGAATTTTTTCGCTCATGATGTGTTCGCTCTCCCCTCTTTAGTTTTTCAGCTTCGGGTCAAAGGCGTCGCGCAGCCCGTCGCCCAGGAGGTTGAACACCAAGATCATGACGCTGATCATCAGCGCCGGGGCCAGCAGGCGGTGCGGGTAGGTGTTCATGCCCGAGACCGCGTCGGTGGCAAGGCTGCCCAGCGACGGCATGGGCGCCGCCACGCCAAGGCCCAGGAAGCTCAGATAACTCTCGGTAAAGATCGAGGAGGGGATCTGCAGCGTCGTGGTGACGATGAGGGTGCCGATGCAGTTGGTCAGCAGGTGGCGCTTGATGATGCGCCCGTTGGACGCGCCCAGCGCGCGGGCGGCGGTGACGTACTCGCTCTCTTTGAGCGTGAGCACCTGGCTGCGCACGATGCGCGCCATGCCGACCCAGTACAGCAGCGCAAAGATGATAAAGATCGAGATCATGTTGGGGCCGAGTTTCTGCATCCAGTCAAAGCCGGGCTGCTCGGCCAGCTGGGCCAGCGGGTCTTTGAGCGCGGTGCCCAGCAGGATGATGAGCAATATGTCGGGGATGGTGTTGAGAATATCGGTGATGCGCATCATGATCAGGTCCACCCAGCCGCCGGCAAACGCCGAGATCGCGCCGTAGGTGGCGCCGATGATCAGCACCAGTACCGAGGCCAGCAACCCGACCGAAAGGCTGATGCGGGTGCCCATCATCAAACGCACGGCAAAGTCGCGGCCGTTGCGGTCGGTGCCCAGAATGTGGGGGAAGACGTCCTCACCCGCTTCGATGCGTTCCAGCTCTTTTTTGCCGTACTCAAACGGGGCAAGGTTCTCGCTGTATTTGATCTGCTCGTC
>DXEI01000153.1 GCA_019115045.1 Candidatus Gemmiger excrementipullorum | reverse complement strand
GTGTATTCCAGGCAGCCGTCGCGCTTGCCGCAGGTGGTGGTGGCGGCGATGCCCTTTTGCGTCATCAGGTCGACGGCGTGCTGCAAGGTGTTGACGAAAAACCGCACGTCGCGCACCATCGGGATGGTGCGGCGGCAGGGGCTGGGGCCTTTGGGCGCGGCCAGCATGCCGTCCACCAGCTTGTCGGCCTGGCGCACGCTGAGCTTGTCGCGCGCGATCTTTTCCAGCGCGGCGGTGCGGCGGTTTTCCGGCAGGCGCAGCACGGCGCGGGCGTGGCGCTCGCTCAAATGGTGGGCGGCGCACAGCTGCTGCTGCGCGGGCGTCAGCGTCAGCAGCCGCAGCTTGTTGGCCAGCGCGGGCTGGCTCAGCCCCAGGCGGCGGGCGGCCTCGGCCTGGGTGCAGCCCCACAGGCGGATGACCTCCTTGATGCCGCGCGCCGTGTCAAAGGGGTCCAGCTGGCTGCGCTGCAGGTTTTCCAGCAACCCCAGCGCCGCGCTCTCGCTGTCGTCGTAGTCGGCCAAAATCGCCGGGATCTTCTCGAGTTTCGCCAGCCGGCAGGCGCGCAGGCGGCGCTCGCCCGCCACCAGCTGGTACTTGTGCAGCCCGGTGCGCCGCACGCTGACGGGCTGCAGCAGCCCGTTTTGCAAAATGCTCACGGCCAGCGCCGCGATCTCCTGTTCGTCAAAGGCCGTGCGCGCCTGGTAGGGCGAAGGCTCGATGCTGTCCAGCGGCAGCATCAGCACGCGGCCGGTCTTTTGGGGTTCTTTTCTGGGCACGGTGGTTCCTCCCTGCGGGTGTGGTAAAAAAAATAGGGTATGCTTTCTTTGCAAAAAGCATACCACACCCCCTGCCAAAGAGGAACAAAAATCGTTCGCCCCAAAGCGCGCAAAACCGCGCTGTTACAACGGTTTTTTGGCGATTTTTCCGCCGTTGCGCGGGTAAACGGTCGGAGTCTGCGATATTTTTCTGCACACCACCAGCCCGCGGGCGCTGCCGTCGGGCAGCGTGAAGGCGCGTGTTTCGGCATATTGGCCGCCCAGCACCCGCAGCGCGCGGGCGGCGGCGTGCACCTCGGCCTCGGCGTCAGGCCCTTTGAGCGCGATGAAATGCCCGCCCGGCTTCACCAGCGGCAGGCAGTACTCGCACAGCACGGGCAGCGCGGCCACGGCGCGCGCGCAGGCGATGTCGAACTGCTCGCGCCAGGGTTTACGGGCGGCTTCCTCGGCGCGCTCCTTGGCGAACTCGACGCCAGAGAGGCCCAGCTCGGCGCAAAGGTAGCGCAAAAAGTCCACCCGCTTGCCGGTGGGTTCCATCAGCGTCAGCTGCAAGTCCGGCTTGTAGATCTTGGCCACCACGCCGGGGAAGCCCGCCCCCGTGCCGACGTCCACCAGGCGGCCGCACACCTCGGGCTGGGCGGCGAACAGCAGGCTGTCGGCAAAGTGGCGGTCCTCGATGCCCTCGGGCGTCGTGATGGCCGTCAGGTTGACCTTTTGGTTGTAGTCCACCAGCAGCGCGGCGTAGGCGTCCAGCTGGTCCAGCTGCGCGGGCGTCAGCGCGATGTTCCACGTGGAACATTTGCGCGCCAGGCGTTCTTTGTCGATCATAGCGGGGTCCTTTCTGCCAAAGCGGGCGTCACAGCATCGGCTGGCCGTTGATGGTCAGCGCAAAGCGCACGCCGAGTTTTTCGGCGGCTTTGCGGCACAGCACCATGCGGTCGAGGAAGATCTCAAAATAATCCATGACGGCGCAGATCTTGGTGTCGATGTCCAGCACCAGGCGGATGGCGCCGGGTTCCAGCTGCACTTCGGAGCGCTGGACGCTGTAGTTGACGCGGTCGTGGATGTCAAAGCTGGCCAGGTCGCGGTTGCGCACGCGGTTGGCGCGCACGTCGGTCTTGTCGGCAATGATCAGCGCCGCCGCCACCGCGTTGACGGGGAAGGCCGTGCCCTCGTCGTGATTTCCGATGGCGGTGATGACGGTGGCGGTCTCGTCGGGGGCAAAACCGAGCTTGTCGAGGATGCGGAACGCCATGACCGCGCCGCTCTGGGCGTGGTCGATGCGGTTGACGACGTTGCCGATGTCGTGCAGCCACCCGGCGATGGCGGCCAGCTCGGCCGTGCGGGCGTCGTGGCCCAGCCACAGCAGAATGCGGCGGGCCAGGTCGGCCACGCGGCCGACGTGGGCGAAGCTGTGCTCGGTATAGCCGAGCGCGATCAGCGATTCATCGGCCTTGCGGATGTAGGCGGCGATCTCGCCGTTTTGGCGGATGTCGTCAAAGGTCAGAACAGCCGGCATAGGGACCTCCTTACAAATGAAAAATGAAAAATGAAAAAATAAAAATGGTGGTGTGCGGCCGTTGGCCGCACGTTTTAAAAATGATTTTGGGAACAGCCGGTCAACCCGGGGAGCGGCGGGGCAGGGGCGGCGGGAAAACAAAACGTTCCTGGTAGTTTGCAGGGGCCGCATGCATGTAGCCCGTAAAACCTCGCGGTATTTCGCACTTTTTGGCAATAACCGCGTTCACCCTACCCTGTAGGGCGTGGTCTTGATCTGTGCCGTGCCCGTTCGTCCCACGGTCATGTGGCATTGTATCGCGAATGCGTTTGCCCTGTTTTGCAGGGGTTTGCGGCTCGTTGCCCGTTCGCCCCACGCAGGGTTTACGGGAAATATGTCCGTTCCCGCCGTGCCCGTTTGCCCTGCGGCAGCGTTTTTAGGGTTGCGCACGCGGTGCCCTTATTTGCAGGGGAGGCAGCTATGCCTCCCCGCAGGGGTTTGCGGCTCGTTGCCCGTTTGCCCCTGTTTTAAAATCCCGCCGCGCGGCGCGCGGCACCACAATTTTTCATTTTTAATTTTTCATTTTTAATTTTCTTTGGGTTTTCCTTTTTCCCGCAGCAGCGCGATGCTCAGCTGCGCTGCGTCGCTGGGCGACACGCCGGGGATGCGCCCGGCCTGCGCCAGCGTGCGCGGGCGGATGCGGCAGAGCTTCTCGCGCGCTTCCAGCGTCATCGTCTCGATGGCGTTGTAGTCGAAATCTTCGGGGATGGCGACGTTCTCGTGCCGCTGCACGTCGCGGATGATGCGTTCCTCGCGCGCGATGTAGCCGGCGTAGCGCACCTCGGTCTCGATGCGCTGGGCCATGGCGGGCGTAACGCCGTCGCCGCGGCCGATGACGGCGGCGATGTCGTCGTAGTGGACGGCGGGGCGGCGCAGCAGTTCCAGCGCGGTGCCGCCGCTCTCGCCCACATCGGCCCCGGCGGGCAGCACGGCGCGCAGGTCGGCCAGCTTGACGCGCGCCGCGCCCAGGCGGGCCAGCTCGGCGGCTTTGGCGTCGCGGTCGCGGCAAAACTGCGCCCAGCGCGCGTCGTCCACCAGGCCGTATTCCCGCCCAATGGGCGTCAGCCGCTCGTCGGCGTTGTCCTGGCGCAGGCTCAGGCGGTATTCGCTGCGGCTGGTCATCATGCGGTAGGGATCCAGCACGCCCTTGGTCACCAGGTCGTCGACGAGGGTGCCCAGGTAGCTGGTGTGCCGCGCCAGCACCAGTTCCGGTTTGCCCAGCGCGCGGCGCGCGGCGTTCAGCCCGGCCAGCAGGCCCTGGGCGGCGGCTTCCTCATAGCCGGAGGTGCCGTTGAACTGCCCCGCGCCGTACACCCCGGCCACGGTTTTGCTTTCCAGCGTCGGGCGCAGTGTCGTGGGGTCTACGCAGTCATACTCGATGGCGTAGGCCGGGCGCATGATCTCGAGGTGTTCAAACCCCGCGATGGTGCGGTACATGGCGTTCTGCACGGCTTCCGGCAAACTGGAGGAAAGCCCCTGCAGGTACATTTCCTCGGTATTTTCGCCGCAGGGTTCCACGAACACCGGGTGGCGCTCTTTCTCTTGGAAGCGCACGACCTTATCCTCAATGGACGGGCAGTAGCGCGGCCCCACGCCCTGGATGTCGCCGCCGTACAGCGGCGAGCGGTGCAGGTTGTCCAGGATGACTTTGTGGGTCCCGGGGTTGGTGTAGGCGATGTAGCAGTCGACTTTATTGTGCATCGGCGCGTGGGTCATAAAGCTGAAGGGCTGCAGCTGGTCGTCGGGGTCGCCGGGCTGGCGTTCCAGCTTGGCAAAGTCGATGCTGCGCCGGTGCACGCGCGCCGGGGTGCCGGTTTTAAAGCGGCGCAGCACAAAACCGTGGGCGATCAGGTCGCGCGTCAGCGCCGTGGCGGCATGGGTGCCGTCGGGCCCGCCGTCGTAGTGGGCCTCGCCCACAAAGATGCGCCCGCCCAGCGTCGTGCCGGTGGCGATGACGGCGCACTGGCAGCCATAGTACCCGCCCAGTGCCGTCACGACGCCGCGCACGCGGCCGTCCTGCACATCCAGCGCCGTGACCTCGGCCTGGTGGATGGTCAGGTTGGGCGTCTGTTCCAGCGCGTGTTTCATCCAGATATGGTAGCGTTTGCGGTCGGTCTGCACGCGCAGGCTGTGCACGGCGGGGCCTTTGCCCCGGTTGAGCATGCGGCTTTGCAGGTAGGTGGCGTCGGCGGCCAGGCCCATCAGCCCGCCCATCGCGTCGACCTCGCGCACCAGGTGGCCCTTGGCCGTGCCGCCGATGGAAGGGTTGCACGGCATATTGCCGATAAAGTCCAGCGTCAGCGTGAACACGGCGGTGCGCGCGCCCAGCACGGCGGCCGCATGCGCGGCCTCGATGCCGGCGTGCCCCGCGCCGATGACGATGACGTCGTAGCTGCCTAAAATATCCATAAAGACCCCTGAGAAAATTAAAAATTAAAAAATAAAAATGAAAAATTATGGTGCCGCGCGCCGCGCGGCGGGATTTTAAAACAGAGGAAACCGGGCAGCAAACCGGGAACCCCGCGTGGGGTTTGCGGGAAACACGACCGTATACGCCGCATTGTAGGGCGGGCGTTCACGCCCGCCGCGCAAACCTTCCGGCCGCGGCAGGCGCCCGGTTTGCCGCCCGTCCGCCCCGGTCTGTAGGGGCCGCATGCATGCGGCCCGTGCCCGTTTGCCCTGTGGTGACGTTTTTGATTTGTGTATGCGGTACCCTTATTTGTAGGGGAGGCATATATGCCTCCCGGCAGGGGTGTGCCCCGCGCGGGGTTTGCGGGAAAATCGACCGTTTCCACTACCCTGTAGGCCGGGCGTTCACGCCCGCCGCGCAAACCGACCGTCCCCGCCCGGCTTTTGCCGCGCTGCGTGGTTTTATTCTATCGCGGCCAACCGGCGCGGTCAAGGGGGGCGGCGAAAACGCCCGGCCGCCGCACCGGTTGAAATGTACGGTTTTGCGCGCTATAATGCGCGCTATAATAAGGTCAATTTGGAACACGGCGGGAAAACCGATGCGGATCTCTGTAAAACTGGCGTCGCTGGCCCTGGCGGCGTCGCTGCTGCTGACGGGCTGCGGCGTTTCCATCACCGGCGTAACGCTGGGCCTGCCCGCCACGATGGAGCGCGGCAGCACCGGCCAGGCGACGCCGGAATACGCCTACAGCGGCGCAACGCCGGAACAGGCCCAGGCGGACGAACTTGCAAGCAAGCTGGGCCTGGCCTATGCTTCCAGCGACCCGGCCGTCGTGATGGTGGACGCCGACGGCAACCTGGCGGCGGTCGGTGCAGGGGGCAGCGCTGATACGGCAAGCGATCCAAATGCTTCCGCATCTGTTAGTTTGGAATATGGCGCTCTGCCGTTTAGTTTGGCCGCGCAAACACATACTTGGCGGTATATTGATTCTACAGACAGCGCTTACTGGGCAGTCTTAAATAACATGAATGCTTATCGCGCTGCTGCTGGGGTGGCCCCTTTGTCCGTTGACGCCAATCTATCAGCTATCGCGGACCAACGAACGGCAGATATGATTGTTGCTGGCTACATTAGCCACGAAGGCTATCAAACCTCCGAAATCGTGGCGCAGAATTATCCCTCTGCCCAGGATGTGGTGTATGGATGGGCAACAAGCCCCGACCACTACGCCGCCATGACCAATCCCAATTTCACGATTTGCGGGATCGGCTGCTCGTTTGAGGAAAGCGGCGGCGCTTATTGGTGCGTCACCTTCCAATAATGCCTGTATATCCTTTTTTGATGTACACATAACAAAAGCCGGGGGCTCACGCCTCCGGCTCTTGTTATGCCGACGGTCTGCCTTGCCGCGCAAACCTCCCGGCCGCGGCAGGCAACCGGTTTGCCGCCCGTCCGCCCCGCTCTGTAGGGCGGGCGTTCACGCCCGCCGTGCCTGTTTGCCCCACGATACCGTTTTTGGGTCGCGACGACGTTCGGTCTTTATGCCTTTTATTTTACTGCAAAACTGTATACCATGTCTTTGCTACGCTGTATACCATGTTATTGCACTGTACAATACATGCCGCCCGCAAAACGGTACGGGTGGCAGGTGTTTACGGGTTGCCTGTTGTTTGGTTTGCATTGTAGGGGCCGCATGCATGCGGCCCGCAAAACCTCGCGGTATTTCGCGCTTTTTGGCAACGACCGCGTTCCCCCTACCCTGCAAACCGGGGCAAACGGCCGGGGACCCGCAAACCCCGCGCGCCGCGCACCCCTGCCGGGCCGCATATATGCGGCCCCTACAAACCACCCGGCAACGGCCGGCAAACGGGTCTAACGGCTGTTCGTTTTGGCCTGTAGGGCGGGGTCTTGACCCCGCCGGAGACATTATCATAACCGCAACTTCCCGGGAAGGTCCCCAGTGTGACCCGTACGGGGAATCTCCCGCGGGCTAACCAACAGTCCACTGGACTGTTGGTTGCGCGCTGCGGCGCGCCGCCCTGTTCAATTCCTCGTACGGAAGCATATAAAAGCCCCTCAGCCTGAGCTGAGGGGCTTTTATATGACCCGTACGGGAATCGAACCCATGTTACAGCCGTGAAAGGGCCGTGTCTTAACCTCTTGACCAACGGGCCGTATAGAATACAAGATTTCGCTAAAACAGCAAGCTTCCAGCCGGCCACTATTGCAACCGGCCCCCCAAGTTTTAGCGAAACCTTGTATACTGGTAGCGGTAACTGGATTTGAACCGGTGACACTTCGGGTATGAACCGAATGCTCTAGCCAACTGAGCTATACCGCCATATGCAGCGCCCCCAGAGGAAGCGCTCTATTATTATACAAAGCACCGGGGGTGCTGTCAAGTAGTTTTCCCCAAAAATTTTTCAAAATACGCGGCGTCACCCTTCCAGGTAGGCGCGCAGGGCGGCAAGGCGTTCGCGCATCTCGCGCCGGCCGCGGTTGTACAGCGCCAGCAGCTTGTCCATATCGCCCTCAAACCGGCCGATGTCCACCGGCTGCGCCGGGCGCAGCACAAACACGCGGCCGGCTTCCTCCAGCGCGTCCAGCTCGTCCATCAGGGCGTTGTAGCGGGTCTCCTGCGTCAGCATCGTGGCCAAAAACAGCGCGTTATCGCCGTAAAAATCGTCGTACAGGTTGACCATGCGCTGGCTGGGCAGCTTTTTGCGGAAGCCTTTCTCCCGCGTTGTGATGACGGCGATCTTGGCAAAGCCCTCGTCCAGCGCCCATTGCAGCGGGATCGGGCAGGCGCACCCGCCGTCCAGGTAGGTGTTTTGGCCCAGGCGCACCGGGGTCGAGGCCAGCGGCAGACTGGCCGAGGCACGGCAGGCCTCCATAAAATCAAACTCGGTCTTGCCTTTTTCAAAGTAGGCGGCCTTGCCGGTCTGCACGTTGGTGGCCACGGCGATCATGCGCTGGCCGCCATTATAAAAGGTATCGGCGTCAAACGGCACTTCGCGCGGGACGTCGTACAGCATAAAGCGCAGCCCAAACACGCTGCCGCCGTTGAACGCCGCCCGCGGGCCAAAGTAGCGCGGGTCGTGCCGATAACGCAGGTTGATGCTGGCCGCGCGCCCGGGCTGGCGCGCCACATAGTTGACGCCGTTGAGCGCGCCCGCGCTGACGCCCGCCACGGCGGGGAAATAGATGTTTTCTTCCATCAGGGTATCCAGCGCGCCGGCCGTGTACAGCCCGCGCAGCGAGCCGCCCTCCAGCAGCAGGGCGGCGTTTTGCGGTAAGATCGGGTGATCCATGTTGTGTTGCCTCCTGTAAAAACATCTCCTATTGTAGCGCGCGGCGCGCGGCGCGGCAAGCGCTTTGGGGCGAATTTACACATTTTTTAAATTGTGCTATACTGGCATAAGACCCATTTTTGTTTGTGCCGCGCCAAAAAAAGGAGAGAGGGGACCGCCTATGCCACGCCTGGACCTGGACCCGCGCACGCCCAGCATCATTGTGCCGCTGTTTGCACACACCCTGCCGGAACTGGCCGCGCAGGCCGCCGCCGCGGCCGCCGCGCCGGAAGCCGACATCGTGGAGCTGCGCCTGGACCCGCTGCCGCAGGGGGACTGGTTTGCGGCGACGCTGGCCGCCAGTGCCGCCATGCCCAACAAACCGCTGCTGGTCACGCTGCGCACCGTGCACGAGGGCGGCCTGGCCGACCTGGGCGACCCCGCCTACGCCGCCACGCTGCTGGCGCTGATGCAGCAGCATGCCTGCGACGCGCTGGATATTGAGTGGCGCTGCGGCCCCGGCACCGTGGGGCCGCTGTGCCGCGGCGCGCGCGCGTCGGGCATACAGGCCGTCGTCAGCGAGCATCACTTTGACGCCACGCCGCCGCTAAACGCCATGAAAGATACCCTGTGCGCCATGGCGGACGCCGGGGCGGACATCGCCAAGCTGGCCGTCATGCCCAAGACCCGCGCCGACGCCGCGCTGCTGCTGCAGGCCACGGCGCTGGCCGCCAAAGCCCGCCCCAAAACGCCGCTGATCACCATGAGCATGGGGCCGCTGGGCGCGGCGACGCGGTTTTGCGGCGGGGCGTTCGGCAGCGCGGCCACCTTTGGCACGCTGGGCCATGCCAGCGCTCCCGGCCAGCCCCCGGCCGCCCTGCTGCGCCAAAAATGCCTGAACGCCGCCGACCTGGGCGAAACCGAAGAAAATTAAAAATGAAAAATGAAAAATGAAAAATTGTGGTGGCGTGCGGCCCTTGGCCGCACAAAAAAATCAGGTTTGCGGTGTGATACAACGCCGCGGCCGCCCGTTTACGGTTTGTATGACGTGTACCTTGCTCTGCACGGCGACGCGCTGTATAGGGTTTGCATGACGTTTCCCTCGGTCTGTAGGGGCCGCATGCATGCGGCCCGTGGCCGTCTGCCCTATGGCAACGTATTTGATTCGTAGACGCGTATATCTCATTTGTAGGGGAGGCATATATGCCTCCCGGCAGGGGTGCGCTCTACGCGGGGTTTACGGGGAAATTGCCTGTTTCCGCCGCTCTGTAGGGCGGGCGTTCACGCCCGCCGCACATTATTGTTTTTTAATTAAAAAAATGATCGGTTCGGCGGGGGTGAACCCCCGCCCTACAATATAAGGCATACACCATACGCCCCGCAAACGCCGCACCGTTTTGCGGGCGGCATGTATGCCGCCCCTACGCATAGACCAAACGCCGTCACGGCCAAAAAAGCGGCATGGTAAAACAAGCGTGGCGGGCCGCATGCATGCGGCCCCTACAGACCGTGGTAAACACACAGCAAACCATAAAAACCTACGCGGGGCAAACGGCCGCGGCGGGGTCTGCGCCCGCAGGCGCGTTTCGTACTGGCGCCGCAGCGCCGTTTCGGAGCGCAACCGGGCCGCAAGGCCCGGCTCTTAGCGCGGAGATGGCCAACCGCCGCGCAGCGGCGGCTTCTTAGGCCGGAGATCAAGACCCCGCCCT
>DXEI01000017.1 GCA_019115045.1 Candidatus Gemmiger excrementipullorum | reverse complement strand
ATCGGCTGCTTTTCCGCCGCGGCGCGCGCGTTTGTGGACTGGCTCGCCGCAGCCGGGCAGACGATGTGGCAGATCCTGCCGCTGGGCCCCACCAGCTACGGCGACAGCCCCTATCAGTCCTTTTCCACCTTTGCGGGCAACCCCTATTTCATCGACCCCGATACCCTTGCCGCCGCCGGGCTGCTGACGGCGGCTGAGTGCGCCGCGGCCGACTGTGCCGCCGCGCCCGACGATATCGACTACGGCCTGCTGTACCAAAAGCGGCGCGGCCTTTTGCGCCGGGCGTTTGCGCGCTGGCGCGCGGGCGGCGGCGAGCAGACGCCCGCCTACGGCGCTTTCCTGCGGGCGAACGCCGCCTGGCTCGACGATTACGCGCTCTTCACCGCCATCAAGGCCGCGCAGGGCGGCGCGCCGTGGGACGCCTGGCCCGACCCGCTGCGCCTGCGCGCGCCCGCCGCCCTGGCCGAAGCGCGCCGCACGCTGGCCGAGGACTGCGCCTTTGAGCGCTTTATTCAATTCGAGTTCGACGCCCAGTGGCGCGCGCTCAAAGCCTATGCCAACGGCAAAGGGGTGCGCATTGTCGGCGATATCCCGATCTATGTCGCCTTTGATTCGGCCGATACCTGGGCCAACCCGGCGCTGTTCCAGCTGGACGCCGACCGCCGCCCCACCGGCGTGGCCGGGGTGCCGCCGGACGGCTTTTCCGCCACCGGCCAGCTGTGGGGCAACCCGCTGTATGACTGGCCTGCCCACGAAAAAACCGGCTACCGCTGGTGGATTGCGCGCATGGCGGCCTGCTTTGACCGCTACGACATCGTGCGCATCGACCATTTCCGCGGCTTTGACGAATATTTCTGCGTGCCCGCCGGGGCCCCCGACGCCCGCAGCGGCGTGTGGCGGCCCGGCCCGGGCATGGCGCTGTTCCGCGCGCTGCGCAAAGCCCTGGGCGACCGGCCGGTCATTGCCGAGGACCTCGGCTATCTCACCGACAGCGTGCGCAAACTCGTCGCGGATTGCGGCTTCCCCGGCATGAAGGTGCTGGAGTTCGCCTTTGATTCGCGCGACAGCTCCGGCGCAAACGACTACCTGCCGCACAACTACCCGGTCAACTGCGTTGTCTACACCGGCACCCACGACAACGAGACGGCCGCCGGGTGGTATGAGAGCATCCTGCCGCAGGAGCGCGCGGCCGTGTGCCGCTACCTGCACCGCGCGCCCGGCGCCATCGAGCCGCTGGCCCGCGACCTTGTCTGCACGGCGATGGCCTCGGTGGGCCGGTGGTGCGTCATTCCGCTGCAGGACTGGCTCGGGCTGGACAACCGCGCGCGCATCAACCACCCGTCCACGCTGGGCGGCAACTGGCGCTGGCGCGTGACGGCTAACGCCCTGACCCCCGCCCTGGCCGCCGAGATCCGCGCCGTTACCGCGGCCTACGGCCGCCTGCCCGAAGCCGCTGTATCCGGGACATCCGGGGCATAAAATTACCGGCCGGCAGGCGGCAGACCGCCTGCCCGCAAAATACAGATCCAACGCCACCCATCACCGGGAGGGAACGAACATGGAACATTTCGATACGCCGAACGAACTCAAACAGCGGCTGTCCGCCGTGACCGCCGCCCGCTTTTCCAAAACGCCCGAAGCCTGCACCGACGCCGAACTCTGCCAGGCGCTGCTGGCGCTGACGCAGCAGCTTGCCGCCGCGCGCCCCGCCCCGGCCGAAACCAAAAACGGGCGCAAGCTCTACTATTTTTCGGCCGAGTTCCTCATGGGCAAGCTGCTCAGCAACAATCTGCTGGCGCTGGGCCTGTTTGAACCGGTGCGGGACCTGCTCAAAACCATGGGCCGCTCGCTGGCCGACCTCGAGGAATATGAGCCGGAACCCTCCTTGGGCAACGGCGGGCTGGGGCGGCTGGCCGCCTGCTTCCTCGATTCCATCGCGGCGCTGGGCCTGCCCGGCGACGGCGTGGGGCTCAACTACCATTACGGGCTGTTCCGCCAGAAATTCTGCGAAAACAAACAGTGCGAGCAGCCCGACCCCTGGCTGACGCCCGAAAGCTGGCTGCTGCCCACCGGCAGGCGCTACACCGTGGCGTTCGGCGGGTTCGATCTGGACGCCGTGCTCTACGACATCGCCATCCCCGGCGCGCAGCAGTGCACGGCCGGGCGGCTGCACCTGTTCGACGTTGCCGACCCGGCCCCCGCCCCGGCGCAGGGCATCGACTTTGACAAACGCGACGTCGCGCACTGCCTGACGAGTTTCCTATACCCCGACGACTCGACGCGCGACGGCCAGCTGCTGCGCGTCTACCAGCAGTATTTTATGGTGTCGGCCGGGGCGCAGCTGATTTTGGACGAACTGGCGCAGCGCGGCTTCGCGCCCGAAACGCTGGGGCAGCACGTCGCCATCCAGATCAACGACACCCACCCCTCGATGGTCATCCCCGAGCTGATCCGCCTGCTGACGGCGCGCGGCCTGCCGTTTGCAGACGCCGTCGCCCAGGTCGAGGCCGCCTGCGCCTACACCAACCACACGATCCTGGCCGAAGCGCTGGAAACCTGGCCGCTCGAGTTTATCGGGACGGTCGCCCCGCAGCTTGTGCCCATCCTCCGCCAGCTGGACGCGCTCGCCCGCACCCGCAGCGGCGATGCGCGCGTCGCCATCCTCGACGCCGACGACCGCGTGCACATGGCGCACATGGACATCCACTTCACCCACTCGACCAACGGCGTCGCCGCGCTGCATACCGAGATCCTCAAAACCAGCGAGCTCAAACCGTTTTACGACCTCTACCCCGAAAAATTCAACAACAAGACCAACGGCGTGACCTTCCGCCGTTGGCTGCAGGTCTGCGACCCGGCGCTGGCAGGCTGGATCACGGCGCGCATCGGCGACGGGTGGACGCGCGACGCGGCCGAACTCGAAAAACTGCTGCCCTTTGCCGACGACGACGCCAGCCTGCAAAGCCTGCTGGAGGTCAAGGCCCACAACAAGCGCCGCCTGGCCCGGCTGCTGCAAAGCCGCCAGGGCGTTAAGATCGACCCGGACTCGGTGTTTGACATCCAGGTCAAGCGCCTGCACGAGTACAAGCGCCAGCAGATGAACGCGCTGTGGGTCATCTGGCAATACCACGAGATCAAGGCCGGCCGCCGCCCGGCGCGGCCCGTCACGGTGCTGTTTGGCGCCAAGGCCGCCCCGGCCTACACGATGGCCAAAAACATCATCCACCTGATCCTCTGCCTGCAAACGCTGTGCGAAACCGACCCCGACGTGCGCCCCTGGCTGCGCGTCGTCATGGTGGAAAACTACAACGTCACCTGGGCCGAGGCGCTGATCCCCGCCTGCGATATTTCGGAGCAGATCTCGCTGGCCTCCAAAGAGGCCAGCGGCACCTCCAACATGAAGTTCATGGCCAACGGCGCGGTGACGCTGGGCACGATGGACGGCGCCAATGTCGAAATCGCGCAGCTCGTCGGGCCGGACAACATCTACACCTTCGGCGCGTCCAGCGATACGGTCATCGACCTCTACGCCCGCGGGGGCTACTGCGCGCTGGACCACTACCACCGCCCCGGCGTCGAGTATCTGGTGGATTTCCTGCTCTCGCCCGCGCTGCTCGCCATCGGGGACGCGGCGACGCTGCACGCGCTGTGGCAGGACATGAAGTACAAAGACTGGTTCATGGCGCTGCTTGATGTCGAGGACTACATCGCCGCCAAAACCCGCGCGCTGGCCGGCTACGAGGACCGCGCCGCCTGGGCCAAAAAGATGCTCACCAACATCGCCCGGGCGGGCTATTTCAGCGCCGACCGCACCATCGCGCAGTACAACGCCGAGATCTGGCATTTGTAAAACGGGGCAAAACCCTTTTGCTGCGATGCGACCCGCACGCTTCTGCACGGTGCAGAAGCGTGCGGGTTTTGTGCGGGCGGAGGGGATATTGGGCACGCCGCGCCCTAAGAAAGCCCCGCAGGGGCTTTTTTGCCCGCCGGGACGTAAGGCAGCGGGCACGGGCTGTTCAAATCCCCCCTCGCAGCACCCCGTAAAATCTCATACAAAACAAAAAAAGGCAGCGCCCAAATGGGTGCTGCCTGCTGCGGCCGGGGGGATTCGAACCTCTGGCCTTTGGAGCCGGAGAACTGTGACATTTGGCAATATTCAATGATACAGCGCGGGAATTTGTGCGGTGTGCACAAATCCCCGCGCTTTTTGTTGTGGCCATAAAAGAATGTTGGAACGCAAAAAGCGACAACCAACACCGGCTGAAAAGAAAAGTGGTCAAATGGTGGTCAATCTGCGGATTTCGCAGCCTGGGAGTCGGCCGGCATTACCTCTGCCGAGCCAAATTTCGCCACGCATGGGTGAGTAGGCACAGGGCGATGAGGACGGAGGCAAGGTCCGCCGCAGCCCGGGCGGCGGCCAGGCCGGGCAGGCCCAGCAGGCCGTGGAACAGGTAGAGGGCCGGGATCAGCAGCACCCCCTGCCGCAGTGCAGACAGCACCGTGGCCGCCACCGCCCGGCCGGATGCCTGCAAGAAGTTGACGCCCAGGTAGTACACGCCCAGCAGCGGGCTGCCCAGCAGCAGCCAGGGCAGCAGGCGGCGGCCCAG
>DXEI01000152.1 GCA_019115045.1 Candidatus Gemmiger excrementipullorum | reverse complement strand
CAGCACCAGCTCGGTGCGGAAGGGGTTGTACACCACATCCAGCACGGCTTCCAGCGCCGGGAACGCCGTCGGGTCCAGCATGCACTGCCCCACATGGGGGTACATGCCGCAGGGCGTCGTGTTGACGATGACCTGCACGTCGCGGCGGTGCGCGGCTTCCGCATAGGTCAGCGCGCCGCCGCGCCCCGTGCGGCTGGCGCACAGGATCTCGGCCGCGCCGCCGTCGCGGCAGACGGCCTCGACGGTGGAATGGGTGCCGCCGGTGCCCAGGATCAGCACCGTCTTGCCCGCAAAGTCCACGCCGTGTGCCCGCGCCAGGTAGGCAAAGCCCGCGTAGTCGGTGTTGTAGCCGTACAGCTTGCCGCCGCGGTGGACGATGGTGTTCACCGCGCCGATGGCCCGGGCCTTGGGTTCGATCTCATCGCAGTAGGGGATGACGAGCTGCTTGTAGGGGATGGTGACGTTGACGGCGGTAAAGGCGCGCTTTTCCATAAAGGCGCGGGCCTCGGCCTCCGTCGGCAGCGGGATCAGTTCATAGCGGTACCCGCCCAGCTGTTCGTGCAGCAGTTTGGAATAGCTGTGCCCCAGCTTGGCGCCGATCAACCCGTACAACGTTTGTTCCATATGTCTGGTCCACATCCTTTCCGTTGCGTGCTTATGCGTTGGGCAGGCCGTCCTTTTGGGCCAGCGTGCCGTAGCGCACCGTCAAAAGGTCCAGCAGGCCGAACGCAGTCAATGTGTTCTGCACCACGGCCGCCCGCGGTACGATGCAGGGGTCGTGCCGGCCCTGGATCTGCAAAGGGGCCTCCCGGAGGGCGGCGTAGTCGACGGTGCGCTGCTCTTTGTAGATGCTGGGCGTCGGCTTGAGCACGGTGCGCAATACCAGCGGCATGCCGTTGGTGATGCCGCCGTTGACGCCGCCGTTGCGGTTGGTGGCGGTCTCGATGCGGCCGCCGCGCAGCACAAAGGGGTCGTTGGCCTCGCTGCCGCGCATGCCCGCAAAGCGGAACCCGGCGCCGAACTCCACGCCCTTGCAGGCGGGGATGGCAAACAGCAGGTGGGCCAGCTCGCTCTCGACGCTGTCAAACCACGGCTCGCCGATGCCGGCGGGCAGCCCGGTGACGATGGTCTCCAACATGCCGCCCACGCTGTCACCGTCGCGCCCGGCGGCGCGGATGGCCTCCTGCATGGCGGCCTCCCGCGCGGGGTCCAGCAGCGCAAAATGGCCGGGGGCCGGCTGCGGCAATACCAGGCCCGCCGCGCTGGAAAGCGGCGCGTCCTCAACGCCGGCGCAAACCGCGATGTGGGTGTACACGCGGATGCCCAGGTCTTGCAGCACGCGCTCGCACAGCGCGCCGGCCGCCACCGACGCCGCCGTCACCCGGCCGGAAAAATGCCCCCCGCCGCGCGCGTCCTGCCAGCCGCCGTACTTGGCGTAGGCCGTAAAATCGGCGTGGCCGGGGCGCAAAAGGCCGGCGGTCTTGGCGTAGTCGCCGCTGCGGGTGTTTTGGTTGCGGATCAGCAGCGTGACGGGGGTGCCGGTAGTGTGGCCCCGGTACACGCCGGAAAGAAACTCCACTTCGTCCGCCTCGGTGCGCGCGGTGGAAAGCCCGTCCCCGCGGGCGCGGCGGCGGTCCATGGCGGCGGCGATGGCCGCCTCGTCCACCGGCAGCCCGGCGGCCAGGCCGTCCAGCACGGCGCCCACGGCGGGGCCGTGGCTCTCGCCAAAGATCGTCAGGCTGACGGCGTTGCCAAAGGTGTTTTTCATGCAAGCGATCCTTTCACAAAGGGGCAAACACGCCCGCCGCCCCGCCTTAGCAGGGCGGCGCAAAGCGCTTCAGGCGTCCAGGCCCAGCAGGGCGGGCAGTTCCCCGGCCGGCAGCGTGTCGGCACGCCAGCAGCCCAGCCCCGGGCATTTGATGACGGTGATCTTGCCGCCGCGCATCTTTTTGTCGTGCTGCATCTGCTGCAGCACCTTCTCTTTGCTGCCGCCCATGCGGGTGGGCAGGCCCAGCGTGCGGTAGACCGCGCGCACCCGCTTGAGCAGGCCCGCGTCCTCGATCATCGGCAGCATGCCCAGGGCCACGCACTCGCCGTGGTACAGCCCCGTGGTGCGGCGGCCGCGCACGCCGCGCACCGCCTCGATGCCGTGGCCGATGGTATGGCCAAAGTTCAGGCAGGCGCGCACGCTGCTCTCGCGTTCGTCCTGCTCGACGATCTTTTTCTTGAACTTGAGGCTGCGGTAGACGATCTGCTCGATGTGTTCCTCCGGCCTGGCGCTCTCAAACAGCGCAAACAGCTGCGCGTCGCCGATCAAAGCGGTCTTGAGCGCTTCGGCCAGGCCGTTGACCATGTGGCGGCGGGGCAGGGTGGCCAGCGTGTCAAAGTCGATCAGCACCACTTTGGGCTGCCAGAACGCGCCCACGATGTTTTTGGTCGCCCCCAGGTCGATGGCCGTCTTGCCGCCGATGGAGGAATCTACCTGCGCCAGCGTCGTTGTGGGGCAGTTGACAAAGTCGATGCCGCGCATATAGCTGGCGGCGCAAAAGCCGCCCAGGTCGCCCACGACGCCGCCGCCCACGGCCACCAGCAGGTCGCCGCGGTCCATGCCGAAATCCAGCATCGCCTGCAATACCTGGCCGTAGACTTTCAGGCATTTGCTGCCCTCGCCCTGGGGGATGGCGTACACCTGGGCGTCGGGGCACTGGCCGGCGACGGTCTGAGCATACTGCGCGGGCACGCCGTCGTCCGTCAGCACAAATACCTTGCGCCCCTGCACGTTGATGAACTGGTGCAGGTTGGCCAGGCACCCGGCCTTGAGGATGATGTCATAGCTGCGGCGTTTGAGCTGCATCGTCAGTTTCATGGTTCACACATCCTTTTTTTGCATGTTTAGGCTTCCACAGTGTCCAACGCGAACGCCCCCAGCGGGCGCAGCGTGTTGCAGGCCGCGCGCAGGTCGCCCAGCAGGGCGCCGCAGCTTTCGGCCGTGTTCTGCGCGGGGCAGACGAGCTGGACGTAAAAATAATATTCAAACGGTACATGGGGCAGCGGGCGGCTCTTGATGCACTCCATATTGAACCCGCGCGCGCCGATGCGGTCCAGCACGGCGGCCAGCTGGCCGGGCTCGTGCCGCACGGTAAACAGCAGCGCCAGCCGCTGGCCGGGCGCGGGCGCCGGCGGCTGGGCCGTACGCTCGATCACGATAAACCGGGTGGTGTTGTCGCCCTCGGTGTTCACGCCCTGCGCCAGCACCTGCAAGCCGTACAGGCCGGCGGTCTCGGCGCTGGCAATGGCGGCCAGGGCCGGGTCGTTCTGTTCGGCCACATAGCGCGCGGCCTCGGCGGTGTTGCTCCAGGTGCGGGTGGCCAGGCCGTGCTGCTGCAAAAACGCGCTGCTTTGCGCCAGCGCCTGGGTATGGCTCACCACGGTGCGCACCTGCGCCAGCGTGCCGCCCGGCACGCCCAAAAGATCCTGGCGGATCGGCAGATCGCACATGCGGGCAATGACGAGGTCGGGGTGGGTGTACAGCAGGTCCAGCACGGTGGAAACATCCCCGGCGCTGGAATTTTCAAACGGCAGCACGCCGCTCTGCGCGTCGCCGCGCTGCACGGCGTCAAACACCTCGGCCCAGGTGGCAAACGAAGTTTCGCGCGCAAAGGGGTACAGCCGCCGCAGCGCAATATGGCTCCACGCGCCGGGCACGCCCTGGTAGGCGGCGGTGTCGCGGCCCAGCATCGCGCGCTGGTACGCGCGCGAGACGTCCATCGCTTTCTGCAAAAACGCGCGGTAGTACGGGCGCAGGTCCTCGTCCTGCAGGCGGGCGGCGTTCTGGTCCAGCACGGCGGCCTCCCGCGCGGGGTCAAAAACGGGCTTGCCGGTCTGCGCTTTATAGCGCGCCACATCGGCCACCGCGTGCATGCGCTGCGCAAACAGCGCCGCCATCTCGGCGTCTATGCGGTCGATCTCGGCCCGGGCCTGCTGTAAAAGATCCATATCCGGCGATCCCTTCTCCCTTTCTGCAAACACAGTCATACTTCTGCCTATACAAAGTTAGTATACCATAAAGAAAAAGCCGCCACAAGCGCGGCGGCAGGAAATTTTAGGGCTTTTTGCGGGCGGGGGCGTCAGCCGTGCAGCGCGCTGCGCAGCGCAGCCAGCAGCCGGGCCTGGTACTCGGGGCTAAAGGTGCCGTGCAGCAGCTTGGGCAGCGCTTCCTCCTGCAAACGGCGCCAGCTCTCGGCCTCGTGCCCGGGCAGGATCGGCGCAAACGCCACGCCGTTGGCGGCGGCGGCCTGGGCGTCGCCCATCGCGTCGCCCACCATCATGACCTTGCGGCTCTCATACCCGCAGGCCAGCATCGTGGCGATGGAGTTGGCCTTGCTGCCGACCTCCTGCCCAAAAATGATGTCGGCGTGCTGCGCCAGGCCGTAGCGCTTCCACTCGCTGGCGATGGCGCTCTCGTTGGCGGCGCTGACGACGGCCAGGTCGGCCACGGCGTGCAGCTGGCGCAGACTTTCGCGCACGCCGGGGAACGGCTCAAACGTCGGTTCCAGCGCCTGGATGCGCCGGTTGCAGGCGTTGCTCCACTCCAGCAGTTTGCGCAGCGCCAGGCTGCCGGTCTGCTTGATCTCATGCTGCAAGCTGGCGGCCGAAAGCTCGCTGGCCGTGCGCACCCAGTTGGCGATGTCCTCGCTGCCCGGCACCTCGATGCCGCGGTTGCGCAGGCGGTCGAACACCAGCACGACGCTCTCAAAGCGGGAGATGCCGCGCGTGAGCGTGTGGAGGTTGATCTCCTCCCACGCAGCGGCAAGAAAGTCGGCGTATTCTTCCAGGGCGAACACGCGCACCAGCTCCGGGCACATGACGGTGGTGTGCTTGATGCGCACGGTGTCCATCACGCAGCCGTCGGAATCCATGCAGATCAGAAATTCACGACGCTTGGTAAAATCAGTCAATGCGTTTGCCATGTGTCCAACCCCCCATGCCGGCAGTTGCCAGTTTCTTACAAATCTATCATAGCAAAAGGGGATGGCGTTTGGCAATGCTTTTTTTGAATTTTTTGCACAATTTGTACAAAAATTACAGCTTTAGCGTGTCGGCTCTTCGGCCAGCGCCTGGCCGATGGGTTGGTTGACCACCAGCGTGGCCATGCCGTCGGCGGGCGTGGGCTGTTTGTTGATGACGACCAGCTCATCGCCGCGGAAATACCGCAGCAGCCCGGCGGCCGGGTAGACGGCCAGGCTGGTGCCGCCCACGATCAACGTGTCGGCGGCGGCGATGGCGCGCACGGCGTTTTCCAGCGTTTGTTCGTCCAGGCCCTCCTCATACAGCACGACGTCGGGCTTGACGATGCCGCCGCAGGCGGTGCAGCGGGGGATGCCGTCGCCCTGGTCCCCGGCCTGTTCGATGAACTCGACGGGGTAAAATTTGCCGCAGCGCGTGCAGTAGTTGCGCAGCGTCGAGCCGTGCAGTTCGTAGACGGTTTGGCTGCCGGCGGCCTGGTGCAGCCCGTCGATGTTCTGTGTCACCACGGCCTTGCACACGCCCTGGCGTTCCAGCTTGGCCAGGCGCAGGTGGGCGGCGTTGGGCTTGGCCCCGTGTACGATGAGTTTTTTGCGGTAAAAGTCAAAAAATTCGGCGGTGTGGCTCTCATAAAAACTGTGCGAGAGCATGACCTCGGGCGGGTAGCGGAATTTCTGGTGGTACAGCCCGTCGACCGAGCGGAAATCCGGGATGCCGCTCTCGGTCGAGACGCCTGCGCCGCCAAAAAAGACCAGGGACTTCGTTTTTGCCAAAATGTTTTCCAGCGCCGGTACCATACAAACTTCCCCTTTCGTTTTTGGGCGGAATCAGGTATAATAAAGAAAAGCCCACAATTTACTTTTATTATAATTCTCTTTTTGGGGGGAAGCAAGATGCAACAGATCACACGGGACGTCGTGCGCGGGCAGTTGCCCCGGCGCGCGGCCGACACCAACAAGGGCAGCTACGGCAGCGTGCTGGCGGTGGCCGGCAGCATGGCCTACCGCGGCGCGGCGCTGCTTTGTACCGAGGGCGCGCTGCGCGGCGGCGCGGGGCTGGTCTACCTGGCCAGCATTGAGCCGGTGGTGCAGCTGGCGCTGACCCGCACGCCGGAATGCTGCATCTGCGGCTGCCGCACCGATGCGTCCGGCGGCATCCGCCCGCAGGACACCGCCGCTTTGCGCAGCTGGTTTGCCGATCGGCAGACTGTACTGCTGGCGGGCCCCGGCCTTGGCGAAAACGCCGGCGCGGTGTGCAGCGGGCTGCTGGGCAAGCGCCCGCCCTGGGCCGCCGCTGTGCTGGACGCCGATGCGCTCAACGCGCTGGCGGACGGCTCGCTGCGGGGCGAACTGCCCGAACATACCGTGCTGACGCCGCACCCCGGCGAGGCCGCGCGCCTGCTGCACATGACAACGGCGGAGGTGCAGGCCGACCGGGAAGCTGCCGCCCAGCAGCTGGCCGACGAATACCGCTGCGTCGTGGCGCTGAAAGGCCACCAAACGCTGGTGGCCGCCCCCGGCGGCCCGGTGTGGATCAACACCACCGGCAACGCCGGGCTGGCGCGCGGCGGCAGCGGCGATGTGCTGGCCGGGCTGCTGGCGGGCCTGCTGGCCGCCGGCTGGCAGCAGGGCCGCACGGCGCTGGACGCCGCTATGACCGCCGTGTGGCTGCACGGCGCGGCGGCGGACCGCTGCGCCAAGCGCCGCAGCAAGACCGCCATGCTGCCGCAGGACCTGTTTGAGGACCTGGGCGCGCTGCTGGTGGAACTGGAAGCCTAAAACAAACGCCGCCCGGCGGCGCAGAAAGGACGAAACGCCCCATGTCCCTTGAAAAAGTAAAAGACTATTTTGCCCGCTACGGCCTGCAGGGCCGCGTGCAGGAGTTCCCGGTCTCCAGCGCCACGGTGGAGCTGGCGGCGCAGGCGCTGCAATGCGAACCCTGCCGCATCGCCAAAACGCTGTCGTTTCTGGTGGGCGAGACCCCGGTGCTGATCGTAGCGGCGGGCGACGCCAAGATCGACAACCCCAAGTATAAGGCGCAGTTTGGCACAAAGGCCAAAATGCTCACGCCCGAGCAGGCGCAGACGCTCGTCGGCCATGCGGTGGGCGGCGTCTGCCCGTTTGCCGTCAACCCCGGCGTGGCGGTCTACCTCGACGTATCGCTGCGCCGGTTCGAGACAGTGTTCCCCGCCTGCGGCAGCGCCAACAGCGCCATCGAACTGACCATCCCCGAGCTGGAGCAGTACTCCGGCTGCAAACAGTGGGTGGATGTCTGCAAGGCCTGGCAGGGCTGAAAAAACCGGCTGTAAACCCAAAACCGCGGGGCGTCCCCTGGACACCCCGCGGTTTTTGCGGTCACACTTTATGGTACATGCGATCCTCTTCCTCATAGACGGGGTCGCAGGTCAGGTACATCCCCAGCTTTTTCAGCGTGTCGCTGTCCACGCTGGAGAGGATCACCGTCGAGTGCACGTCGCAGCCCTTCAGCTTGGGCAGCTGTTCCAGCGCGGCGGCGGCAAACTCATTCTCCGACACCGAGCTCGACAGCGCGATGAGGATCTCGTCGGTATGCAGGCGCGGGTTGCGGCTGCCCAGGTAGTTGGTCTTGAGCGTCTGGATCGGCGCAATGGCCCGGGCCGAGACGAGCTCGACTTCCTGGTCGATGCCGGCCAGCCGCTTGATGGCGTTGAGCAGCGCCGACGACGCCGCGCCCAGCAGCGGGCCGGTCTTGCCGGTCACGATGGTGCCATCCGGCAGCTCGATGGCCGCCGCCGGCAGGCCGCCGGTCTGCTCGGACCGGGCGTGGGCCTGCTGCTCCACCGCGCGGCTGCCCACGGTCAGGCCGGCCTGGTTCATCAGCAGTTCCAGCTTAAAGCGTTCGGCTTCCTTTTCTTTCACATTGCCGCTGATCTTCTGCTGGCACAGGCATTTCAGGTACCGGCGGATGATCTCCTTGCGGGAGGCTTCGCAGCATACCTCGTCGTCGATGATGCAGTTGCCCGCCATGTTCACGCCCATGTCGGTGGGGCTGCGGTACAGGCTTTTGCCGGCGATCTGCTCCAGCATCGCCTGCAAAACGGGGAAGATCTCAATATCGCGGTTGTAGTTCACCGCCGTCTCGCCGTAGGCTTCCAGGTGGAAGGGGTCGATCATGTTGACGTCGTTGAGGTCGGCGGTCGCCGCCTCGTACGCCAGGTTGACCGGGTGCTTGAGCGGCAGGTTCCAGATGGGGAAAGTCTCAAACTTGGCGTACCCGGCCTTGACGCCGCGCTTGTGCTCATGGTACAGCTGCGAAAGGCAGACCGCCATCTTGCCGCTGCCGGGGCCCGGCGCCGTCACGACGACGAGCGGGCGCTGCGTCTCGATGTAATCGTTTTTGCCGTAGCCCTCGTCGCTGACGATGTGCGCCACGTCGTTGGGATACCCGGCGATCTGGTAATGGCGGAAGGTGCGGATGCCCAGCGTCTGCAGGCGTTCCTCAAACGCTTCGACCTCGGGCGCGGCGGTGTACATCGTCACGCAGACGCTGCCCACAAACAGCCCCATGCCCTGGAACGCGTCGATCAGCCGCAAAACGTCCATGTCGTAGGGGATGCCGTAGTCGCCGCGCAGCTTGCTGCTGACGATATCCTCGGCATTGATGGCGATGACGATCTCGGCCTGGTCTTTCAGCTGCAACAGCATCTGCAGCTTGGAGTCCGGCTGGAACCCCGGCAGCACGCGCGAGGCGTGGTAGTCGTCAAACAGTTTGCCGCCAAACTCCATATACAGTTTGTTGTCAAACTGGGCGATCCGCTCCCGGATATGGGCCGATTGCATCGCCAGATATTTGTCGTTGTCAAATCCCAGTTTCATATACCGCTCATTTCCTCTCTATGCAGCGCAAACAAAAATATACAGATACAGTATAGCATACCGGCCGCGGCGGCGCAATGCGCAGACGCCGCCCGCGCAAGAAAAAATTGTGCGGGGCAGTGCCGCCGCAGCCGGGTGTGGAAACAACAGGCCGGCAAAGCGGCGGCTGTAAAATGTGGCATTGAAAAATACAGCGTATACCCATATAATATGTAAAAAGACGGAACACACCCCCAACAAGGCGGCCGCCCCGTGCGCGAACGGACAGGCAAGGCTTGAAAGGAGAGCGCAGATAGCGTATGAAGGCTTCCGATTTGAGGGACTGGATCGACAGCCTGACACAGGACATTGATTTTTCGTACGACGGGAAAGACGGCTCCATCTGCCCGATCAGCCGCACCAATATCAGCTTATGCTATAACAGCGACGCGGTAGACGTGCAGTCGGTGGACGCGGCCATGGACGTTCCCTTTATCAACGGAAAATCTTTGAACGATCTGTGCGAGCGGTTGGAACTCTAAGCGTCCCAATCATCAAACCATTCCGTCCGCCTTGGCAAAGAGGGCGAGATTTTCGGGCACCTGCGCAGCCCGGGCGTACCGGCAAAAGAAAAAACCCCACGTTTTCACGTGGGGTTTTTGGTGCGCCCGCAGGAACTCGAATCCTGGGCCCTCTGATTAAAAGTCAGATGCTCTACCAACTG
>DXEI01000151.1 GCA_019115045.1 Candidatus Gemmiger excrementipullorum | reverse complement strand
ACTCCAACCCCGCCACCATCATGACCGACCCCGACATTGCGGACCACGTCTACATCGAGCCGCTGACGGCCGAAGTCGTCGAGCGCATCATCGAGAAAGAAAAGCCCGACGCCATCCTGCCCAACCTCGGCGGTCAGATGGGCCTGAACCTTTCGATGGAACTGGCGCGCAACGGTTTCCTGGACCGCAGCGGCGTGCGCCTGCTGGCTTGCAAGCCCGAGACCATCGACCGCGCCGAGGACCGCCAGCTCTTCAAGGACACGATGGAAAAGCTGCACCAGCCCATCGTGCCCTCCAAAGTCGTTGAGGACCTCGACGACGCGCTGGACTACGCCGAGACCATCGGCTACCCTGTCATCGTGCGCCCGGCCTTTACGATGGGCGGCACCGGCGGCGGCATCTGCGAGGACCGCGAAAAACTGCATGAGATCGCCACCAACGGCCTGCGCCTTTCGCCCATCCACCAGATCCTCGTCGAAAAGTGCATCGCCGGCTGGAAAGAGATCGAGTACGAGGTCATGCGCGACGCTAAGGGCAACGTCATCACCGTCTGTAATATGGAGAACCTCGACCCCGTCGGTGTCCACACCGGCGACTCCATCGTCGTAGCCCCCAGCCAGACCCTCTCGGACAAAGAATACCAGATGCTGCGCACCGCCGCGCTGGACATCATCACCGAGCTCGGCATCGAGGGCGGCTGCAACTGCCAGTTTGCCTTAAAGCCCGACAGCTTCGAGTACGCCGTTATCGAGGTCAATCCCCGTGTGTCGCGCTCCTCGGCGCTGGCGTCCAAGGCCACCGGCTACCCCATCGCCAAGGTGGCCACCAAGATCGCCCTGGGCTACACCCTCGACGAGATCACCAACGACGTCACCGGCGAGACCTGCGCCTGCTTTGAGCCGGCGCTGGACTACGTCGTCGTCAAGTACCCCAAATGGCCGTTCGACAAGTTCGTCTACGCCGACAAATCGCTGGGCACCCAGATGATGGCTACCGGCGAGGTCATGGCCATCGGCAACAATTTCGAGCATGCGCTGATGAAAGCGGTCTCCTCCATCGAGCTGGGCATGGACACACTGACGCTGCCCGACTTTGAAAAACTCAGCACGGAGGAGATCATCGACCACCTGCACGTGCAGGACTCCGAGCGCGCGTTCTGCGTGTACGAGGCCCTCAAGCGCGGCGTGCCGCACCAGACCATCTACGACATCACCAAGATCGACTGGTGGTTCCTCGATAAAATGCAGCACCTGGCCGACCTCGAGCAGGGCCTGAAAACCGGCGAACTGACGCGTGAAAAGTATCTGGAAGCGAAAAAATACGGCTTCCTGGACAAGACGATCCGGCGCCTGGCCGGCGTCGAGACGCTGCCGGAAGCGCCGCGCGCCGCGTTCAAGATGGTCGATACCTGCGCGGCGGAGTTCGCGGCCAAAACGCCGTACTTCTACTCTAGCTGGGACGCCGACAACGAGGCCGAGACCTTTATTGCAGAGCACAGCGACGCCAAAAAGAAGAAGGTCCTCGTCTTTGGTTCCGGCCCCATCCGCATCGGGCAGGGCATCGAGTTCGACTACTGCTCGGTCCATGCGGTGTGGACGCTCAAACAGCACGGCTGCGAGGCGATCCTCGTCAACAACAACCCCGAGACCGTCTCCACCGACTTTGACACCGGCGACCGCCTTTACTTTGACCCCCTCAACCCCGAGAGCGTCGACCAGATCATCGCCACCGAAAAACCGGACGGCTGCCTGGTGCAGTTCGGCGGCCAGACGGCCATCAAGCTCGCCAACCACATGGATGAGATCGGCCTGCCGATCCTGGGCACCCCGGCCGACGCCATCGACGAGGCCGAGGACCGCGAGCGCTTTGACGAACTGCTCGAGCGCTGCGGCATCCCGCGCCCCGAGGGCCGCACCGTCTACACGCTGGAAGAAGCCCTGCAGGCCGCGCAGGAAGTCGGCTACCCTGTGCTCATGCGCCCGTCCTACGTCTTGGGCGGTCAGAACATGATCGTGGCCTACAACTCGGCCGACGTGGTCGAGTACATGGGCGTCATCACCGCCCACGTCGACATGAGCCACCCCGTGCTGATGGACAAGTACATCCTGGGCACCGAGTGCGAGGTCGACGCCATCTGCGACGGCACCGACTACCTGGTGCCCGGCATCATGGAACAGATCGAGCGCACCGGCGTGCACTCCGGTGACTCCATCTGCGTCTACCCGCCCTACGATTTCCCGCAGAGCGTCATCGACACCCTCGTTGACTACACCGGCCGCTTTGCGCGCGAGCTCAAGGTCGTGGGCCTGGTCAACGTGCAGTACGCTGTGCAGGACGGCAAGGTCTATGTCATCGAGGTCAACCCCCGTTCCAGCCGCACGGTGCCCTACATCAGCAAAGTCACCGGCGTGCCGATGGTCGACCTGGCCGTGCGCTGCACGCTGGGCGAAAAACTCAAGGATATGGGCTACGGCACCGGCCTGTGGCGCGGCGGCAAAAGCCCGTACTACGCCGTCAAGGTACCGGTGTACAGCTTCCTCAAACTGCACGGCGTCGACACGATGCTGGGCCCCGAGATGAAGTCCACCGGCGAGGTGCTGGGCATCGCGCCGACCTTCCACGAGGCGATGATGAAAGGCCTGGTGGCCGCCGGCTACCAGTTCAAGGTGCCGGGTCCCGGTTCCTGCGTCATCATCTCGGTCAAGGACGCCGACAAGCGCGAAGCCGCCGACCTGGCCTGGAAACTGCACGACTACGGCTACAAGATCTACGGCACGCCGGGCACGGCGCGCTTCCTCAACAGCCAGATGATCCCCTGCAGCACCGTGCGCCAGATGAGCGGCGCGCGTCCCAACGCCATCGACCTGCTGGAGAGCGGCCTCGTCGACTACATCATCTCGACGAGCCCGCACGGCCGCGACCCGCACCGCGACAGTGTCATCTTCCGCCGCAAAGCCACCGAGCTGTCCATCCCCTGCATCACGGCGATGGATACCGCCCGGGTGCTGGTGGACGCGCTGCGCGGCGACCACGACATCAGCAAGATGGAACTGGTCGATGTCGCCCGCCTGCACGCGGACGCCAAACAGCCGTAAAACCAAAAAGCACGCCGGGCCCCGCACATGCGTGTGCGGGGCCCGGCTGTTTTGCAAAAAAGTTTCACAAAGCGCCGCGCCGGATTCTACGAAAGATAGAATTTGCGCGCCCTGCCTTGGGAATTTTTGGCCCTTTTGACGATTTGCGCCGCGCAGCGTCAAAAACGCTTGATTCTGCGCGCTATTTTTTCTATAATATGGGGCGTAATATGTACAGGCCCCGGCCTGCGGAATAGGGAGTAAAAAGGAATTATGACAAGATCGCAGTTGATTACCAAAGTTGCCAACGACACCGGCATGACCAGCGCCGAAGTGGAAAAGGTCATGGATTGCATTTTCGGGACCATCGGTGATACGCTGAAAAACGGCGAGAAAGTCACGATCGCCGGTTTTGGCCGGTTTGAGATGCGTGAGCGCCAGACCAAGAACTTCACCAACCCCAAGACCAAGGTCACCAGCAAGCTGGAACCCACGGCGATCCCCGGCTTCAAAGCCAGCGGCCGCCTGAAAGAAAAGGTCGCGCAGTAAACCGAACAAAGGCCGCCCGCGGGCGGCCTTTTTCTGTTGCACGCAGACGGCAAAGCGCCCTGCCGGGGTACGGCAGGGCGCTTGTGTCTGTAAATTTATTTCAGGTTGGGGTGGTCCTGGTCGCCGTCGGCTCTAAACAGCACAAAGCCTTCCGGTTTGTTGGTAAAGTAGTAATACTCGGTGTTTTCGCGCAGCGGCGGTTCCAGGTAGTTGGGGATCACGCTGCCGTCGCCCTCGGCGCGCTCGGTAAAGCCGGCGGCCTGCCATACTTCGGCTGGGATGCCCACGTTGTAGCAGTCCATGTACTCGGCTTTGGCGCGGCGCAAAATGGCGTCCAGCGCGGCGCCCAGGCGGGGCAGCACGGCGTCCTCGCCAATAAAATCCACCAGCCGCACCACCGGCACGCAGCCGGTGGCCTGCGCCGGCACCGTGCGCGTGACCACATAGGCCAGCAGTTTGCCGTTTTCCCGCGCGGCCCACACATCGTACGGATAGTGCGGGTAGTGGAAATACCGCCGCCGCATGTACCAGGTGTCTTTGTGCGGCGTGTGCGGGGTGGGGGGCATGCCCAGCGGGATCAGGTCGGCGGCCGACTCGATCTTTTCCAGCCCCAGGTCGCGCTGCACCGGCGGCAGTGTGTAGTGCAGCGGTTTGGCCAGCTGGTATTCGGCGCAGCGGCCCAGGCGGTAATAGTGGGGGATGCGCCCGGCCTGCCAGCCCAAAAACTGGTAGAACGTGCAGGTGTTGGGGCGGATGTTGTTGCACGCCAGCACGTTGGCGTGCAAAAGGCCCGGCAGCGCGTTCATCAGTTCCAGGCCCACGCCGTTGTGGCCTTTGGCGGCCACCCATACGCTGACCCAGACGTCGGGCCGGCGCGATGCGTTGGCCAGTATGTACCCGGCGGCGCTGACGTACTGCCCGTCCTCGTCCTCGGCCACGGCAAACTGCGGCACGCCGCCGCGCCCGGCAAAATAGTGGCGGTACAGCTCGGGGCGTTCCAGCAGCGGCAGGCGCATGTCAAAATGTTCGCGGATAAAATCCAGGATGGCCCGGTCCTCGCCCAGGCGGGCCAGGCGAAACGTTACCTCAGACAATGGCGGACCCTCCCGTGACCGGCAGCGTCACGCCGGTAATGAACCCCGCCTCGTCCGAAAGCAGGAACGCCATCGCCGGCACGACGTCCTCGGGCGTTGCGTTGCGGCCCATGGGGTTGTCGGCGGCGGCCGCCTGCACGATCAAATCGGGGGTATCTTTCAAAAAATTCGTCTCCATCATGCTGGGGGCCACGCAGTTGACCGTAACGCCGAACTTGGCGTATTCCACCGCCAGGCTCTTGACAAGGCCGCCCAGCGCGCTTTTGGCCATGACATAGGCCGCCGTATTTTTGGGCGGGCAGCCGATGGTGTAGCTGGTCTGGATAAACAGCACGCGGCCGAACTTGGCGCGCGCCATGGCCGGCAGCACCGCGCGGCAGATGCGGATGGCGCTGTGCACCTCGATCTCCAGGTCTTTGTCGAACCGCGTCTGGTCAAACGCCTTGAACCTGGCGTTGACGACGGGCAGCGCCGGCAGGTGGATGAAATGCGTCGGCGGCGGGGCGCCCGTCTGCAGCAGCTGCACAAAGGTATCCACTTTGGCCCGGTCCGAAAGGTCGACGTCAAACGGGCGGACCTGCCCGGGGAACTGCTGGCACAGGGGGGCCAGCTTGTCCAGGTCGCCGCAGCCCTGCGCCAGCACCAGCGCGTCGGGCGCGCGGTGCAGCAGCCGGGCGATCAGCGTGCGGCCCACGTCGCTGGTGGCGCCGGTGATCAGATAGGTGTACGCCATGGTAGTCTCCTCTTTTTCGTGTCCTTATTTGGCAAGGCCCGCCTTGATGACGCCGCGGGTCACGCGCTGGCCGTTCTGGTTGGTGATGACGGCCTTGATCTCGGCCTCGCTGCCGATCTCGCTCACGCGCACGACGGTGCCGCGCACCGTCAGCGTGTCGCCAATAAAAACGGGTTTGGCAAATTTGCATTCCACGCCGTGCAGCAGGCAGTGCTCGCCCGGCAGGTAGACCCCTGCCAGCGTCGAAAAAAAGCTCGCCCCCAGCATGCCGTACACCACGCGCCCGGGGTAGCCGCGCTGCTGCGCGTAGGCAGCGTCCACGTGGATGGGGGAGACATCCCCCGTCAGGGCGCAGAACGCGTCCATCATCTCCGGCGTTACGGTCACGGTAAATTCCTCGGTCAGGCCGGGGGCCATCTCGGCCAGCGTATAGTGGTTCATGTGGGGCATCCTTTCTGCGGGCGGTTGTCGGTCGTTCCAAAAAAGGGCGGCACAGGGCCGCCCGGGGGTTGCTGCGCAGGCTCAGACCATGCGCGCCACAAGGTCCAGCAGATCGCCGACATCGTTCAGGCCGCGCACGTCGGCCAGCTTGAATTTGATGTTGAACTTCTTTTCGATCGCCGTAAGCAGGTTGATCTGCTCCAGGCTGTCCCAGTCCTCAATGTCATCGGCGCAGGTATCGCGCGTGATCACCAGGCTGTCGTCGTCAAAATTATCGCGGAAGATCTCCTGCACCGCGGCCAGAATTTCCTGTTCGGTCATAGTAGGCACTCCTTTTTTTGCCAAAATCTATCAAAACCACTATACCATAAAACGCCGCGCGGCGCAAGCCGCGCGGTGCAGCGTGTCGAGTTTCTCGACACGCTGCAAAGGGGGCAACAGCCGCGCACTGACACCGCAGTGGCGTGTCGGAGGCCAACCGGGCCATAGGCCCGGCTCTTAGGCCGGAGACCGGCGGTGCCTAACGCGGCTATTTCCCCCTTTGGAGAGGCCGGGTTGCGGTGCCCGCATCGCGCGGCGCGCCAAGTATGGCGCTTGCGCTCTGCGACCGCTGCCCCTGCTCCGCCTCGCTGCATCCGCCGCAGGCGGCGCTCGGCTTTGCAGCCTTCGACAAAATTTCACGGCAAACCGCGCACTCGTCGCTAACGCGCCTCGCACACAATTTGCCGCAAAATTTCCCTGTAGGTGTCGCCGTCGTCGGCGCACTGCGCCCGCGGGCGCGTTTCGGAGGCCAACCGGGCCATAGGCCCGGCTCTTAGGCCGGAGATGTCCGCCGACGGCGACGTTTTTAACGTTTTCGACAGTCTGCGCCGCGCGGCGGGGTTCTTGTGCGCCGGGCCGCCGCATTGCAGGCGCGCCGGCGGGGCAGGGGGGCGGCGGGCGTTCACAGCCCGTAATCCTCCAGCCGTTTTTGCAGCTCGGCTTCGTCGTACACCGGCACGCCCTGCTGCAAAGCCAGCACGTCGCCTTCCGGCAGCAGGCGGGTGTAGACCTCGTCGTACAGCGCCAGCGGCCCGGCGCCGTCGCCGGCGTACAGCGCCAGATGCCCGCCGCTGTCCTTTAACAGGTAGCGCGGCGCGGGCGGCGCGCTGCGCCCGCGCCACAGCCACCACAGCGCCGCGGCCAGGCAGGCCAAGGCGGCCAGGCCCAGCGCCCACAAATAGCGCCGCATGCCTTTTTTGGGCTGTTTTTCCATCATAGACCCCTCCTTTTTGGGTAGTATGGCGCGGTGCTGCGCCAAAAAAACAAAAACTTGTGAATTTTGCGTTACAGGCTGTACTTTTGGCGGGGGTTTGTGGTATAATCCATTCTATAGCATTGTGCGAACTTGTGCCACGCCTTCCGGCGCGGCACTTCCGATACGATCCAAAGGAGGCGGTTCCCATAGAACCCAAAAAAGAACGCCGCATTTCTACGGACGGCGTAAAACCGGCCGCAGGGGCGGCAGGGCAGGGCGGCGCGTCCCAGCCCCCGAAAAAGAAAAAGAAACGCCGCCGCAGCATCCCCGGCATGATCCTGCGCTTCATCGGCTGCCTGCTGTGCGTGGGCATCATGCTGTGCAGCGTGGCCGGCGTCGTGCTGGCGATGTATATCGTCCAGGTCACCGAGAATGACGGCGAAGTGCTGGACCTCGACAACCAGAAAAACGCCCAGACGACGATCCTCTACGACCGTTACGGCAAC
>DXEI01000150.1 GCA_019115045.1 Candidatus Gemmiger excrementipullorum | reverse complement strand
GGGGGTGGTCAGTTGTGTTTGTAGTAGTTGATCAGGCAGCCGTCGGCCAAAATCTGGCGCTCGGCGTCGGTCAGCGCGCCCAGGCGCACGGCAAAGCGGACGATGCCGCCGTCCGGCTTGACGGCCACGGCCTCCAGCTCGTCGGCCTTGTTCAGCAGCGCCGCGCGCACGCCGGGCAGGTAGACGTAGTCGCCGTTATCCAGCACGTTGGGCGTAGCCAGCAGCAAGGGCAGCATGCCCCAGTTGATGCAGTTGGAGCGGTAGCGCTTGGTGGCGTACTCGCACGCAAAGTTGGCCGCGCCGCCCAGCACGCGCTGGCAGCTGGCGGCCTGCTCACGCGCAGAGCCGTCGCCCGGTTTGTTGGCAAAGATGGCCGAGCCGATGTTGGTGGCCGCGGCGTCGGGCGTGTACCCCGCCTTGGCCAGCGCGGCGTAGACGCCGGCGACTTCCTGCGGGATGTCCCCGGCGCGGCGGGCGGCGTCCAGCGCCTGCACGGCCTTGGCGGCGGGCACATACGCCGGGTCTTTGCGGGAGAGCGTGAACTCCGCCAGGCGCAGCGGATTGGAGCGGAAGGACGATGTCTCGCCCGAGGGGATCAGCTCGTCGGTGGTGGTGACGGGGTCGGTGATATAGCTGACGATCTTGACGAGCAGGTCGTCACTGAGGGGCGGCTGCTCGGGCCAGTCTTTGATGTTGGGGCCGAACTTGAGCGCGTAGTCGGGTTCCGGCTTGCCCCAGCCGTTGTAGACGCGCTTTTCGTAGACGCCCTCATCAAAATGGTAGGCGGGGGCGGTGTACTCGCTCTCGCAGACTTCGCTGGCCGCCGTCAGCACGCCGCCGTTGGCCGCCGTGGCCGCAATGGAGCGCGCGTCCATCAGCGCCACGGCGCTGATCTGCCCTTCGCCGGGCTTGGAACCCTCGCGGTTGGGGAAGTTGCGCGTGGTGTGGCGGATGCTGAACTCGCCGTTGGCCGGGGTGTCGCCCGCGCCGAAGCAGGGGCCGCAGAAACATTCGCGGAAGATGCCGCCCGCCGATACGATGTCGGCCACCGCGCCGTTTTTGACCAGTTCCAGGTAGGTGGGCATGCTGTCGGGGTAGACGCTGAACTTGAACACGCCGTTGCCGCAGCTTTTGCCGCGCAGAATTTCGGCCACAGCGCAGATATTCTCATACGTGCCGCCGGAACAGCCGGCCACGACGCCCTGCTCGACATAGATGCTGCCGTCGGGGCGCACTTTGCCGGTAAGGTCCATGCGCACCTTGCCGCCCAGCTGCTCGTTGGCGCGGGCCTCGACCTCATGCAGGATGTCTTTGGCGTTGGCCTTGAGCTCGCGGATGGGGTAGGCGTAGCTGGGGTGCATCGGCAGGGCGATCATGCACTCGACGGTGGAAAGGTCCAGCTCGATGCAGCCGTCGTAGTAGGCCACGGCGGCGGGTTTGAGTTCTTTGTAGGCTTCGGGGCGGCCGTGCTGGGCGAAATATTCTTCCGTCACGGCGTCGGTCTGCCAGACGCTGGACCAGCAGGTCGTCTCGGTCGTCATGACGTCGATGCCGTTGCGGTAGTCCGCCGACAAATTGGCCACGCCGGGGCCGATGAACTCCATGACTTTGTTTTTGACATAGCCGTTGGCGTAGGTGGCGCCCACCAGCGCCAGCGCCACGTCGTGCGGGCCGACGCCGGGGCGCGGTTTGCCGGTCAGGTAGACGGCCACGACGCCGGGGTAGGCCATATCGTAGGTGCGGCCCACCAGCTGTTTGGCCAGCTCGCCGCCGCCCTCGCCCACGGCCATGGTGCCCAGCGCGCCGTACCGGGTGTGAGAGTCCGACCCCAGGATCATGCGGCCGCAGCCGGACATCATTTCCCGGTTATAGCTGTGGATGACGGCCATGTTGGGCGGCACGTAGATGCCGCCGTATTTGTGCGCGGCCGAGAGGGCGAACTGGTGGTCGTCCTCATTGATGGTGCCGCCGACGGCGCACAGGCTGTTGTGGCAGTTGGTCATGACGTACGGCAGGGGGAATTTTTCCATGCCGGAGGCGCGCGCCGTCTGGATGATGCCGACATAGGTGATGTCGTGGCTGGTCATCGAGTCGAACTTCATGCGCAGCGCTTTGTCGTCGCCGCTGGTGTTGTGCGCCTGCAGGATGGAATAGGCGATGGTGCCGCGGCGCGCTTCGGCCTCGGTCACGCCGGCCGGGGCCGACGGCTGCAGCGCGCCGCCGACCAGGTAGACGCCCTGGGGATGCAGTTTCATGGTCGTTCCCTCCGTTCTTTGGGTTGGCAAGCGGTGCGGCTGCACCGCCTTTATGCATACACTTATATAATAACACTATACCCGCTTTGGGCGGGCTTGTCAACGCGGCGGCGTTTTGCGCTTAATAAAATAAAGTTTTGCAAAGTTTTTGCAAAACTTTTCTTAACTTTGTATTGACGCGCGCAAAAAACCGTTATAAAATAAAACTATGCGGCCGCCCGGGCCGCAAAAACGAAACGAAAGAGGGTACGCCGATGTATTACCCCGATGTGCCGGCCCTGGAGCCGGAGGAACTGGATCTGCTCTGCCATGAATACCTGGAGCACAACGCCCACCTGGACCCGGCCCTGGCCGACCGCCTGGGCGTCAAACGCGGGCTGCGCAACCCCGACGGCACCGGCGTGCTGGCGGGCATCACCAACGTGTCCAGCGTCATCGGCTACGACAAAACGCCCGACGGCGCGGTTGTGCCCATCCCGGGGCGGCTGGTCTACCGCGGCATCGACATCGACACGCTGGCGGCCGAAGCCGACAACCACGACCGCTTTTTGTTTGAGGAAGTGGTCTGGCTTTTGCTGTTTGGCGCGCTGCCCGACCGCGAACAGCACGCCAGGTTCTGCAAATTGCTGGAACACCACCGCGAGCTGCCGCGCGGCTTTGCCGACGATATGATCCTAAACTCGCCCTCGCCCAGCATCATGAACAAGATGGCGCGCAGCGTGCTGGCGATGTACAGCTACGACGAACACGCCGAGGACCTGAGCCTGCCCAACATCCTGCGGCAGAGCGTCAACCTGATCGCCGAACTGCCGACGATGATGGTCAACGCCTACCAGATCAAGCGCCGCGTGTACGACCGCAGCAGCATGTACTTCCACCTGCCGACCGAGGGGCAGAGCACCGCCGAGCATATTTTGAGCACCTACCGCGCCGACCAGAAGTTCACCCATGAGGAAGCGCGCCTGCTGGACCTGTGCCTGCTGGTGCACGCCGACCACGGCGGCGGCAACTGCTCGACGTTTACCTGCCGCGTGCTGTCCAGCTCCGGCACCGACACCTACGCGGCCATCTCGGCGGCCATCGGCGCGCTGAAAGGCCCCAAACACGGCGGGGCCAACCTTAAGGTCATGCACCAGCTCGATTATATTTTGGAACACGTCGAAAACCCCGCTGACGACGGCGAGGTGCGCGAATTTTTGCGCAAAATTTTGCGCAAAGAGGCCGGCGACGGCAGCGGGCTGATCTACGGCATGGGCCACGCGGTGTATACCGTCAGCGACCCGCGCGCGCAGATCTTAAAGAACCACGCCCGCCGCATGGCCTACGAGAAAGGCTACGACGAAGAGTTTGAGATGCTGTGCAGCATCGAGCGGCTGGCCCCCCAGATCTTTGCCGAGGAAAAGCACGGCCCCAAAAAGGTGTGCGC
>DXEI01000016.1 GCA_019115045.1 Candidatus Gemmiger excrementipullorum | reverse complement strand
CGCGTCGTCACGCCGGGCACCGTCATCGAGAGCAGCATGCTCGCTGACGACAAAAACAACTACCTGTGCAGCGTCTACTGCCGCCGTCGCCGCGGCCGCTGGCAGGCCGGCGTCTGCTTTGCCGATATCTCTACGGGCGAAGCGCGCGCGACCGAGCTCAGCGCCGAAAAGATCGGCGGGGCCATCATCACCGAACTCAGCCGCTACATGCCCAGCGAGATCCTGATCTGCCCGGCTATGCTGGACTTCAAGGATGTCACGGCCTATATCAAGCAGCACACCAACGCCCTGGTGGAACTGCGCGAGGACGCCTGCTACAAGGACGCTGTCATGGAGGCGACGATGGCGCGGCAGTTTGGCGCAGACTGGCGCGCGGCGATGGGCTACGACGCCGACGCGCTGGTGCCCTATGCGGTGGCGGCGCTGCTGGACTACCTGCAAGAGACGCAGAAACACGGTCTCGAGCGCATCAAAACCGTAGAAAACTACGCCGACGCGCAGTATATGCGCCTTTCGCCGGTCACGCGCGCCAACCTCGAACTGACAGAGACGATGCGCGGGCGCGAGAAAAAGGGCACGCTGCTGTGGGTGCTGGACAAGACCGAAACTTCGATGGGCAAGCGCATGCTGCGCGCCTGGATCGAACAGCCGCTCGTCGACGCGGCGGCCATCAACGCCCGCCTGGACGCCGTGCAGGCGCTGTATGCCGCCAACATGGCACGCGCCGACCTCAAGGACGCGCTGGGCCATGTCTTTGACATCGAGCGGCTGGCCACCCGCATCCTGTACGGCTCGGCCACCCCGCGCGAAGTGCGCGCGCTGGGCGATACCTGCGCGCGGCTGCCGCAGGTCAAACAGCAGGCCGCCGGCTGCGGCGCGCCGCTGCTGGAACAGCTGGCTGCGCAGATCGACCCGCTGGACGATCTTTTGCAAAACATCAACGCCGCGCTGGCCGACGACCCGCCGGCCACGCTCAAGGACGGCGGCGCCATCCGCAGCGGCTACAACGCCGAGGTGGACGAGCTGCGCGACATCATGCACGGCGGCCGGGGGTATCTGGCCAGCCTCGAAGCCAAGCTGCGTGAGGAGACCGGCATCCCCAAGCTGAAGATCGGCTTCAACAAGGTCTTTGGCTACTATATCGAGGTCAGCCGCTCCTATGCCGACTCGGTGCCCGACACCTTTACCCGCAAGCAGACGCTGACAACGGGCGAGCGCTACATCACCCCCGAACTCAAAGAGCTGGAAAACAAGATCCTGGGCGCCAACGAGCGCCTGCTGGCGCTGGAACACCAGCTGTTTTCCGATCTGCTTTCCACCATCTCGGCCCAGATCGTGCGCATCCAGCGCACGGCGCTGGCCGTGGCCCAGCTGGATGTGCTGGCCGCCTTTGCTGAGGCGGCGCTGCAAAACAACTACGTCAAGCCGGAAGTCGACGAAAGCGGCGTGATCGAGATCGCCGAAGGGCGCCACCCCGTCATTGAGCAGATGCTCAAGGGCAGCCTGTTCGTGCCCAACGACACGCTGCTGGACGAGGACGAGAACCGCATGCTGCTGATCACCGGCCCCAACATGGCCGGCAAGTCCACCTACATGCGCCAGAATGCGCTTATCGCCCTGATGGCGCAGATCGGCTGTTTTGTGCCGGCGGCCAGCGCCCGCATCGGCGTGGTGGACGCCATCTTTACCCGCGTCGGCGCGTCGGACGATCTGGCGGCCGGGCAGTCGACCTTTATGGTCGAGATGACCGAAGTGGCCGAGATCCTGCGCCACGCCAGCAAAGACAGCCTGGTCATTTTGGACGAGATCGGGCGCGGCACCTCGACGTTTGACGGCATGAGCATTGCCCGCGCGGTGGTAGAATACATCTGCGAGAACATCGGCTGCAAGACGCTGTTCGCCACCCATTACCACGAACTGACCGGGATGGACAAAGACGTCCACGGCGTCAAAAACTATAACATCGCCGTCAAAAAGCGCGGCGAGGACATCACGTTTTTGCGGCGCATCGTGCCGGGCCCGGCCGACGACAGCTACGGCATCGAGGTCGCCAAGCTGGCGGGGCTGCCCGCGGGGGTCACCAAACGCGCGCACGCCGTGCTGCGCCAGCTGGAAGCCAGCGCCCCGGGCCGCCGCCAGACCTTGCAGCTGGATTTTGAGACGGTGGAAGCCTACAACAACCCCGTCGTGCCCAGCGAAGTGGTGGAAAAGCTCCACAACGTCGACATCGAGACGCTGACCCCGCTGGAAGCGCTGAACTTTTTGTACGAACTCAAAAATACCCTGGACAAGTAAAGGCAGGTGAACCGCATGGCAGAGATCCGCGTGCTGGACAAGCACACCGCAGAACTGATCGCCGCAGGCGAAGTCGTCGAGCGGCCGGCCTCGGTGGCCAAAGAACTGCTGGAAAACGCCATCGACGCCGGCGCGACCCAGATCACGCTGGCCGCCGACCGCGGCGGCATCGCCCGGCTGCAGGTCACCGACAACGGCAGCGGCATCGAGGCAGAGTCCATCGACAAAGCGTTCGTCCGCCATGCGACGAGCAAGATCGCCACGGCGCAGGACCTCGAACACATCCATACGCTGGGCTTCCGCGGCGAGGCGCTGGCTTCCATCGCCAGCGTGGCCCGGGTGGAGGTGCTGACCCGCACCGAGCAGGACGAGTACGCCTGCCGCTACCGCATCGAGGGCGGCGAGCCGCAGGGCATCGAGCCGGGCGCGCGCCCGGTGGGCACCACCATCACCGTCAGCGACCTGTTCTACAACACCCCCGCACGGATGAAATTCCTCAAGAAGGACGTCAGCGAGGGCACCTACGTGGGCGAGACGGTGCTGCACGCGGCGCTCTCCCACCCGGAGATCAGCTTCCGCCTGGTCAAAGACGGCAAACAGCAGTTTTTGACCCCCGGCGATGGCGACCTGCGCAGCGCAGTCTACGCCGTGCTGGGGCGGGAGTTTGCCCGCGACCTGCTGGAAGTGGACGGCAGCAGCGGGGTGTACCGTGTCAGCGGCCTCATCACGCCGCCGCGCGCCTGCCGCGCCAGCCGCGGCGCGCAGCATTTCTTTGTCAACGGGCGATATGTCAAAAACCGCACGATGATGGCCGCGCTGGAAAACGCCTACAAGGGCACCATGATGCAGGGCAAGTTCCCGGGCGCGGTGCTGCGGCTGGACATGCCGGCCGAGCTCGTGGACGTCAACGTCCACCCGGCCAAGACCGAGATCCGCTTCTCACGCGAGAGCGATGTCTTCGACGCTGTCTACCGTGCGGTGCGCACGGCGCTGGCGGCCCCCGGCAGCGGCGAATGCCGCTTTACGCTGGACCAGGGGAATCATGGCGCGCAAAAAGCGCCCGCCCCTAAGACGCCGCCCGCGGCAACGGCCGCCTCGGCGGGCCAGCGCGGCTTTGCCACGATGTCGGCGGCCGAGTTCCGCGCTGCCCGCAAACTGGTCGAGGACGTGCCCGCGCGCGCAGTGCCGGGCCTGCAACCGCCGGCAGGGCAGGGAAGCATAGAACTGGGTTCGGCCCGCGCAGCCTACGGCACGCCGCCCCCGCCCGCCAAACCGATGCAGCCGGAAGCTGCCATGCAGTCGCTGAACGAAGCGCTGCTGGACATCCTGCCCGATCTGCCGGCCGCGGAGGTTACGCCGCCGCAGCCCCTGCCGCCGCAGGGCACGGTGCTGGAAGAACCGCCCGTGCCGCAAGCTGCCGCACCGGCTGCAACCGAAGCGCCGCAGCCCCCGGCGCCCGCAGCGCCGGGTTTGAGCGCGCTGCCGGCCATCGACCCGGAACCGCCGCAGCAGATCGCCATGGAACCTGCCGCGCCGGAACCGCTGCGTCTGGTGGGCGAGGTGTTCAAAACCTATATCGTTACCGAGCGCGGCGCGGAGCTCTGCCTGATCGACAAGCACGCCGCGCATGAGCGCATCCTGTTTGAAAAGCTCGCGCAGGACTACGGCCATGTGCCGGCGCAGATGCTGCTGGTGCCGGTGCAGGTCAACCTGACGGCGGCCGAAAAACAGGCGCTGCTGCAAAACCGGGACCTTTTGGCAGACGCCGGCCTCGAAGCCGAGGACTTCGGCGGCGCGACCGTCATCGTGCGCGCCGTGCCGGCCGACGTGGCGGTCGACGATGTCGAGGATATGGTCGTGGAGCTGGCGGCCCACCTGGCCGAGGGCGGCCGCAGCGCCCTGCGCGAAAAGACCGAGTGGGTGCTGCATTCCATCGCCTGCCGCGCCGCCATCAAGGCGGGGGACCGCACGACGGAAGCCGAGATGCTGGCGCTGGCGCAAAAGATCATGGACGGCACCGTCCCTCCGTTCTGCCCGCATGGCCGCCCCTGCGTGCTCAAGATCACCCGGAAGGAGCTGGAAAAACAGTTTGGACGCCTTGTGTGAACGTCCCCGGGTCGTGGCTGTCGGCGGGCCGACGGCGACCGGCAAAACGGCGCTTGCGGTAACGCTGGCCAAAACGTTTGACGGCGAGATCATCAACGCCGATTCCATGCAGATCTACCGCACCCTTTCCATCGGCACCGCCAAGCCGACGCTGCAGGAGCAGGCGGGCATACCGCACCATCTGCTGGACTTTCTGCCGCCGGAAGCACCCTACAGCGTGGCGGAATATACGGCGGTGGCCTCCGCTAAGATCGCTGAGATCACGGCGCGCGGCCGCCTGCCGCTGATGGTGGGGGGCACGGGGCTGTACATCACCAGTTTGCTGCAGGGCATCCGCTTTGCCCCGGAACCCAGTGACCCTGCGCTGCGGCAGGCGTTGCAGCAGCAAGCGCAGCAGCACGGGCCGGACGCCCTGTATGCGCGCTTGCAGGCGGTGGACCCCGCCTATGCGGCCAAGGTCCACCCCCACAACCTTACGCGGGTGATCCGCGCGCTGGAACTGTATGCGCTGACCGGCCGCAAGATGAGCGAACAGCAAAAACAGGCGCGGCCGGAAACGCCGCCCTACCGCGCGCTCTGCCTCTGCCTGACCTGCCGGGACCGCGCGGCGCTCTATGCGCGCATCGACCGGCGCGTCGACCGCATGATGGCGGACGGCCTGCTGGCGGAAGCCGAACAGGTCTGGCAAAACCGCGAACGCTACCGCACGGCGGCGCAGGCCATCGGCTACAAAGAGTTTTTCCCGTACTTTGCCGGGCAGCAGACGCTGCCGGCGTGCGTAGCCGCCCTCAAGCAGGCGACGCGCAACTATGCCAAGCGCCAGCTGACCTGGTTCCGGCGTCAGCCGGACGTACTTTGGCTGTACGTAGACGAGGAAAACGCAGCCGAACGCGCCTGCCGGGCTGTGCAGGCATTTTTGCAAACGTAAGAACCAAAGGAGGGGGACTGCATGGAACCGACCCGCAAGGGCGCCGGCGCGGCCAAACTGCTGCGCGCGGCCGGCATGGCGCTGTTGGCAGCCCTCACTTTGTATATCGTCGTACAGTGCTTTGCGATTTTTCACCGCTCGTACAAGACCGAGACGGCCATCGCCTACACGATGGCCGACAGCGTACTGCTGGACGGCGTTGTGTCCTTTGACGCGGTCTCGGTGCCTGGCAGCGGGGAACTTGGCTATCTCGTGCAGGATGGCGAGCGCGTCAGCAAGGGCACCGTCCTGGCCGAGTATTACACCGACGACGCGCAGGGCCTTCTGCGCGAACGCCTCGACCGCCTGGACCGCACGATCGACCTGCTGAGCAAATCGCAAAATGCGGTGGGCAGCGACCTTTCGGTGCTGACAACGCAGACCAAACAGGCGCTGTACAACCTGTTGGACCGGCTGGATACCGACGATTACACAGACCTTGCCGCGGCAGAGGACGATTTCCTGCTGGCACAAAACCGGCTGCAGGTCAGCACCGGGCAGTCCGGCGGGTATGACGCGGCGTTGCAAACGCTGCAGGCAGAGTATGACGAGATCTACGCCCAGCTCAGCGCGTTGCAGACCATCACGGCCGAGACCAACGGCTATTTCAGCAGTGTGACGGCGGCCCCGGCCATCACGACCGACCCGGCGGCGCTGGACGCCGCATCGCCGGCAGAGCTGCAGCAGATGCTGGCGGACGGGTTCCCGGCGGCGGATACCGAACGCGCCGGGCAGATCGCCACCGGGTTCAGCTGGAAATTTTATACGGTGTGCGACCTCGAGACTGCGGCGCGGTTTGACGGCATCACGTCGGTGATGATCAGCGTACCGGGCAAACAGAACACGCCGCTTTCGGCCGGCGTTGCCGAGTGCACGGTGGACGAGGAAGCCGGCGTCGCCAAGCTGGTGTTTTCCTGCCAGAGCATCAACGCCGAGATCCTGAGCTTTGGCGAGGAGACCGCCAAGGTCGACATCCGCACCTATGAGGGCATCCGCATCGATAAGGACGCGCTGCACATCGTGGACGGCGACCGGGGCGTGTATGTCAAATACGGCAACCTGCAGCGCTTTTTAAAGATCACCACGCTGTATGAGGATGACCGCTATATCCTGATCCCCGACGACGGAAAGATCGGCACCGACAACGAGGTGCGCCTGTATGACGAGATCATCGTGCAGGGCACCGGCCTCGAGGACGGCAAGCTGCTGTAAAGGCAGTTTCTGCTTGTTTTATATTGACAAGCGCCGCAATACAGGATAATATGGAGTATATATTGCTGTAACTGTGCGCAAAGGCATGCCCTGCGCATTGCACCAAAGGAGAAACGACCATGTCTATGTTTGACAGCCTGAAAAGCAAGCTCGGTATCGACCCGGAAGGCGACGCCTACCTGGACGATACCGAGGACGAAATTTTTGCCGGCGACCCGGGCGCTGCCGCGCAGAATTACGCCCAGGCAGAGGCAAAGCAGCAGCACAGCAACAAGGTGGTCAACATCAACGCGACCACGCAGCTGCAGGTGGTGCTGGTCAAGCCCGAACGGTTTGAGGATGCCTCGGCCATTGCCGACCAGCTCAATGCCAAACGCACCGTTGTGCTCAACCTGGAATCTACCGGCAAAGAGGTCTCCCGCCGGCTGATCGACTTTTTGTCCGGCGTGGCGTACGCCAACAACGGGCAGATCAAGCGTGTGGCGACCAGCACCTTCATCATCACGCCGTACAATGTCGATATCATGGGCGACCTGATCGACGAGCTGGAGAATAATGGCGTATTCTTCTGACCCTGCCCCGGCTGCGCGCGGCTTTGTGCCGCCGCAGAATGAGGAGGAACGCTGGCTGATGCGCCGCGTCGAAGAACTGTGCCGCGTCGCCGGCAGCCGGTCGATCCCGCGGTATACCGGCTTTTTGTCGGACCGTGAACAGGTGCTGGCGCAGGCGGCCTGCCACCGCGCCGGGTTCACTTCCTTTCGGTTC
>DXEI01000149.1 GCA_019115045.1 Candidatus Gemmiger excrementipullorum | reverse complement strand
ACTCGAAGTAGGCGTTGCGCGGGTCGTACCCGGCGTCGACGAGGGTCTCGAAGCCGGCCTGCATGAGGGCGACGACGCCGCCGCACAGCACGGCCTGCTCGCCGAACAGGTCGGTCTCGGTCTCCTCCTTGAAGGTGGTCTCCAGGATGCCCGCACGGCCGGCGCCGATGCCGGAAGCGTAAGCCAGCGCGATGTCCTTGGCCTTGCCGGTGTAGTCCTGCTCGACGCAGATCAGGGACGGGCAGCCCTCGCCTTCGGTATACAGGCGGCGGACGATGTGGCCGGGGCCCTTGGGGGCGATCATGATGACGTCGACGTTCTTGGGCGGGGTGATGGTCTTGAAGTGGATGTTGAAGCCATGGGCGAACGCCAGGGCTTTGCCCTCGGTCATATGGGGGGCGACCTGCTTGTTGTAGATATCGGCGCACAGTTCGTCGGGCACCAGCATCATGACGATATCACCGGCTGCGGCGGCCTCCTCGACCTCCATGACCTTGAAGTTGGGGTGCTGGGCGGCGAACTCGGCGGCTTTCTCCCAGTGGGAAGAACCCTTGCGCAGGCCGACGACGACGTTGACGCCGCTTTCGGCCAGGTTCTCGGAATGGGCGTGGCCCTGGCTGCCGAAGCCGATGACGGCGACGGTCTTGCCGTCGAGCATGCCGAGGTTGCAGTCGGAATCATAATACTTGTGGATGGCCATGGTGATCTACTCCTTTTTTGTGAACGTTGTATGGTAAATTTTATAGGAAACCTTGGTTACGGCCGGGCGGACGGGCTGCCGGGCAGCGGGAACTGCGCGGCGCGGACTTCCTGCCGCGGCTTTTGCATGTGCTGGTGCTTGCCGCCGCGTTCCAGCGCCGTGACGCCGGTGCGGCAGAGCTCCAGAATTTCGTATTCGCTGAACATCGTCAGGAAGGCGTCGATCTTTTCCGGCTTGCCGGTCAGTTCCAGCACCATGCTGTCGGGCGAAAGGTCGATGATCTTGGCTTTGTAGATGCTGGCGATCTCGCGCAGTTCGGCGCGGTTTTTGCTGTCGCACGCCACTTTGAGCAGCAGCAGCTCGCGCAGCAGGCTGTTGGCGGGGTCCAGCTCAAAGATCTGGCGGGTGACTTCCAGGCGCTCGGTCTGCAGGATCAGCTGGCGCAGGGCCTGTTCGTCGCCGCGCAGCGTGACGGTGATGCGGCTGATCTTGGGGTCGTTGGTCTCGGACACGGTCAGCGTGTCGATGTTGAAGCCGCGGCGGTTGAACAAACTGGCGACGCGTGCGAGCACGCCGCTCTGGTTGTCGACCAGCAGGCTGATGACGCGGCGCGGGCTGGTGGTGGCGGTCGGCTGTACGGTTTGCATGGCGGTACCCCCTTACTCCATCAAAATATCCTGGACAGTGCCGCCGCCCGGGATCATGGGCAGCACCTTTTCGTCCTTGCCGATGCGGCAGTCGATCCAGCTGGGGCCGTCCTGTTTCAGCGCGTCGGCAAAGGCGGCCTTGAACTCCTCCGGCGTGGCGGCACGGTAGCCTTTGGCGCCGAAACCTTCGGCCAGTTTGACAAAATCGGTGCGGCGGTGGGGGTCGGTGTCGGCGTAGCGCTTGCCGTAAAACGCTGTCTGCCACTGGCGCACCATGCCCAGCACCTGGTTGTTGAAGATGACGGTGATGATGGGCAGCCCGTAGCTGACCGCCGTGCACCCCTCGTTGAGGTTCATGTGGAAAGACCCGTCGCCGGTGAGCATGATGACCCGGGCGTTGCGGCCCAGCGCCATCTGCGCGCCGATGGCCGCGCCGTAGCCAAAGCCCATGGTGCCCAGGCCGCCGCTGGTCAAAAAGCCGCGGCTGTGGGTGTGGTGCAGGTACTGCGCCGCCCACATCTGGTGCTGGCCGACGTCGGTGACATAGACGGCGTCCGGCCCGGCCTGGCGGCAGATCTCCTCGATCAGCTGGTGGGGGCGCAGCTCGGTGTCGCTGTCCACGGGTTTGTAGTCGTTTTTCTGCCAGGCGCGGATCTGTTCCATCCACAGCTTGTGCTCGGTCTTTTCGACAAAAGGCAGGATGGCCTGCAAAATGTAGCTGGCGTCGCCGGCCAGGCTGAGGTCCACCGCGACGTTCTTGCCCAGCTCGCTGGGGTCGATGTCGATCTGGATGACTTTGGCGTGCGGGGCGAACTTGGCCGGGTTGAGCGCCACGCGGTCGGAAAAGCGGGTGCCGACGGCGATGAGCAGGTCGGCCTCGTTGACGGCCTTGTTGGCGGCGTAGCAGCCGTGCATGCCCAGCAGGCCCAGGCTGTGCGGCTCGCCATAGCCCAGCACGCCGGCGGCCATCAGCGTGTAGGTGGCGGGCATGCCGGTTTTTTCCAGCAGGTCGCGCAGCGGCTGGCAGCCGGCCGCGCTGCGCACGCCGCCGCCAAAGACGACGATGGGGCGCGCGGCCGCGTTGATCATGGCGGCGGCCGCCTTGACGTCGTCAAGGTCGTACCGCGTGACGGTGCGGATGAGCTCCGGCGGCTGGCGGGTGTACTCGCACTCGGCGGCGGTGACGTCCTTGGGGATGTCGACGAGGACGGGGCCTTTGCGGCCCTGCTGCGCGATGCGGAAGGCTGCGCGCATCGTGTCGGCCAGGTCCTCGACCCGGCGCACGGTGTAGTTGTGCTTGGTGATGGGCATCGTGATGCCCTCGATGTACGCTTCCTGGAAGGAATCGCGCCCCAGCTGCGTCGTGGGCACGTTGCCGGTAAAGGCGACGAGGGGCACGCTGTCCATGTAGGCGGTGGCGATGCCGGTGACGAGGTTGGTGGCGCCGGGGCCGCTGGTGGCCAGCACCACACCGGTGCGCCCGGTGGCGCGGGCGTAGCCGTCCGCCGCGTGGGCGGCGCCCTGCTCGTGCGCGGTCAGTACCGTGTGGATGCGGTCGGCGTTTTGGTACAGCGCGTCGTACAGGTTGAGCACCGACCCGCCGGGGTAGCCGAACAGCGTGTTCACCCCCTGCTCGATCAGCACTTCGACAAAGATCTGCGAACCGTTGAGTCTCATGGCTGTTCCTCCTCCTTGATCTGTGTATAAGGCCGCGCCCGCCGCCTGGCAGCGGATAAAAAAAGCAGCCTTTGCCCCTTATACCCAAGAGACAAAGGCTGCCAAAAGCACTCTGCGGTACCACTCTTATTGGGACGCATGCGTCCCCCCTCGACGGGCTTTGCACAAAGCCCTGCACGGTAACGGGTGCGCCCGTACCCGCTTACTGACTGTGTTCGGCGGGTCTGCTCCGGGATCACTTCGCGGTGCGCCTGCCCTGCTGCCTTGCACCACCCGGCAGTTCTCTGGCGGCGGTCACGCACCGTTACTTGTTCCCTTCCACGCATTTGTGGATTTGGGTAAAACTATACCGCACTTTGCCACGGTTGTCAAGTTTTTTTGTGGAAAACTTGCAACTTGGGGCGGCGCCCGTTATACTGGAAGAGTAGTCTCTTGGGGAAAGGATCGAAAAAAGTTATGCAACGAAACGAATGGCTGGCCCGGCTCGACGCGCTCGTCGTGTTCCGCGGCCTGCTGGATACCCCGCTGCTGCGCGCGCTGCGCGGCGCGCTGACCGCCGACGAGGCGGCGCTGGGCGGGGCGGTGGCGGCGTTTGAAGCCGTGCTGTTTGCCCAAAACACCAACTGGACCGACGCCCTGCTGGACGCCGCGCTGGAGGATGAGAACCTCTGCCTGCGGCTGGCGGCGGGCGGCGACGCCGGCCCCGTGCTGGAAACCGCGCTGGAAAGCGAGCTGGACTTTTTGCAGGCGCTGGGCCGCGCCGGGCTGGACGATGTTTGCCACGGCGCACCGGAATACCTGCCCCGCTGGCGGGTGACCCCCGACGCCGATTTCCATGCCGCCTACGCGGCGCGCCGCGCGGCGGTGGGGCAGAAAGGCTACGGCATCTTTGCGCGCCACCATGTGTTCACGCTGGAAAACGGCCGCCTGGCCCCGGTGCGGTACCCCGACCCGCAGCGCCTGGACGAGCTGCCGGGCTATGAGCGCGAGCGGGAGAAAATTTTGGCCAACACCCGCGCCCTGCTGGAAGGCCGCCCCGCCAACAACGTGCTGCTGTACGGCGACGCGGGCACCGGCAAGTCCAGCACCGTCAAGGCCATTGCCAACGAGTATGCGCCCGAGGGCCTGCGGCTGATCGAGGTGAAAAAGAACCAGCTGTACCAGATCCCCGCCCTGATGGACAGCCTGGCCAAAAACCCGCTGAAGTTCATTTTGTTCATCGACGATTTGAGCTTTGCCGCCAACGACGACAACTTTGCCGCGCTGAAAGCCATTTTGGAGGGCAGCGTCGGCGGGCGCAGCCACAACGTGGCCGTCTACGCCACGTCCAACCGCCGCCACCTGGTCAAAGAGTCGATGACCGACCGCACCGGCGACGACCTGCATGCGTCCGACACGCGGCAGGAACTGATGAGCCTTTCGGCCCGGTTCGGGCTGACGGTGACCTTCCAGCAGCCGGACAAGGTGCGCTACGAGGCCATTTTGCTGGAACTGGCCCGCCAGTACGGCGTGCAGATGCCCAGCGACCAGCTGTACATCAAGGGTGAAGCGTTCGCCCTGCGCGCCGGCGGCCGCAGCCCCCGCGTGGCCAAGCAGTTTATTGAACTGCTCAAAGGCGGGGTGCAGCTGTAAGCCCCGGCGTTTCCGCCGCGCCCGGCATTGCCCTGGGCGCGGCGTTTTTGTGCGCCCGCGTTTACGGACGCCGCGCGATGCACTCGATCTCGACTTTGGCGCCCTTGGGGATGCCGGCCACCTGCACGCAGCTGCGCGCGGGGAACGGCTGGGCAAACGCCTCGGCGTACACCTCGTTGACGGCGGCAAAGTCGTTTAGATCCGCCAGGAACACCACGGTTTTGACGACATCCGCCATGCCCAGGCCGGCCGCGGCCAGGATGGCCTTGAGGTTGGCCAGGCTCTGCCGGGCCTGGTCCCGCACATCCGCCGGCATGGCGCCGGTGGCGGGGTCGACGGGGATCTGCCCCGAGACGAACACAAGGTCCC
>DXEI01000148.1 GCA_019115045.1 Candidatus Gemmiger excrementipullorum | reverse complement strand
GAGCTCGTCGAGGGGTTTGCCCCCGAAGTAGCCTGGGTGACGGCGGGCGGCAGCGAACCGCTGGAAGAACGCCTGGCCGTGCGCCCCACCAGCGAGACGATGTTCAGCGACCACTTTGCCCATGTCCTGCAAAGCTACCGCGACCTGCCGATGCTGTACAACCAGTGGTGCAGCGTGGTGCGGTGGGAGAAATCCACCCGCCCGTTCCTGCGCACGCGCGAGTTCTGGTGGCAGGAAGGCCACACCATCCACGAGACGGCCGCCGAGGCCGAGGCCGAGACCGAGCAGCAGCTGAACTGCTACGCCGATTTCTGCGAGCGGGACCTGTGCATCCCGGTGCTGAAAGGCCGCAAGACCGACAAGGAGAAGTTTGCCGGGGCCGAGGCCACCTACACCATCGAGGCGATGATGAAGGACGGCAAAGCGCTGCAGAGCGGCACGAGCCATTTCTTTGGCGATAAGTTCAGCCGCGCCTACGACGTGACCTTTACCGGCCGCGACAACACGCTGCAGTACCCGTTCCAGACGAGCTGGGGCGCGTCGAGCCGGTTGATCGGCGCCATCATCATGACGCACGGCGATGACGACGGCCTGATCTTGCCGCCGGCCATCGCGCCTGTGCAGGTGGTCATCGTGCCGGTGGCCGCCCACAAGCCCGGCGTGCTGGAAAAAGCCCGCGAGCTGGCCGAAAGCCTCAAGGGCCTCGTGCGCGTCAAGGTGGACGACAGCGACAAAGCCCCCGGCTGGAAGTTCAGCCAGTGGGAGATGAAAGGCGTGCCGCTGCGCATCGAGGTCGGCCCGCGCGACATCGAGCAGGGCCAGTGCGTGCTGGTGCGCCGCGACGACCGCCAGAAGCAGTTCGTCAAGTTTGAGGACCTGACGACGGCCGTGCCTGCCGCGCTGGACGCGCTGGCCAAGGCGCTGTACGACCGCGCGCTGCAAAACCGCGAGGCGCGCACCACCAGCGCCACCACGATGGAGGAAGTCAAGCAGAAAGCGGCGGCCTCGACCGGGTTCATCAAGACGATGTGGTGCGGCGAGCTGGCCTGCGAGGAAGCGATGAAAGAGCAGGCCGGGCTTTCCAGCCGCTGCATGCCCTTTGCGCAGGAGCATCTTTCCGACGTGTGCCCCGTCTGCGGCAAGCCCGCCAAGACGATGGTCGTGTGGGGCGTCGCGTACTAAACCGATACAAACGACGGGCAGTGTGCCAGGGTCCTGGCGCACTGCCCGTTTTGGGGAATTGCGGATGTCCATTCTTGTTCTGACATTGCTGGTCTACGGCCTGGGCCTGGTGCTGACCGCCGTCGGCAGCCGGCTGGCCGGGCGCTGCACGACGTGGTGCTGCGCGCTGTGCGGCTTCCCGATGTGGGTGGTGGGCGGCACGGTGGCGCCTTTCTGCCTGGCGCTGCCGCAGCTGGTGCTGGCGCTGCTGGCGGCGGGGCTTTCGGTCACGTCGCTGGCGGTGGGCACGGCGCTGGCCGGTGCGGTGGCCAACGTAGGCCTGGCACTGGCCGTCTGCCTGCTGAACCCGCGCCACACCGTGACGGTGGACCGCGGCGAGTTTTGCCGCAAATGCCTGCTTTTGCTGGCGGCCTGCGCCGTGCTGGCCGCGTTTGTGCGCGACGGCACCTTGAGCTATACCGGCACCGGCCTGCTGATGGGGCTGTTTGTGCTGTTTGTGCTGTTGAGCATCGTCTACCAGCGCCGCTACATCTACGGCGAGGGGCTGCACTTTGTAAGCACCGCGCCCGCCCCCGAGGCCCCGCCGGCGCGCGACCCTGCCGCCACCTACGGCTATACGGCGCACACGATGGCTTTCCCCGTGATGAGCGTGTTCAACGCGCTGAAAAACCTGGCCGGCGTCGTGGGCGGGCTGGCGCTGCTGGCCGCCGGGGCGCAGGCGCTGGTGTACAGCACCGCAACGCTGGCCGACGTGACCGGCACCATCCAGGCGCTGTGGGCCGCCACGCTCATCAGCTTTGGGTTCTGCCTGCCGCTGCTGGCCGACGCGCTGGACCACCCGCTGGGTTCGGTGTGGAAGAAATTCTCGGTGCGGTGCCGGTATTTCCCGCCCAGCACGCTGCCGCTGCAGCTGCTGAACGGCGCGATCTTGAACCTGACGCTGGCGCTGCCGTTTTCCAGCCTGATGTACCGCAAGCGCCTGCCGTTCGGCGCGCAGTACCGCCACTACGACCTGCCGGTGCTGGCCGTGCTGGCGCTGGTACTGCTGCTGCCGCCGCTGCTGCGCCGCCGGCTGCACCGCTGGCAGGGCGCCGCCTGCCTGGCGCTGTACCTGTTGTATGTGGGCGCTGCTTTGCTGGCGCCGCTGTCCGGCGCGTAAAAAACGGTCCCCCCGCTTTCTATGCGCAAAAAGCCCGCCGCACAATTTCTTGTGCGGCGGGCTTGCTTTGTTGATGCGGGGGGATGCCGTACCCTGCGGCGCTTATTCGACGATGATGCTCTTGCCCGTCATCTCCGGCGGGGTGGGCAGGCCGATGTAGGGCATCATGGTGGGAGCGATGTCGGCCAGGCAGCCGCCCTCGCGCAGTTTGACGTCGCCGGCGCCGATGACCGCAAACGGCACCACGTTGGTGGTGTGTGCGGTGAAGGGGGTGCCGTCGGGGTTTTCCATCTTCTCGGCGTTGCCGTGGTCGGCCGTCAGGAAGACGACGCCGCCCATCTTGAGCGTGGCGTCCACGACCTTGCCCACGGCCGCGTCGACGGCCTCAACGGCCTTGACGGCAGCGTCAAACACGCCGGTATGGCCGACCATGTCGCAGTTGGCAAAGTTGAGGATGACGACGTCGTAGTTGCCGCTCTCGATGCGCTTGGCGCATTCCTCGGCCACTTCGGGGGCGCTCATCTCGGGCTTGAGGTCGTAGGTGGCCACCTTGGGGCTGGGGATGACCTTGCGGTCCTCGCCGGCGTAGGGGGCCTCGACGCCGCCGTTGAAGAAGAAGGTGACGTGGGCGTACTTCTCGGTCTCGGCGATGCGCAGCTGGGTCTTGCCGTGGGCGGACAGCCACTCGCCCAGGACGTTTTTCAGCTCGACAGGCGGGTAGGCGACCTCGACGTTGGGCATGGTGGCGTCATACTCGGCCATGCAGACGTAGTGCACGGGGAAGCGGCCGTAGCGGCGCTCGAACCCGTCAAATGCGTCGTCGACAAAGATGCGGGTCATCTGGCGGGCGCGGTCGGGGCGGAAGTTCATGAAGATGACGGTGTCGCCCTCCTGCACGCGGCCGCCCTCGCAGGTGATGACGGGCACGACGAACTCGTCGGTGACGCCGTCGGCGTAGCTCTGCTCGATGGCTTCCTTGGCGTTGGCGGCGCGCTTGCCCTCGCCGTAGACAAAGGCGGCGTAGGCTTTCTCTTCGCGGTCCCAGTTTTTATCGCGGTCCATGGCGTAGTAGCGGCCGGTGACGGTGGCGATCTGCCCGATGCCCAGCTCGTCGAGCTTGGCCTGCAGATCGGCCAGGAAGCCCTCGCCGGAGTGGGGGTCGGTGTCGCGGCCGTCCATGATGCAGTGCAGATAGACTTTGTCAGCGCCCATGTGCTTGGCCATATCCAGCACGCCGAACCAGTGGTCGGCATGGCTGTGGACGCCGCCGGTGCCCACCAGGCCCATCAGGTGGATGGCCTTGCCGGCGTCGATGGCGGCTTTCATGTTGTTGACGAGGACGGGGTTGCGCTTCATCTCGCCGTCCTGGATGGATTTGGTGATGAGGGTCAGCTGCTGGTAGACGATGCGGCCGGCGCCCATGTTGGTGTGGCCGACCTCCGAGTTGCCCATCTGGCCGTCGGGCAGGCCGACGGCCATGCCGGAGGCGTTGATGGTCGTCATGGGGTATTTGGCAAAGATCTCATCCAGGCGCGGCGTGTTGGCGGTGGTGACAGCGTTGCCGAAGGTGTCGGCCGGCGTCCAGCCAAAGCCGTCCATGATGCAGAGAAGGACAGGTTTTTTGCTCATACGGGTACAATCTCCTTATGCGGTACAAAATCCGGGGCTTACAAAAGACGGCCCGGCAGCCGGGCTGCCGGAGCGTCTGCTGTGGTAGGGCCTTGGGCAGATCAGCCCTTGGTGGCCGCGTCGACAATGACGGCGAACTGGTCGGCCTTGAGCGACGCGCCGCCGATGAGGCCGCCGTCGACGTCGGGCTTGCTGAGCAGTTCCTCGGCATTTTTGGCGTTCATGCTGCCGCCGTACTGCACGGTCAGCGCCTTGGCGGCGTCCGCGCCGTACAGCTCGGCCACAACGTTGCGGATGGCCGCGCAGACTTCCTGCGCCTGGTCCGCCGTGGCGGTCTTGCCGGTGCCGATGGCCCAGATGGGCTCATAGGCGATGACGACGTTCTTGAGTTCCTCGGCCGTGACGCCCTGCAGCGCGATCTTGACCTGCAGGCGGACGAGTTCCTCGGTGACGCCCTGCTCACGCTGGGCCAGGCTCTCGCCGACGCAGATGATGGGCTTGAGGCCGCCGGCCAGCGCCGCGCGGGCGCGCTTGTTGACGGTCTCGTCGGTCTCGGCAAAGTACTGGCGGCGCTCGCTGTGGCCGATGACGACGTACTCGACGCCGAGGTCGGTCAGCATATCGGCGCTGATCTCACCGGTGAAGGCGCCGGATTTTTCGTAGTGGACGTTCTCGGCGCCGACGTGGATGTTGGTGCCGCTGCACTTGGCCACGGCCACGCACAGGTCGGTGTACGGCACGCAGATGACGACTTCGCAGCCGGCGCCCTGCACGGCGGGGATCAGCGCATCGATCAGGTGGCCCGCCTCGGTGGGGGTCATGTTCATTTTCCAGTTGCCGGCAATGATGGCTTTGCGGTTCTGCTTATCCATAAGAAAAACTCCTTCCAAAACTTTGGCCCGGATGCATACGGGCCAGCATCAAAAAGGGCGCGGCGGCCCTGCCGCCGCGCCCTGCGGGGATCACGCGTTCTGGATGACGGCGATGCCGGGCAGTTCCTTGCCCTCGAGGTACTCCAGCGAGGCGCCGCCGCCGGTGGAGATGTGGGTCATCTTGTCGCCCAGGCCCATCTGCTGCACAGCCGCCGCGCTGTCACCGCCGCCAATGACGGTGGTGGCATCGCTCTCGGCCATCGCTTTGGCCACGGCCAGCGTGCCGGCGGCCAGGGTCGGGTTCTCAAACACGCCCATGGGGCCGTTCCAGACGACGGTCTTGGAGGCCTTGACGGCGTCGGCAAACAGCTTCGTCGTCTCGGGGCCGATGTCGCAGCCCTCTTTGTCGGCCGGCATCGCGGTGACGGGCACGACGGTGGTGGTGACCGGCGCGTCGATGGGGTCGGGGAAATCGTCGATGCAGACGGTGTCGATGGGCAGCAGCAGCTTGACGCCCTTGGCCTCGGCCTTCGCCATCATCTCTTTGCAGTAGTCGATCTTGGAGTCGTCGCACAGGCTCTTGCCGATCTCATAGCCCTGGGCTTTGAGGAAGGTGTACGCCATGCCGCCGCCGATGATCAGCGTGTCGACTTTCTCGAGCAGGTTGGAGATGACGTTGAGCTTGTCCGCCACTTTGGCGCCGCCCAGGATGGCGGTGAAGGGACGCTCGGGGTCATTGACCGCGTTGCCGAGGTACTTGATCTCTTTTTCCATCAGGTAGCCGACGGCGGTGTCCTGCACGTACTTGGTCACACCGGCGGTGGAGCAGTGGGCGCGGTGGCAGGAGCCGAACGCATCGTCCACATAGGCGTCCGCCAGCGAGGCGAGCTCCTCGCTGAAGGTGTCGATGTTCTTGGTCTCCTCTTTGCGGAAACGGGTGTTCTGCAGCAGAACGACGTCGCCGTCCCCCATGGTGGCGACAGCGGCCTTGGCCTGCGGGCCGACGACCTCGTCGTCATCGGCAAAAGTGACGGGCTGGCCGAGCTTCTCGCTCAGGCGCACCGCGACGGGAGCCAGGCTGAACTTGGCCTCGGGGCCGTTTTTGGGCTTGCCCAGGTGGCTGCACAGGATGACCTTGGCGCCGTCCTTGACCAGTTTCTGGATGGTCGGCAGCGCCGCGTTGATGCGGTTGTCGTTGGTGATGACGCCGTCCTTCATCGGGACGTTGAAATCACAGCGGACAAGCACGCGCTTGCCGGCGTAATTCTCATCATCGATGGTCTTTTTACCCAAACCCATAGTAAAAACTCCTCTCGGTATGTTCTTTACCAGTTTTGCCGGGGCAGTGCCCCTGTTGGCCTGCTTCTATTATACGCACAAACGGCGCCGCGCGCAAGCCTTTTTGACACTTTTTTAACCGCCGCCGCGCCTTAGCCCTGCCCGGGGCCCTGCGGGGCCAGCACCGAGACGAAGGTGAACCGTTTGTCGAGGAATTTGCCCCACACACCGGCCAGCGGGCCGTAGGTCAGCGCGCCGATGACGGTGCCCGCGCCGATGCCCTGCAGCTGCCCCAGCACGCCGGCCGTGAGCAGCACCGACAGCGCGACGGCCGTGAGGTCAAACGTCATTTTGACGCGCGGGTACGGCTTGCCCAGGATCTGCGCAAGGTCCCGCGCGAAGAGGTCGGTGGGGATGATGGGCAGCAGGCAGCGGTTGGACAGCGCGATGCCCAGCGCCACGACCGGGCAGCTGAGCGCAAAGTACAAAATGCGCCACGGCAGCGCGTCGGGCAGGCAGGGCAGCCAGGCGCCGTAGACGTCCAGCAGCGTGCCGAACACAAACCCCACCACAAAGCTGAAGAGGTACGACGGCACGAACTGCCGGCGCAGCAGCATGAGCGTGAGCACCAGCGCCCCCTGGAACAGGTAGGTCCAGGTGCCCAGCGTCAAAAACGGGAACACCAGCGAGACGGCATACGGGAAGCTGGACACCGGCGAGATGCCCAGCCCGGCGTACACCGTAGCCGCCACGGCAAAGCTGTTGATGGCGACGGCGACAGCCAGCGCCAGTTCGCCGCGCACCGTGAGGCGGCGGCCGTTCGGTCGTGTCTGCATACAAAACTCCTGTTTCTGCGCGGGCAAAAGGGCAATTTTTGCGCCCTGTACCCGCCGCGGTTTTTTCTGTTTCTACTATAACCGCCGTTTTTTGCTTTGGCAAGCGCAAGAGTTGCTGTTTGGTGTGCAAATCTTGCGCAGCGTTGATTTCCCCGCCGCCGCATATTATAATAGGGGCATCACCATTGCTGCGAGAGGAGGCCGCCCCCATGAAACCTGCCTGGCAGCGCGCCAAAGCGTTGACACTGGCGGTGTTGGGTCCGTTTTTGGGGCGCAACATGCCGGTGTTTGCGGGCTGCGCCACACTGTTTTTGCTGACGGCGTCCTTCCCGCTGCTGATCGGCGTGCTGGTGGTGGTCAACCACCTGCCGGGGTATTCCATCGACAATGTGGCGGAGCTGCTGTTCCAGTTTTTGCCCCACGTGCCCGAGATCCAGGACACCATTTTGGGCGTGCTGGACAGCCTGAACGTCCAGTCCACGACGTTTGTGGCGTCGTTCGCCTTTATCACGACGCTGTTTTCGGCCTCCAGCGGCATGGCGGCGATCCAGAAAGGGTTGCAGCGGCTGACGCCCGGCGCGCGCTTTACGCTGTACGACCGGCTGCTGGCCGTCGTGTACACCATCGTGTTCCAGGGGCTGCTGCTGGCCGTATTGCTGCTGCAGGGCCTGCGCTCGATCTTTGAACCGCTGCGCGCGCTGCTGGTGGAAAACCCCGCCTGGGACGCCCTGCTGGACTGGCTGGGCCGCTGGATCAGCTTCAGCGACCTGTTGGCGGTCCCGGTGCTGTTTGTGCTGATCTTGCTGATGTACACCTTTATGCCGGGCGGCAAGCGCCCGCTGCGGCCCCAAGTGCCCGGCACGGTCTTTACCACGGCCGGGTGGGTGGTGTTTTCGCGCGCGTTCTCGTTTTACATCGTACATTTCTGGCGGCTGTCGTACATCTACGGTTCGCTGACCGCCATCGTGCTGATGATCCTGTGGCTGGACATCATCATCAACCTGTTTTTCCTGGGCGCGGCGCTCAACGCGGCGCTGGCGCGCAAAATCGACTGAACTGCAAAGGATGTGCCCCATGCTGAAAACGCCTGCCCACTACCGCCCCGGGCTGGACCTGGTCCGCCTGGCGGCGCTGCTGCCGGTGCTGTGCTACCACTTTTGCATCGAGGCCGCGCGCAGCGGCTTTGCGGTGCCCGCGGCGCTCATCGGCCGCGGCATGGCCGACTGGGTCGAGGTGGGGCTGGCGTGGTTTTTTCTGCTTTCGGGCGCGGCGCTCTGCCTGCAATGGCAGGGCCGCTTTGCCTGGCGGCCCTACCTGGCGGGGCGCGCGGCGGCGATGTACCCGGCGTTCTGGCTGGGCTTTGCCGTGCTGTTTTTGTACGGCGAGGTGCTGCACGGCAACAACCCCGACGTACCGCGCTGGCGGGTGGTGTTCTCGGTACTGGGGCTGGACGGCTACCTGGCCCCGCTGACCGCCACGTTTTATAAGATCGGCGAGTGGTTTCTGGGCGTGATCCTGCTGTTGTACCTTGTGTTCCCGCTGCTGCTTTGGTGCATGGACGCCCGCGCCCGGCGGCGCGGGCTGCTGGCGGCGATGCTTCTGCTGCAGCTGGCCTGGCCGGTCGTCTGCCCCGCCCCGCTGGAGGCCGGCCACACCGTGCTGGGCCGCCTGCCGGCGTTTGCGCTGGGCGTGTGGTTCGGCATGCGGCTGCGGGCGGGCAGCGGTTTTGCGCCGCGGCAGAAAACCGCCCTGGCCGCCGCCGCGCTGGCCTGCCTGGCGCTGCTGCCCTGGACGCCGGACGCGCTGCGCCTTGCGGTGCTGCTGGCGCTGGCCGCCGCGCTGTTTTGGGCGGTGTACGCGCTGGGGCAGCGGCTGCCCCAACGCAGCTGGGGCGTTTTGCGCCGCGCCGCCGGGTGGAGTTACGGCGTCTACCTGGTACACCATGTGCTGCTGACGCTGGTGCTGCTGCCGGCAGCCGGGCGCGCGGGCGCGCCGCTGGCGGTTTGGTTCCCGGTATTTTTGCTGGCGAGCTTTGCGCTGGCCGCCGTGCTGACGGCGCTGGCCGCACCCCTGGCCCGCGCGCTGCGGCGGCTGGCAGCCTGACACGACATCATAGCCCCCGGACGGCGGAATGGTACCGCTGCCCGGGGGCTTGTTTTATGTTTTGCGTTATGCTTCGGCAATCTTGATCGCATCCAGCGTTAGGCCGCAAAACGCCGCACGCTCCCGTCACGGGCGTGCGGCGCCGGTTTATTCCGCCAGCAAAATGGTCACGCTGCGCGGCGGCAGTTCCAGCGCGTCGCGGCACAGCGGGCCAAACGGCGTGGTTCCGGCGTGGGTGCCGTCGCACAGGCGGCGCCAGGTGCCGTTGGGCAGCGGCGCCCACTGGCGCGTGGGTTCGGGGTTGTAAAATACGGCCAGCTGGCCGGCGGGGTCGTTGCCCTCGGTCTCGGGCACAAAGCCGATGAGCCACCCCGGCAGCGCCAGCAAAAACGGCTCGGGGTCGCCGTAAGCGCCGGTCAGGCGCGGGTAGGCGCGGCGGATGGCCAGCAGCCCGCGGTAAAACGCCGTAAGGGCCGCAAACTCCGGCCGGTGGGCGCGCGTCCAGTCCAGGGTGTTGAGCGCACGCGGCCCGCGGTAGGTGTTAGGGTCACCGTATTTGGTGCGGCCGAACTCCTCGCCCGCCTGCAAAAACGGCAGGCCCTGGCAGGTCAGGAAAATGCCCGCCGCCATGCGGTTTTGGGCCAGCAGCTCGGCATCGGCGGCGTTGTAGTCGCCGCGGCGGCCCACGGCGACGAGTTTGTCCCACAGGGTGAAGTTGTCGTGGGCCGAGACATACTGCACCACCTGCATAGCCCGCTTGACCGCGATGCCGTGCGCGCCGCTGCGCCAGGCGCCGACGGCGTGCAGAATTTCGTAGCCGCTTTGCGGCGCGCCGTTGACGTACCCGGCGTTGCCGGCGTCAAAGACGTTGCCCTTGATGGCGTCGCGCGTATCGTCGCAGAAAAAGCCGATGCGGTCGCTGAGTTCGGGGATGGCGCGCTTGTCGCAGGGGCGCGCACCGCCCTCCATATAGGTCGCGCCGCCGGTCCACGGCTCGCCGTACATCAGGATGTTCTCGCCGCCGGGCAATGCGTCCAGCGCGGCGCGGATGGCGTTCATCGTCTCGACGTCCTCGAGCGCCATCAGGTCAAAGCGGAAGCCGTCGACGTGGTACTCTCTCGCCCAGTACAGCACCGAGTCCACGAGGTATTTGCGCACCATCGGGCGCTCGCTGGCCAGGTCGTTGCCGCAGCCGGACCCGTTGGTGGTACGCCCGTCGGGCCACTGGCGGTTCCAGTAGCCGGGCACCGTGCGCTCCAGCCAGCTGTCGGTGTAATAGGTGTGGTTGTACACGACGTCCATGATGACGCCCAGCCCCGCACGGTGCAGCGCGGCCACCATGGCGCGGCATTCCCGCACGCGCACCGCACCGTCGAACGCGTTGGTGGCGTAGGAGCCTTCGGGCACGTTATAGTTCAGCGGGTCATACCCCCAGTTGTAGCCGCCGGGGGCGGTCTCGTCGACGGTGGCGTAGTCAAAGATCGGCTGCAGCTGCACATGCGTGACGCCCAGCTGCTTGAGGTAGTTTACACAGGTGGGGTGCCGGCCGTCGCCGTCCAGCGTCGTGTCGTCGGGCACAAAGCCCAGGTAGGTGCCGCGCCAGGCTTCGGGCACGCCGCTGTGCGCGTCGGCCGAAAAATCGGCCACGTGCACCTCCCACACACAGCGCGCGTGGGCCGGGATGTCGGGGCGGCGGTCGTCCTGCCAGCCGTCGGGCGCGGCGGCCGCCAGGTCGATGACCATGCCGCGCTGCCCGTTGGCCCCTGCCGCGCGGGCGTAGGGGTCGACGGCTTCGGCCGTGCGGCCGCCGGGGAATTGCAGCTGGTATACATAGTAGACACCGTTCAAATCCCCCGGGACTGTGGCGGCCCATACCCCCTGCCCCGCCGCTTGCAGCGCGTGGCTGCCCAGGTGCGCGGCGCCGGGCTCGGCGTCGGTGCCGGTGGCGTACAGCTGCAAGGTGACGGCCGACGCCGTGGGCGCCCACAGCTTGAACACCGTCTGCGCGGGCGACCAGACGGCCCCCAGATCGTTGGCATCATAATACGGCAGTTCGCAGGCTTGCTGCCAGTTCATGGTGATCCCCCTTTTATGGATAAAAGACAGTGTCATTGTAACAGTTTGGCAAAATGTTTGCAAGACGCCGCGCCGGCCGGAAAAATTTTTGTTGTTTTTGCTTGACAACCTGCCGCCTTGTGTGCTATGGTTAGTTACACAAGTAATGAACCAATAAACCGGAGCGAAAGGCGGTGAGCCCCTGCCCCCATGCGGAACGAACAGACCCTGATCTATTTGCAGATCGCCCAAATGCTGGAGGATGGCATCCTGCGCGGCATCTACCCGGAGGAAACGCAGGTGCCCAGCACCAACGAACTGGCGCGCACGCTGCGCATCAACCCGGCCACCGGGGCCAAGGGGCTGAACCTGCTGGCGGAGGATGGCATCCTGTACAAGCGGCGCGGCCTGGGCATGTTTGTGGCCCCGGGCGCGGCCGAGCGCATCCGCGCCAAACGGCGCAGCGAATTTTTGCAGCAGTATGTGCGCCCCCTGGCCGCCGAAGCCCGCAAGCTGGGCCTGACGGCCGAAGAATTGCAGGCCATGCTGCGCGACGCCTGCGAAGAGGAGGAATGAGCAATGGAACCCAAAATTTTGACAGCCGCGAACCTGCGCAAGACCTACGGCAGGCAGACGGCGCTGGACGATGTGAGCCTGACGCTGGAACCGGGGCATATCTACGGGTTGATCGGCCGCAACGGCGCGGGCAAGACGACGCTGCTGGCCGGGCTGACGGCGCAGATCCCGCTGGATGCCGGGGAGGTTTGCTACGGCGGCGCCCCCGTGTGGGAGAATGAGACCGCCCTGGGCGAGCTGTGTTTCAGCCGGGAACTGGGCGGCAAGCTGGCCGCCAGCATCGCCGGTATGCGCGTAAAAGACTACCTGCGGGCCGGGCGGCTGTTTTACCCGCACTGGGACGAAGCCTACGCCCGCGAACTGATAAAGCAGTTTGGCCTGGAGGAGAAAAAGCGGCTGAACGCGCTTTCCAAGGGGATGATGAGCGCCGTGACCATCGTGCTGGCGCTGGCCAGCCGCGCGCCCGTCACGATGATGGACGAGCCGGCGGCCGGGCTGGACGTTGTCGCGCGGGAGGATTTTTACCGCCTGCTGTTGGAGGACTACGCCGCCACCGGGCGCACCTTTGTGATCTCGACCCATATTTTGGAGGAAGCGTCCACCGTGTTTGACCGGGTGCTGATCTTAAAAGAGGGCCGCCTGATCGAGGACTGCGACGCCGACGCGCTGCTGGCGCAGTTTTGCACGGTGTCGGGCCGCGACGACGTTGTGGCCGCCGCCTGCGAAGGGTACGCCGTGCTGCGCACCGAGACGCTGGGCCGCCAGACGATGTGTGCGGTGCGCGCCCCGGCCGGGGCGGTCGCCGCGCGCGGGCTGGACGTGGACTGCGGCGCAGTGACGCTGCAACAGGTGTTTGTGGCGCTGTGCGGGCATGAACAGGAGGGCCGCTGAGATGAAAAAGACGCTGTGGCTGCTGCTTTTGACCCCGCTGCAGATGATGGGCACGCTGCTGGTACTGTACGCGGCGCTGTGCGGGCTGTGCCTGCTGTTTGGCGCCGACAGCCTGTTTGGCACCTACCTGACGGGCGGCAGCTTTGCGTTTTCTCTGGTGGCGGCGCTGTGCGCCGCCCAAGCCACCGCCGCCTACTGCCCGCTGGCGCTGAGCCTGGGCGCTACCCGCCGCGCGCTGCGGGGCGGGGTCGCGGCGGCCTGGGCGGCCCTTGCGCTGCTGGCCCACGGGGGCACACTGCTGGTGAACTGGCTGACGTTTACGCTGTTCCCGCCGGAGCGTGCCAGCCGCGCCTGGCTGTACGGGTTTTCGCGCCATCCGCTGCCGGGGCTGGGGGTGGCGCTGCTGCTGGCCGGGACCGCGCTTTGGGTCGGCACGCTGCAGACCCAGGGCCGCACGACGGCGCGCAACGTGCTGCTGGTGCTGTTTGAGATCCTGCTGTTTGCACAGGTCTTTGTATTTTTGCTGTTGAGCCAACTGGCCCCCGTTCTGCCGGCGGCGGTACTGCCGCTGTACGGCGGGGCGCTGGCGGCGCTGGGGCTTGTGTTCCTACTGCTGGCCCTGCGCCGGCTCAAGACCCTGGCCGTCAGCCAGGGGTAAGGAGGGATCCCCTATGAAACGTACCCTGTGCGCCACGCTGCGCTTCCTGCGCGAAGATCTGGTTTTGCCGCTTGCGGCCCTGCCGGTGTTTGCCCTGCTGGGCGTGGGGCTGGGCGTCCTGGTTGCGCTGCTGGACACCCCGCAGGAAGCGCCGCTGGCCGCTGCCGTGGTCATGCTGCTGAGCGGCGTACTGCTCACGGTGGTTTTGTCCATCGTCTATTTTTCCAACTGGTTCGCGGTGCTGCTGGCCTTCCCTGCCAACCGGCGGGGGCTGCTGGCCGGGCTGCTGCTGTTCTGCCTGGGCGTCAGCGCGCTGGCGCAGCTTACGACCCTGGCCGTGGGCAGCCTGTGCACGCTGGGTTTTGGCGCGGCGTTTGGCCAGCCGCTGGCGATGCCGTGGCAGCAGATCCCCGCGTTTGTGTGGCCGTGCTGCCTGCTGGGGCCGGTGCTGGGCGGCGTGGTGCTGGGCGGGCTGCAATGCCGGTTTGGCGCAGCGGCGTTTTGGGTGGTGTATTTTGTGTTCCTGGGCGTGTGCAGCACCGCCAGCTGGTGGCTGCCCGTGCTGACGGACCGTTTTTCGCCCACCGGCCTGGCAGCGCTGGGGGCCGGCGCGTGCCTTGCGCTTTTGTTTTTGGCGGCGTTGGCCGTGCGCTGGCTGCTGCGCGCGGCGGTCAAAGCGTGAATGCCTGTGCCGAGCGGGGTAAAACCGACAAATTGGTTGCACGTTTTCTCCGCTCCGTAGGGCGGGCGTTCACGCCCGCCGAACATTAAAAACATTATTAAAATCATCCATGTAGGGCGGGGCCAAGGCCCCGCCCTACAATGTAAGGTACACGCCATACCACCCGTCAAACGGGCAATGCCGTACCGTTTTGCGGGCAGCATGCCGCCCCTACGCATAGACCATGCGGCGTTACAATGCAAAAACGGTATCGTGGGGTAAACGGACACGGGCCGCATGCATGCGGCCCCTACAATACGAGGAAAACGTCATGCATACCATAAACAGACGCCGGTTTATTGTGTTGCTTCCTTTGCCTGTTTGCCTGTCGTTCCCGGTCGGTTCGTAGGGGCCGCATGTATGCGGCCCGCAAGCCTTCCGCCGCTACCCGTCTCCGAGGTCATAGACGCGATACCGGGTGTTTGTAGGGGAGGCATATATGCCTCCCGGCAGGGGCGCGCCCCACGCGGGGTTTGCGGCTCGTTGCCCGTTTGCGCCGGTCTGTAGGGCGGGGTCTTGACCCCGCCGTGGGCGGTCTGCCTCATGGTAACGTTTTTGGGTTGTGTACACGATACCGGGTGTTTGTAGGGGAGGCATATATGCCTCCCGGCAGGGGTTTGTCCCGCGCGGGGTTTGCGGTTGGTTGCCCGTTTGCCCCGGTTTGTGGGGCGGGGTTTTGATCTCCGCGCTAAGAGCCGGGCCTTACGGCCCGGTTGCGCTCCGAAACGCGCCTGCGGGCGCAGACCCCGCCGCACCGATGATTTTCAAATTTTAAAACAATAATGTGCGGCGGGCGTGAACGCCCGCCCTACAATGCGAAATACACGCCATGCAAACCATAAACGGGCAGTGCGGGCATCGTTTTGCGGGCGGCATCTATGCCGCCCCTACGCATAGACCAAACGCGGTCACAATACAAAAACGGCACCTTGCAACAAACGGGCACGGCGGGGGTAAGACCCGCCCTGCAATATCGCCCCCCTGCAAACCATAGACGCACCCGCCCACCTCCCCGCCTGGCTTTTTCACCAAAAAAGCCGGGCGGGTTTTGTGTGGATCGCTGATTTTTTCAAAAATTAACAATTTGTTCATACTTTCACGGATTTCTCCACCGTAACTCCACTTTCGTGTTGTATGATGGCTGCAAAGCCCCCACCCTACCCCCAACACCAAGGAGGAGATGTTATGAAAAAACTGCACGCACCATACCTCTGCCTGCCGCTGGCCTGTGTTTTTGCGCTGACCGCCTGCGCGCCGGGCGGCGCCGACACGGAGCCGCGCCCTATCGAGGCCCCCCCGCCGGTCGAACAGACCAACGAGGGGCTGACGGTATTTTATACTGATTTTAAAACACCAGAATCCAACATTCTTGATGTGGCTGTAGCCCAGTATAAGGGACAGCATCCAGACCAGCAGTTGAATGTAGAAAAAGTCTTTACGGAAGGGCTAGTTGAGACACACACCGCTGCTTATAATCAAATGCTCACCGAAATTATGGCGGGTAGTGGGCCGGACTTGATTTTCTTTGCAAACTACTCGACCGGCAGTACCACGGACTGGGAAAAACTGGTTCGCCGCGGCGCGTTTGCAGATATGGAACCTTACTTTGAAGCTGACAACTTTGACTGGTCTGGCTACAACCAAGCTGTTATGGACGGCGGCGTATATGGTGGTCAACGGCTGATCATCCCGCTTGAATACAAAATTCCGCTTCTCTATACGTCCCAAACTGCACTGGATGAAACTGGCTTTTCGGTAGAAAACTGCGGCACCTTTGACGGTTTTCTGGACGAAGTGGAAAAGATGATAGCTGACCCGGAACAGACGCGGGATGTGTTTCGCACAAAGTTGTCTATCTATGACTTCGCACAGTATGCTGACATTCCCTATATTGACTATGACAGGCAAAAGGCGGACCTCTCTTTCCCGGAACTGGAACGGGGCGCGGAAATTTACAAAGCGCTTCCACGCATTATGGACAGCGATGACCTGCCTGGCGCAGCCGACATTCGAGACGGCAACGCGCTGTGGATTTATCCAAACGATCCCGTAAGAGGGTTCCTGTGGGGAGCAGGTCTTATCAACACCTATGACGATGTGGTGATGATGCCAATTCGAGACAGGGAGGGCGGTATTCAGGCCGAGATCACCTTTGCGGTGGCTGTGAACAGCAGCAGTCCCAACCTGCAAAATGCCTATGAATTCATAAAGCTGCTGCTGAGCGAAGAATTCCAGAAGGATACCGTCCAGTATCGCTGGGCGAAGCTGTCTGTCCTGGATGCTGCTGTAGCGGAAAACTACCAGTATAATACTTGGCATGCTGAAGACGGGAAAGTTGAGCTTGAGCCGGATTCTTCCAATCTTGGGTTCACGTATATTGACCCTTCGCCGGACGATTTTGAAGAAATGATGTCCTACACAAAACAGGTCACCGGAACATTTTTCCGCTCATCGGAAACGCAATTTATACAACTGTTGGGTGGCTACATCACCGATGAAACGTCCTATGGGGATGCGATTGACGCTGCCGAAAGCCGGCTGAACATCTATCTTTCGGAGTAAACCCGGCAACGGGCAATTGCCCGCGACGTTTTGCGGGCCGCATGGTGGCCGCCCCTATGCATAGACCTAACACCGTCACAATGCAAAAACGGTATCGTGGGGCAAACGGGCACGGGCCGCATGCATGCGGCCCCTACGGACCCGCCGTCAACGGCAGGCGAATGGGTAAGGCTGGTCTCTGCCGCGATCACGAAGGCGGGGTCAAGACCCCGCCCTACAGAGCGTAGGAAACACAAACCACCTGCGCGGGATATCGCGCAGGCGGTTTGTGTATCTTACGAACTTTATGCTTTTTTGCTGTAGTCCCGCGCGCCGTAGATGGCCGTGCCGATGCGCACCATGGTGGCGCCCTCGGCAATCGCGGCGGCGTAGTCGTGGCTCATACCCATCGAGAGGGTGTCCAGCATGGCGTTGGCGTACCCGCGGGCGGCGACCGCAGCCAGCAGTTCCCGCATCTGGGCAAAAAAGCGGCGGGTGGCGGTGTCGCCGGCGTCGGCGGGCGGGATAGCCATCAGCCCGCGCACGCGGATGTGCGCCTTGGCGGCTGCGGCGTCGAGCAGCGGCCACAGCGCGTCGGGCGTGACGCCGCTTTTGCTGGCTTCCCCGCCGATGTTGACCTCCAGCAAAATATCCTGCCGGATGCCCAGGCGTTCGGCGGCCGCGTCGATCTTGTCGAGCAGGCGGGTGCTGTCGACACTTTGGATCAGCGCCGCGCGGCCCACGACCTTGTTGACCTTGTTGGTCTGTAAATGGCCGATGAAATGCCCCGGTTTGCCGGCGTAGGCCCCGGCGTCGGTCTTTTCGACGAGTTCCTGCACGTGGTTTTCGCCAAACAAGTCGATGGGCAGACCGGCGCTGTAACGCACCTCCTCCACCGTGCGGGTCTTGCAGGCCGCGCACAGCAAGACATCCGCCGGGTCGCGCCCGGCGCGGCGGGCGGCTTCGGCCATCGCCGCGCGGATGCGGGCCACGGCTTCGGCCATAGACTGTTTCTGTGCTTCGGTGATCATCGTGTTTCCCCCTCGCTGTAGACGGCGCGCGCGCCGCCGATGAACGGCGGGCGGGTGCGCGCACAGAGCAGGATAGCCTGCCCGATATGATCCAGGGACAGGCGCACCGGCACCGCCACACGGCGCAGATGCATGCCGATGAGCGTACCGCCGATGTCCATGCCGGCGGCGGCGCGCACCTCCTCGACCAGGACGGGGTCGCGGAACGCGCGCCAGCAGCTGGTGGCCCAACTGCCGCCCGCGTGCGGCTGCGGGATGGCGGAAACGATGGTATACCCGCCCGCTTTGGCGGCCGCGCGCTCCAGCACGATGGCGCGGTTGAGATGCTCGCAGCATTGCGCGGCGAGGAAAACGCCCTGCGCCTGCAGGGGCGGCAGCACGCCGGCCAGCACGGCGGCCGCGGCCTCCATGCTGGAATCGTGCCCGATGTGCCCACCCATGATCTCGCTGCTGGAACAGCCGACCACGAAGATGTCGCCGGCCTCGAGGTGCGCCTTTTGCAGCAGTTCCTCTGTGGCGCGGCGCGCCTGTGCCGCCAGTTCCGAATATTCCATCGTCAATACCCCCTTCGGCCCGCGCGGGGCCATTCCATACGGTGCGGCGGGCCCGGGCTCAGTGTT
>DXEI01000147.1 GCA_019115045.1 Candidatus Gemmiger excrementipullorum | reverse complement strand
GGCGCGTTTCGTACTGGCGCCGCAGCGCCGTTTCGGAGCGCAACCGGGCCGCAAGGCCCGGCTCTTAGCGCGGAGATGGCCAACCGCCGCGCAGCGGCGGCTTCTTAGGCCGGAGATCAAGACCCCGCCCTGCAATGCGAGATACACACCATACGCCCCGCCAACGCCGCGCCGTTTGCCCCGGTTTTTAACCGTCGCGCGGCGCGCGACACATCCATTTTTCATTTTTATTTTTTCATTTTTCATTTTAGGTAAAGGAGTTCCCATGGACCGTTTGCAGCAGACCATCTGTGCGCTGGCGACGCCCGCCGGCGAGGGCGGCATCGCCGTTGTGCGCGTGTCGGGGCCGGACGCCTACCCCCTGGTCGAAAAGGTGTTCGTGCCGCTGCGCGAAAACCGCCGCCTGGCCGGCGCGCGCGGCTACACCGCCATGCTGGGCCATTACTGGCTGCGGGGCGAGGAGATGGACGAGACCATCGCGCTGTGTTTCCGCGCGCCGCACTCCTACACGGGTGAGGATGTCATCGAACTGTCGGTACACGGCGGCGCCGCCATGGCCGACGGCCTGGTGGAAGCGCTGCTGCTGGCCGGGGCCGCCCCCGCCGCCCCCGGCGAGTTCACCCGCCGCGCGCTGGAACACGGCCGGCTGAGCCTGACCCAGGCCGAGGCCGTCATGGAAGTCATTGCCGCAAACGGCCGCCAGGGCGCGGCGCTGGCCAAAAGCGCGCTGGATGGCCGGCTGGCCAGGCGCATCGGCGGCATCCAGAGCGCGCTGCAGACGCTGAGCGCCCACCTGACCGCCTGGGTCGACTACCCCGAGGAGGACGTGCCCGAACTTTCCGACACGGCGCTGGCCGCGACGCTTTCCGCGCAGAAAGCCGAGCTCGACGCCCTCATCGCCGGGTACGGCGCGGGCGCGGTGCTGCGCCACGGCGTCGACTGCGTGCTGCTGGGCCGCCCCAACGTCGGCAAAAGCACGCTGCTGAACCTGCTGGCCGGGTTTGACCGCGCCATCGTGACGCCGGTGGCCGGCACGACGCGCGACGTTGTGGAACAGGCCGTGCAGCTGGGCGAGATCCGGCTCAATTTATTCGACACCGCCGGCGTGCGCGGCGAGGACGAGGCCGACGCCATCGAGGCCGAGGGCATCCGCCGCAGCTGGAAAAAACTCGACGAAGCCGGGCTGGTGCTGGCGGTGTTTGACGCCGCCCAGCCGCTGGCCGAGGCCGACCTGGCCATTGCGCGGCGCTGCCAGGGCCGCCCGGCGCTGGCGATCCTCAACAAACAGGACCTGACGGATTCCACCGCCGCGGCGCAGGCCGCCCTGCAGCCCTACTTTAAAAAGGTGCTGCCGCTGTGTGCGCGGGACGACGCCAGCCTGCCGCTTTTGCGCGACGCCGTGGCCGCGCTGCTGGGCGCCGCCCAGCTCGACCCCCACGCCGCGCAGCTGTGCAGCGCGCGGCAGCTCGCCGCCGCCACCCGCGCGCGCGACGCCCTGCAAGAAGCCCTGCGCGCCCGCGCCGACGGCTTTGGCCTCGACGCCGTCGGCGTCTGCCTGGCCGACGCGCTGCAGGCCCTGTGCGACCTGACCGGCGAGGACGCGACCGAAGCCACCATCGACGAGGTGTTCGCCACCTTCTGCGTCGGCAAATGACCCCCTAGGCCTGCCACAGCGCGGCCAGGGCGCCGCGCTCCTGCGCAGCCAGGTCCGCCCAGGCAGGGTTGCGCCACAGCGAGGCGTAACGGTACAGCCCGCCGCCCTCGAAGCCCAGCGCTTCCAGCGCCGCCCACTGGCTGGCCAGCGCGCGGCCGGTCGTCCATTCGCCGGGGGTGTCGCTGCCGTCGCCGTCCCCGATGCGGTAGGCGCCCAGCCCGCCGTACAGCGCCACGCCCGCGGCCCGGGGCAGCGCGGCCCAGCGCGCGGCCGCCGCGCCCAGGCTGTTGGCGGCGCCGCCGTCCCGCGTGTAGTCCAGCCCCCAGTACAGCTGGGGCATCAGATAGTCCACATAGCCGCCCTGTGCCAGCCACAGGGCGGCGTCGCTGTATTGGCCGCTGTAACACAGGTCGGGGTCGGCCAGCGGGGCCGCGCCAAAGCGCACGCCGCAGCGCTGCGTCACGTCGTGGCACAGCGCCATCAGCGCGTTGACGTTCTGCCGCCGCCAGTCGTCCAGCGGCAGGCTGCTGCCGGCGGCCGCGTAGTCGGCCTCGTCAAAGGCGGGGTCGGTGGTGGGGTAAAAGTAATCGTCAAAATGGATGCCGTCCAGCGCGTAGTTCTCGCACAGCTCGGCCACGCCGTCGGCGATGTACTGCCGCACCTCGGCGCTGGCGGGGTCAAGGTACAGCCCCTCGGCCGTGGCGCGCACCCAGCCGGGGTGCTGCACGGCGGGGCTTGCCGCGCACAGGGCCGGCACGCCGCCCGCCTGCAGCCGGTAGGGGTTGACCCAGGCTTCCAGTTCCAGGCCGCGGTCATGGGCGGCCTGCACCAGCAGCGCCAGCGGGTCAAAGCCGGGGTCCTGCCCCTGGGTGCCGGTGCACAGGTGGCTGAACGGGAAGTAGTCGCTGGGGTACAGCGCGTCGCCAAACGGGCGCACCTGCGCCAGCACCACGGTGGCCCCCAGCGCCGCGATGTCGTCCAGCATCGCCCCGGCGTCGCGGGCAAACGCCGAGGCGGAGGAAAAATCCACCTGCTGCCATTCGAGGTAGCTCACCCACACAGCGCGGTAGGGCGTCGTGCGCGCCGGCAGCGCCGTGGCTGCGGGCGCGGGGCTGGCCGCCGGGCCGGCCTGGGGCGCGCCGCCGACCCCGCCGCGCTGCATCGCCAGCAGCGGCAGCACCAGCAGCGCCGCCGCCAGCCACAACGCCGCCAACCCCCAGCCCAACCGCCGCATACGCGCACCCCCTGCTTGTCTTTTGGTAGCAGCGTATGCGCCGCCGCGCCGGGCTATGCCCCGGGCCTGTACCCAGACAAAAACCCCCGGCGCGCCGTGCG
>DXEI01000146.1 GCA_019115045.1 Candidatus Gemmiger excrementipullorum | reverse complement strand
GTCTTGCCGGTGCCGGGGTTGCCGGTAAAGATCATATGCATGTTGACGTCGGCCGCCGGCAGTCCCTCGGCCTTGCGGCGCTGCTGGGCCTGCACGTTTTTGGCGATGTCCCGCACATAGGTTTTGATCTCATCCAAACCGACGATGCTGTCCAGCTCAGCCTCCACGGCATCGACGTCGCCGCGGTACTGCTGCGGCAGCAGCGCCAGCAGGTCCAGCGCCGCCGCGCCGTCCACGGCCATCATCAGGCGGCCGTCTTGGGCGGTCAGCGTGGCGGGGGTGCCGTCGCGCGGGGCGGCGGGGGCGTCCAGCACATACTCGGCAATGGCGCGGTAGACCGTCTCGCTGTAGTCGTGCAGGGCCTGCATGCCGTTGGTCTTGCCGTACTGCGCGGCCAGCAGGTCGCGCACGCCGGCGTCCATCGTCAGGCGCAGGCCGCACTGCTTGCGCACGCGCTGCGCCAGCTCGTTGAGCTCGCGCGCCGCCACGGCCGAAAGCGCTTCGGGCGTAAAGGGGACGGTGCGGCAGATGTCGCCGGCCACAGCGTCCACAAAGCGCGCGCCAAAGGTGTCAGCCAGCGCTTCCTCGCCCTTGCGGGAGAAAAACACGAAATACTTGCCGCCGGCCTGCAACTCGCCCACGGCGCCGGGGGCCAGCGCCGTGCCCACATCCACCAGGATGCCGCGCTGCAGCACATACCGGCTGGAAAGCGCCAGCGTGCCGTCGATGGCCAGCGTGGCCAGCATGTTCAGGTAGTTGGCGGCGCAGCCCTCGTAGTTGTCAAAGGCCAGCACCTCGCTGTCAGACTGCAGCGCCGCGTACAGGTCCTGCAAAAACAGCTTTTCCTGCGCGGGGCCGGGGTACAGCGCAAGGTCCATCGTCTCGATGCAGGCGCTGCGCAAAATGCCGCGGGCGGCCAGTTCCTCGGCCACGCAGTCCAGCGCGTAATGCCGGCCGGACCCCTCGGCCCCGCACAGCAGCATCACGTTTTTGGCGCGGGCGGGTTCATTGGCCGTGCCCAGCACAAACGGGCGGCGGAACGCCTTGACGATGGCCGTCACAAAGGCGTCCTGCCCCAATACCCGGGCCTGCACGTTTTCGGCCACGCCGGTAAAATCCGCTTGGGCGGGGGCGGCCGGGGCCGGGGCGGGCGCGGCGGTGGTGCCGCCCAGCAGCCCGTCCTTTTGCAGCGAGCGCGTCAGCTCATTGCTCATGCGGCGCACATGCTCGGCGGTGTCGCGGCCGGCTTCCTGCACGGCCTTTACGGCGTCCCCGGCGGCGCTGCGGCGTTTTTGGGCGTCGGCCAGCGCGTCCAGCTGGGCCTGCATCTGCTGCACGGCCTCGCTGGCCTCGGCGGCCTGTTTGGCGCTGGCGGCGTACTTGCCGCCGCCCATCAGCCCGCGGACCCAGGCGTCATACTGTTCTTCCAGGCTCATGCGGGGCCTCCTGTTCTGCACGCGGCAGTTTTACGGTATAAAAGTCTTTTACGCTGCACCCGGCACGGCCGCCGCCGGCACAGGCGCAGGCGCACGCGCAGCTCGACGCGCAGGCGCACGCACAGCTGCTGTGGTGGTCGCCGCCACTGCGCCGGCCCACGCCGCCGCCGCGGCTGGTGCCGCCGCCGGGCTGGAAGTCCCGCGGCGGTTCGGTGCGGTGGTAGCCCGGCGGGGGCGGCGCGCCGCGCGCACTGCGGATGATGTGTACGCCGTCTGTGTACCACCACCAGTCCAGCGGGTCCAGCCCGCCCAGGCCGCCGCCCCAGCGCGGCGCGCGGGAGCCTGCCAAAATCAGCACGATGACAAGGATAAACAGCAGCACAACGACAAAGATCACGTTGGCCAGCAGCCCGTCCAGGTCGCTGCCGCCGGGGGCGTAATCTTGCTCCGTCATGGCGGCGTCGGGGGCGTAGGCCGACGCTTCGGTCACCGGCACCGTCACGCGCGCGGTGGCCGCCTGCCCGTGGGCCAGGGGGCCGAAATCCCAAACCAGGTAGTCGCCGTCGACGCCGGTGTTGTCGGCGGTAAAGCCCTCGCCATTGCGCCAGCGGATCTGCAAATTCCCGACGCTCAAATCGTCGAACCAGCCGGGCGTGAACACAAAGTTGGCGGTGCCGTCGTCGTTGCGCGTAAACAGGTGGCTCTGGTGCACGCGGAAGGCAAACGACACCTCGCTCTGCCCGCCGTTTTCGGCGGCGATGGCGGGGGCGTAGTAGCGGCGGGTAAACACCACCTGGGCATAGCTGCCGCCGTCGTTCAAGTATTCTATCTCGGCAATGGTGTCGGTCAGCGGTGTCAGTTCGTCCACGTGGGCGTTGGCCAGGCCGATCTTGACCCAGCTCAGGTAGTCGGTCTTGCTGCCGCCGATGACCTGCCAGTCGATGTCGTAGGTAATGTCGGCCGAGCCGTCCTCGCGCAGGTCCACCGTCACCACATAGTTGCGGATATAGTCCAGGTCGCCGTCCTCAGCATAGGGGGCGGTGTCCGCCGCAGCGGCCGGCAGGCAGAACACCAGGCAGCACACCAGCGCCGCCAGGCCCAGCGCCAGGCGGCGCACAAAAGAATGTTCGGTCATGAGCAGCCCTCCTGCAGCGGTGTGGCGCCCAGCTGGCAGCGGTGGTCCATGGCGGCGCTGCCGTTGCGGATGGCGCAGCACTCGGCGCTGCGCCAGATGCGGTGCCACGGCATGCGCAGCAAATTGCCCAGCCCCGGGCCCGAAAGCCAGCTCTGGCAGGGCAGTACGGTGCCGTCGGGCGCGACGGCCATGTTGGAAAGGCACGCCCCGCAGCTGGGGATCTGGGTAAAGCCCAGCTCGCGCAGCGTTTCCTCGCGCAGCCAGCCGGGGCTGGTAAAGTTGATCTCGATGCCATGCTGCACGGCATAGGCCATGGCGGGGCGCAGCGCGGCGGCCAGGGCGTCCGGCGTCAGGCGCGCGGCGCGGCTGGGCTCGGTGGCGGCGTTGCCGGCGGGGATCAGCCCGCTGCACGTCAGGTACCGCACGCCCAGCTCCTGCGCCAGCTGCACGGTGGCCAGGTAGTCCTGGTTCAGCGTGCACAGCGGGGTGTTCAGGCTCACGTTCAGCCCGGCGGCTAAAGCGTTTTTGATGCCGGCCACCGTGTCGGTGTAGCCGTCGACGCCCACCAGGGCGTTGTGCACAGCGGCGTCGGCAGAATACAGCGTGATCTGCACGGCGTCCAGGCTGGCTTCTTTCAGCTCTTTGCACAAAGCGCTCGTCAGCATGCGGCCGTTGGTGTTCAGCCGCGTCACAAACCACTGCGCAGCCTGCACCAGCTTGACCAGGTCGTTGCGCAGCGTCGGCTCGCCGCCGGTGAACGTCAGCTGCGGGATGCCCGCGCTGCGGCATTTTTCGATCACCGCCAGCCACTGGTCAGTGTCCAGCTCGGCCGCTTTGCCCAGCGGCTGGTTGGCGGCGTAGCAGTGCACGCACTTTTGGTTGCAGTGCCACGCGCCGTCCTTTTGCATCGAGCTGATCATCAGGTCCATGCGGTGCGGCGCGTTCATGCGCGCGGCGTAGCTGCCCAGGTGCAGCGGCTGCACGTGCACCGGCGGGGTCTGGCCGCGCGCCACGGCGCACAGGCAGCCCAGCAGCAGCTGCAAGTCAGACTCGATCTGGAACGCCGGGGTGCGGCGGTAGACGCGGCGGGTGGCGGCCACGGCCTGCGCCGTGATGGCGGACCAATCCTCCAGCGTGAGTTCTTTGCCGCTGTGGGGCTGCACGGCCTCGATCAAATTCGTCAGCAAAATGGCCCAGCTGACGTTCAGCGGCAGCAGTTCCTGCCCGTTCAGGATCGCCACAAACGGCGTTTCGCGGTCGGGGCGGCGGCAGGGGATCAGGTGGATGCGCACCACGCCGGGGCCGTCGGGGTCCAGCGTCACATGCCGCACGCGGGACAGATGCGCGTGCAGAAAGGCGCGTTCCGCGTAGGTCAGATGCTTCATCGGGGAAAATTCCTCCGCTTTCCAAAAATCAAGATATTGTAAAAAAGTATACCATAAACCCTTTCCAAATACAACCGGGGCGGTACAGAAAACGCCCGCCGGAAACCTTTTCCGGCGGGCGGCAGTGTGCAGCGTTATACAGAGCGGAAGCCTTTGCCGACGATCTCGCTGCTGTTGACGATGGTGATGAAGGCGTGCGGGTCATGGCGGCGCACAAAGCGGCGCAGGTGCTGGGCCTGGGCGCGGGTCAGCACCGTCATCAGCACCCATTTTTCCTCATGCGTGTAAGAGCCCTCGGCGCGTTCCTCCGTCGCAGAGCGTTTGAGCTCGTTGACGATGAACTCCCGCGTGGGGCCGGGGTTGGTGGTCACGACGGTGCACACCTTGCGCAGGTTGATGCTCTCGATGGCGCTGTCGACGACGGTGGTTTTGAGCACCATGCCCAAAATGCAGTACAGCCCCGTGGCCGGGCCGTACAGCGCGGCGCCCGCCAGCACGATGGCCAGGTCGCTGACCAGCAGCGCGCGGCCGATCTCCAGGCTGGTGTATTTATGTAAGATCATGGCCACGATGTCGGTGCCGCCAGTGGACGCGCCGATGTTAAAGACGATGGCGCTGCCCACGGCCGGCAAAATGACCGCGTAGCACAGTTCCAAAAACACATCCTGCGTCAGCGGGGCGGTCAGCGGCCAGATCGCCTCGCAGATGCTGACGAAAAACGACAGCGCAAACGAGGAGTAGACCGTCCACCCCATTGAGCGCACGCCCAAAAACACAAAGCCCAGCACGACGAGCACGGCGTTGACCACCCACATGAAAAAGCCGACGTTCCACTGCGGGAACAGCGACGACAGCACGATGGAAAGGCCCGACGTGCCGCCGAACGCAAAGTGGTTGGGCGTCTTGAACAGCGCGATGCCCACAGCTGTGGCGAACAGCCCCAGGTTGAGCAGCGCAAAAAACTTGCCGCCCTCGATCAGATTCTCCTTCGTCAGCTGGTTTTGCAGCTGCTGGCGCAACTTTGTCAACATACCTACATCCCCTTATCGCACGCGGTAGCGCTTAAAACGTCAGGTTGCCGAACTCCGACAGGCGCAGCCCGTCGTTGTGCTGTTCGGCCCAGTGGATGCTCCACGAGCTGCCGAACAGCAGCAGGTGGTTGCCCTTGAGGTCCTCGATGGGGCGGGTGTCGCTGGTCAGATCCAGGTGTTTGAGGTCCAGCTCATCCGGGTCGTTGAGCACCCAGCGCAGGTACTCATACGGCAGGCTCTGCATGCGGATGTCGACGTTGTACTCGTTTTTCAGGCGGTATTCCAGCACTTCCAGCTGCAGCACGCCCACAACGCCGACGATGACTTCCTCCATACCGGCGCCCAAATCGCGGAAGATCTGGATCGCGCCCTCCTGGGCGATCTGCTCCATGCCCTTGACGAACTGCTTGCGTTTCATCGTGTCCACCTGGGTCACGCGGGCAAAATGCTCCGGCGCAAAGGTGGGGATGCCCGCAAACTGCACGTGCGGCTTGCCGGTGCACAGCGTATCGCCGATGGAGAAGATGCCCGGGTCAAACAGGCCGATGATGTCGCCGGCGTAGGCCTCGCTCACCAGCGCGCGGTCGTCGGCCATCAGGCTGGTGCCGGTGGCCAGTTTGATGTTTTTGCCCTCCTGCACGTGGTAGGCTTCCATGCCGCGCTCGAATTTGCCGGAACAGATGCGCAAAAACGCGATGCGGTCGCGGTGGTTTTTGTTCATGTTGGCCTGGATCTTGAACACAAAGCCGGAGAACGCCTCCCCGCAGGGGTCCACCGTCTCGCCGGTCAGCGCGTCCTTGCGCGGCAGCGGGGCGGGGGTCAGGCGCAAAAACTCTTTCAAGAACGGTTCCACGCCAAAATTCGTCAGCGCCGAGCCGAAAAACACCGGCGAAAGCTCGCCGTGCTGCACGGCGTCGAGGTCAAACTCCTCGGCCGCGCCGTCCAACAGCTCGATGTCCTCGGCCAGTTTCTGGTGGTTTTCGGCCCCGATCAGCCCGTCCAGCGCGGGGTCGCCAAGCTCGGCCTCGATCTCGTCCACCATTTTTACGCCGTTGGCGCGCCCGTCGCTCTCAAACGCCAGCACGCGGCGGATGTTACGGTCAAACACGCCCTTGAACCCTTTGCCGCAGCCGATGGGCCAGTTCATCGGGTAGGTCTTGATGCCCAGGATCTCCTCGATGTTGTCCATCAGCTCAAAGGGGTCGCGGGCTTCGCGGTCCATCTTGTTGATGAAGGTGAAGATGGGGATGTGCCGCAGCGTGCAGACCTTGAACAGCTTGATGGTCTGTGCCTCGACGCCCTTGGCGGCGTCGATGACCATGACGGCGCAGTCGGCCGCCATCAGCGTGCGGTAGGTGTCCTCGCTGAAATCCTGGTGGCCGGGGGTGTCCAGGATGTTGATGCACTTGCCCTGGTAGTGGAACTGCAAAACAGACGACGTCACGCTGATGCCGCGCTGCTTTTCGATGTCCATCCAGTCGGACACCGCATGCTTGGCGCTCTGCTTGCCCTTGACCGAACCGGCGGTCTGGATCGCGCCCCCGTACAGCAGCAGTTTTTCAGTCAGCGTCGTCTTGCCGGCGTCGGGGTGCGAGATGATCGCAAACGTGCGCCGGCTCTCGATTTCTTCGCGCAATGATGCCATGGAAATAGTTGCTCCTTTTCTTCTTTCCCAAATCAAACGGTGGTCAAACTCCCAAAAGCCCGGGTCACATCGGGGCACACTCCTCTATAGTAATACTGTACCCTATCATACATGGTTTGGCGGCGAATTGCAACGGGAAATTTCGCGTGGTATAATCACTTCAAAGGGGGCGCTGCGCCTGCCATGCCGGGCGCCCGCCCCGCCGCGCTTTGCCAGCAAACCGCCAAGACCCGTTTTTACAGGAGGGGGAACATTATGCAGCCTTTACGTCTGGCCGTGCTGTCCACCAGCCGCATCGTCGATGAATTTTTGCAGCACCTGCCCGAAATGCCGGAACTTTGCGTCACGGCGCTGTGCTGCCGCCCGCAAAGCGGCGCCAAAGCCCGCGCCTGGGCGCAGCAGTACGGCATCCCGGCCGTGTATACCGACGAAGCCGCCTGCTACGCCGCGGGCGGGTTTGACGCCGTGTACATCGGCAC
>DXEI01000145.1 GCA_019115045.1 Candidatus Gemmiger excrementipullorum | reverse complement strand
GGCGGCGTTGGTGCTGGCCGTACCCGCCGTGCGGCTGGGCCGCCACGCCAAGGTGCTGAAACTCGGCTACCTGGCCGCCTGCCTGGCGCTGGCCCTGGCGCTGAACACCGGACTGCTGGCCGGGCTGGGCGCGCAGGACCCCGCTGCTGTGCAGACCGACGCCGCGCAAACCGCCGCCGTGCAGGCGGATGACGCTGCGCGCGGCGCCAAGACCCGCCCCGCCGCGCCCGACGAGGCCTACGAGGCGCTGATCTGCGGTGAGAACACGCTGGAAAACTATGTGCGCCGCCTGTATTACTATGCCGAGGATACCCGCGACCCCGCGCAGAGCGAGGTCGAGTTCTGGGTGCAGGCTCTTGCCGAGGGGGATGTCTCCCCCGTGACGCTGGGGCAGACGTTTTTCTTTAACACGCAGCGCATCAACAGCTATGCCGACGGCATGGATATTTTGTCCCGCGCATCGCTGGCGCTGCTGGGGCAGGACCTGGCCGCCACCAACCCCGACCTGGCCGCCTATTACGACGAGGGCGGCCCGGCGCTGGTGTATAAGATCGTCTACGCGCTGGAACCGTTTGCCGACGCGATGGCCGCGCTGGGGCTGGAACCCGGCGTGATGGACGACCGCCTGCCGCTGGACCGCGCCACGCTGGCCGCCGAAGTGCAGGCCGCCCAGGCCACCCGCGCCACCCAGAGCGTGACCGACGAGGCCGACCGCGCGACCTACACGCCGGGGTATATCCTGCAGCACCTGCCCGGCACGGCGCTGCTGCTGGTGCGCAGCGCCGTGCAAAACGGCGACCACTACCTGCGCACGCTGGTGGGCGGCAGCTTGAGCTATTACACGCTGGACCTGGCCTGGGGCTGGGTGGCGGCGCTGTACCTGCTGCTGGCGTTTGCCGCGCTGCCCGCGCGGGACGCCGCCCCGGCCCCCGCCGGGGCCCTGCGCGCAGGCTGTGCGCTGGCCGCCGTGCTGTGCTGCCTGCTGGCGGTGGCCGGCTGCCTGCTGTGGACCCCCGTGCAGTACGAGACGCTGTACGGCTTGCAGGGGCGGTATTTCCTGCCCGTGCTGCCGCTGTTGCTGCTGACCTGCTGGCCGCGGCGGCTGGCCGGTGTGGACAGCGCGGATACCGCCGCCGCCCGGCTGCTGGCCGCGTTGGCGCTGGTACAGTTTGGCGTGTTGATGAACGCGATGCTGGCGGTCATCGCACGGTAACGCCCCACACCGCGGCCGCAAACGCCCGCCTGCGCCAAAGGCGGCCCCGGCCGCCGCATATGCTGAAAGGCTGCCTGTATGACATTCTGCTTTTTTACCGCGCAGTACCTGCCCACGCCGGGCGGGGTCGAGCGCTATACCTGGAACCTGGCGCGGCGCTGCGTGGCCGACGGCCACCGCGCGCTGATCGTGACCAGCGCGCTGCCGGGCCTGCCTGCGCGTGAGCGCGACGCCGACGGGCTGGAGATCTGGCGGCTGCCGGCGCTGCCCGTCATGCACGGGCGATTCCCGGTGCTGCGCCCGTTTGCCCCGGCGGCCGACCTGTGGGCGCAGGGCATCGACTTTGCCGTCATCCAGACGCGGATGTATACCCAGAGCGTCTGGGCGGCGCGGCAGTGCAGGCGGCGCGGCATCCCTGCCATCGTCGTCGACCATTCCACCGGCTATATGATGCACGGCGGGCTGGGCGGCGTGCTGGGCCGCTGGTATGAGCACGCGGCCTGCGGCGTCATCCGCCGGTGCGCCTTCCCGTTTTACGGCGTTTCGGGCGATGTATGCCGCTGGCTGCAGACGTTTGGCGTCACGGCGGCCGGCACGCTGCCCAACGCCGTGGACCCTGCCGAGCTGGCCGCGCTGGCCGGCGCCGAACCCCGCACCGACTGGCGGCAGAAACTGCAGGTGCCGCCGGGCGGGTTTCTGGTGGCGTTTGTGGGCCGCCTGATCCCCGAAAAAGGCGCGCTGCGCCTGGCCGAGGCCGTGCGCCGCACCCCCGGCTGCGTGCTGGCGGCGGCCGGCACCGGCCCCGAGGAAGCCGCCCTGCGCGCGCTGGGCGCGCCCGTCTGCCCGCTGGGGGCGCTGCCCCACCCGCAGGTGGTGCAGCTGCTGGCCCAGGCCGACTGCTACTGCCTGCCCACCGAGTATGCCGAGGGCTTTCCCACCACATTGCTGGAAGCCGCCGCCTGCGGCTGCCCCATCGTGTGCACGCACACGGCCGGCACCGGCGAGCTGCTGCCCGGCGACGACTGCGCGCTGTTTGTGGACGACACCGCCCCCGAGACGCTGGCCGCCGCGCTGCAGGCGGTGCAAAACGACCCGGACGCCGCCCGCGCCCGCGCCGAAAAAGCCCGCGCCAACCTCGATGCCCACTTTACATGGCAGGCCGTCTTTGCTACAATGAAGGAGATCGCCCGGACCGCCCGGGCGGGGCGCTAAAAGGAGGCAAGATGTCGAAACTGCTCATCGTCATCCCCGCGCACAACGAGGAAGAGAATATCGTCCCGGTGGTGGAAAACCTGACCCGCCATTACCCCGAGTATGACTACATCGTCGTCAACGACGGCAGCCGCGACAAGACCGCGGCCCTCTGCCGCGCGCACGGCTACCGGCTCATCGACCTGCCCATCAACCTGGGGCTGGCGGGCGCGTTCCAGACCGGGCTGCGCTACGCGGCCGAAAACGGCTACGACTGCGCCATGCAGATGGACGCCGACGGCCAGCACAAGCCGGAATACATCGCCCCCATGCTCCAAGCGCTGGAGGTGGGCAACGACATCGTCATCGGCAGCCGCTTTTTGACGGTGAAAAAGCCCAAGACGCTGCGCATGCTGGGCAGCTATATCATCAGCTGGTCCATCCGGCTGACGACGGGGCGCGCCATCTGTGACCCGACCTCCGGCATGCGGATGTTCAACCGCGCCATGGTCGAGGAGTTTGCCCAGAACCTCAACTACGGCCCCGAGCCGGACACCATCAGCTACCTGATCAAAAACGGCGCGCGCGTCAAAGAGGTGCAGGTCGAGATGGGCGAGCGCACGGCCGGGCAAAGCTACCTGAATTTTTGGAACAGCATCCAGTATATGGTCAAGATGGCGGTTTCGATCCTGCTGATCCAGTGGTTCCGCAAGCGCGACACCGAGACCCCCTACGCCGAAAGGAGCCTGTGATATGTTGGACCAAACGCTGATCCGCGTGTGTTTGATCGTGGGCAGCCTGCTCACGGCGGGGTTTGTGTTGCGGCGCGTGCGGCTGGCCAAAGTGCAGATCGAGGATACGATCTTTTGGCTGGTGTTCAGCGCCGCGCTGCTGGTGCTGGCGGTCTTCCCCGGCATCGCCTACTGGGCGGCCAATTTGCTGGGGTTCATCAGCCCTATCAACTTTGTCTACATCGTCATCATCTTTCTGCTGCTGGTCAAGCAGTTTTTCATGTCCATCCGCCTCAGCCAGCTGGACAGCAAGGTGCGCATGCTGACCGAGCAGGTGGCGCTGAACCAGGAGAAAGTGGAGCGCGAGAAATTGGATTTGTAATCCCCGCCAAAGTATGGTATACTGTTACTTTAAGAAAACTACGAGCGAAAGAAGGTTTCCGCTATGGCCTATACGCCCAAACTGACCTACAAGGGCCGCCCGCTGGTGCGCTGCGGCAACGATATTTACTATGGTTCGATGGACGACGACTACATCGTCTACCTGCAGGTGCTGAGCAACCGCACCGAGAACGGTGTGGAGGTGGCCGACAAGGTCCACCTGGTGCTGCTTTCCACCGACGAGAGCAAGCCCCTGCCCGAGCGCATCGTGCGCCAGGCCAACCGCGTAGGGCTGTTCAACGCCCTGTCGTTTGGCGACATCATGCTGCAGGGCGCGCTGCAGCAGAAAAAGTAAA
>DXEI01000144.1 GCA_019115045.1 Candidatus Gemmiger excrementipullorum | reverse complement strand
CAGCGCCCAGAAAGACCTGTTCAACCGCGACTGGGCCGCCCAGTTCAACGAGGAGGATTGACCGATGCGCACCAAGGACGAACTGTTCCGCGCCGCCCAGCGCGAGGTGGCGGCCCGCCGCCAGCGCGCCGTGATGCAGGCCGAGGATGCCCGCCGCGCCGCCTTTGCCGCCCACCCGGACCTGGCGGCCGCCGACGACGCCCAGATGCACGCCGGGCTGGCGCTGGCCAAAGCGGCCGCCCTGGGCGGCGATGTGGAAGCTGCCCGCACCGCGCTGACGCAGGCCGATGCCGCGCTGGCCGACGCCGCCAAAGCCGCCGGCTACGATGAGGCCGCGTTTGCCCCGGCCTTTGCCTGCCCTCTGTGCCGTGACACCGGCATGTACCAGGGCGCGCCCTGCCGCTGCGTGGCCGACATTGCCCGCCGCCTGCGGCGCGAGGAGATCAACGCCGCCAGCCCGCTGGGCCTGTGCGAGTTTGCGACGTTTGACGTCACGCGCTACCCGGCCGAGCCCGAGCCGGAGCTGGGCATGCCGGTGCAGGCGTACATGGAAAAACTGCTGCATTTTTGCGAGAATTACGCCCAAAAGTTCGGCCCCCAAAGCGGCAACCTGCTGTTTATGGGCCACGCCGGCCTGGGCAAGACCCACCTGGCGCTGGCCATTGCCGGCGCCGTGCTGGACGGCGGCCACGACGTGCTGTACGCCAGCGCCGCCGCCCTGGCCGCCCGCCTGGGGCGCGAGCATTTTGATTTTGACAGCGGCGACGAATGGCTGACCGCCTGCCAGCAGGCCGACCTGCTGATCTTGGACGACCTGGGCACCGAGTACATCACCCCGCTGACCATCAGCGTGCTGTATGAGCTGATCAATGCCCGTATGCTGGCGAACCGCCCCACCGTGTACACCACCAACATCACCGACCAGAGCGTGTTTGTGGCCCGCTATACCGAGAAAGTGGCCAGCCGCATGCTGGGCGGGTGCAAGATCTTTAAATTTTTTGGCGCCGACCAGCGCCTGTAAACCGAGAACCGCGCAGGCCCCAGGGGCCTGCGCGGTTTATGGTTTGTATACGGCAAAAAAAGACCGCCGGGCGTTCGCCAGGCGGTCTTTGCAAAGTCGGAGTGACGGGATTCGAACCCACGGCCTCTTGGTCCCGAACCAAGCGCGCTACCAACTGCGCTACACCCCGACAAAAAACCGCAGCAGCGCTGCTGCTGCGGTGTGGTTGGGGATGAGAGGATCGAACTCCCACGGGCGGAGTCAGAGTCCGCTGCACTACCATTATGCGAATCCCCAATAGGTGTTGTTGCGGGCGCATGCCCTCAACGCTTATCTATTATAGCGGCTCGGCGCCCGTTTGTCAACAGATTTTTTGCCGGTTTTTTCATCTTTTTGCGCCCTGCGCAGCATCGCGCTTTTTTTTGCGCACAGGGTTGACAAGCCGCCCCCGGTGGCGTACATTTATAGTAACATGTACGGCCGCGGCCGTACCAAACCCCCGCGTGCGGCGCGGTATAGGAGGTATTTGTATGGCAATTCGTGTTGGCATCCTGACGTCCGGCGGCGACTGCCCCGGCCTGAACGCAACGATCCGCGGCGCGGCCAAGGCGCTGTACCAGCGCATGGACGACAAAGTGGAGATCGTCGGCATCCAAAACGGCTACGACGGCCTGATCAACGGCCATTACCGCACGATGCACCCCAGCGAGTTTTCCGGCATTTTGACGGTGGGCGGCACCATTTTGGGCACCAAGCGCACGCCGTTTAAAAAGATGCGCGTGATCGAGGACGACAAGGTGGACAAGGTCGCCGCGATGAAAAAGACCTACAAAGAGGCCAAGCTGGACTGCCTGCTGTGCCTGGGCGGCAACGGCACCCACAAGACGGCGAACCTGCTCAGCCAGGAGGGGCTCAACATCATCGGCCTGCCCAAGACCATCGACAACGACATCTACGGCACCGATGTGACGTTCGGTTTCCACACGGCGGTGGACATCGCCACCGAGGTCATTGACCGCATCCACACGACGGCCGGCAGCCACAGCCGCGTGATGTGCATCGAGATCATGGGCAACAAGGCCGGCTGGCTGACGCTGTACTCCGGCATTGCGGGCGGCGCCGACATCATCCTGATCCCCGAGCACCCCTATGACATCGAGAAAGTCGCCACGGCCGTGGAAAAACGCGCCAAGGCCGGCAAGAACTTCTCGATCTTGGCGGTGGCCGAGGGCGCGTTCTCGGTCGAAGAGGGCAAGATGAAGCGCAAAGAATGGACGGCCAAGCGCGCCGAGGCCGGCTACACCACCGCGACCAACCGCATCGCCCAGCAGATCGAAAAGATGACGGGCGCCGAGACGCGCATCTGCGTGCCCGGCCACATGCAGCGCGGCGGCAGCCCCAGCGCCTACGACCGCGTGCTGGCCACCCAGTTTGGTTCCTACGCGGCCAGCCTGGTGGCGGACGAGCACTACGGCGTGACGGTGGCCATGGTCAACCGCCATGTCACCAGCAACCCGCTGGCCGACATTGCCGGCAAATCCCGCCTGGTGCCCGACGACTGCGATATGCTCAACGTCGCCCGCGCCATGGGCATCAGCCTGGGCTGAGCCCGCCCTGTATCAACAGCAAACGCCCTGCCTTTCGGCAGGGCGTTTTTGTGTTGCCGCTTATTCCAGGTAAAAATCCCGCAGTGCCTGCAGGCGCGCGGCGTCCAGGCCGTATTCGGCCGCAAAGTAAGCCTCAAAACTGCCGAAGCGCTGCAGAATTTCGTCCAGCGTGCCCTCGGCCATCGGGCGGCTGACCCCCTCGACCGAGAGCAGCAGTTTGCGCTCCTGCGCTGTCTTGCCGCGCAGCGAGGCCGCAATGACCGCGCGCCGGTACCGGTTGGTGAGCATATAGTCGGTCAGCGCGTCGGCGCGGCCCACGCCCAGCGCCAGTAAGATCAGCATAGCGGCGATGCCGGTGCGGTCCTTGCCGCAGGTGCAGTGGAACAAAAGCGGCGCGCGGCGCTGTTCCAGCAGCGTAAACAGCGTGTGGTAGGCCGGGTTGCCGAAGGGCATCTGGCGGTAGAGCGCGGCGAACCACTCGTAGTCATGCACGGGGCGGCCCAGCGCTTTTTCGTAGGCGGCTTTTTCGGCCGCCAGGCGGCCAATACCGGCGGCGGAAAAATCCATCTCGCTGCCATCGGCCATGCGCATGGCGCATATGCGCCGGTACTGCGCGCCCGGCAGCGGCGGGTCGGGGTGCTGGGCGGCCTCGCCCGCGCTGCGCAGGTCCAGCACCTCGCACAAATGCCAGCTTTGCAGCGCCGCCCGGTCCGCCGGGGTGCGCAGCGCATCCATGTTGCCGCCGCGGTACAAAAGGCCGTAACGCACTGTGCGGCCGTCGGCGGCCGGGTAGCCGCCCAGTTCCCGGAAATTGACCGCGCCCTGCAGCGCGATCTCGCTGCCCGGCGCGGGGTGTTGCTGCGGCATGCCGCATCCCCCTCCCCTGTTGATGGTTTGCCCGTCTATCTTACCACAACGCCCCGGCGCAGGGCAAGCATCCTGCGCCGGGGCGTCCTGTTTTTATGGCAGCTGCGCAAGCAGGCGGTCGATGTCGGCGCGCGCGGCCAGCCCGACGCTGAACGCCGTGGCGCTGCCGCAGGCGGTGCCAAGGCGCAGCGCCTGTCGGTAAGAGCCGCTTTGCCGCCAGCCCGCCAGAAAACCGGCCAGCATGCTGTCGCCCGCGCCGACGCTGTTGACGACCGTGCCCCGGGGCGCGCAGACGCGGTGCACGGCGCCGGTCTCGTCCAGCAGCAGCGCGCCGTCGCCGGCCATGCTGACCAGCACGTTGCGCGCGCCCCGGGCCTGCAGCGCCCGCGCGGCGGCCTCGATCTCGGCGTCGCCGTGCAGCGCCCGCCCCGCCAGTTCGGCCAGTTCGTGGTGGTTGGGCTTGATGAGGAACGGCCCGTAGGGCAGCACTTTGGCCAACAGCGGCCCGGCGGCGTCCACCACGGCGTCCACGCCCCGGCCCTGCAGCCGGGCCAAAAGGGCTTCGTAAGTATCGGCGGGCAGGCTGGGCGGGATGCTGCCCGCCAGCACCAGGATATCCCCCGCTTGCAGGGCGTCGAGTTTTTGGTACAGCGCTTCCATCGCATCCGGCGGGATGGCCGGCCCCGCGCCGTTGAGCTCGGTCTCCTGCCCGGCTTTGACCTTGACGTTGATGCGGGTCATACCGTGCGGCAGGCGGATGAGATCGGTCTGCAGGCCCTGGACGGCCAGGCCCCGTTCCAGCCAGGCGCCGGTCTCGCCGGCCACAAAGCCCAGCGCCACGCTGGGGCAGCCCAGCACCGCCAGCACGCCGGACACATTGATGCCCTTGCCGCCCAGCACATATTCCTCCCCCGCCGCGCGGTTGACGGCCCCCGCCTGCAGCGGGGCGTCCAGCCGCACCACATAGTCGATGGCTGGGTTAAAGGTCACGGTATAGATCATGGGGCGTTCCCTTCTTTACTTTGGTTTGCGTGGTTCAGGCGGCGCCGGGCCGGGTGATGGGCGTAAGCGGGATACTTTCGTCCAGCAGCGCGTCGCGGCTGGCGATGGCATAGCGGGCGTACCCGTCGATCAGGTACTGGTTGCCATCCGCGTCCGCCACCGCCTGCATACCGACGGAAGCGTCATCAATGACGACATACTGCCCCTGCCCGGCTTCACACAGCACCGAGATGGCCCGGTCCTCGCCGCCCATCCAGCGGCGCTGGGGGCTGCTGGTCAGGCTGCCGGTGGTGCGGTCATAGAGGTAGAGCAGGTTCTTGCCTGCCTCGTCGGTGGCGGAGAGCAGGATGTCCTCGGTGTAGATGGCGTAGGGATAGGCAGGCAGCGACGTCTGCAGGACGGTAAATTCCTCCGGCTGGTCCAGCGGCTTGCAGAGCAGCCGGTTATCCTTGTCCGACCGCCACAGAGCGCCGTCAGCTACCCGGCGGTCCAGCCAAGTTCCGGGGCATTCATACAGCACTTCTTCCTCGCCGGTGGCCGGGTCCAGGGCACAGAGGTAGGTGGTCTGCCAGGGTTCCAGTTCCTCCATGTTCTCGATGTAATAATGCCCATAGACTGGCTCCAGCGGGCAGTCCTCATCCAGGACCGTGTGCGTGATCAACAGGCAATCGTTCCACACGCCGAACAGGTTCCCGACAAATGGCTCCCATTCCAGGATCATTTCCAACGTCTGCGTTTCGGTGTCTAATCGGGCCAGGAAGAAACGGTCGGGCACCGCCGGGTCATCGGAGATCTGGCTGTAAGGGAAGTACAGATTCCGGCCGTCGCTGGCAAAACCTCGTGCAGTATCCATCCCCAGCGAGGCCCCCTGGCGGAATTCATACAGAGGCACACGGCCGCTGCCGTCCAGGTTGCTGCGCAGCAGGATCGGGGTATCGTTGACCATACCGGACCAGGTCCAATAAAGAAATTCATCATCGGCAAAAAGATACGCGTTGCCGTAGGGAAGTTCCAACGGTTCGCCGACGATCTGTTCGGTGGCGGTGTTAAAATCCAGATACCGCGCCACGGCGGTGTCGGTGTTGTAATCCCACTCGGCTTCATACCGGCCGGCGCTGTTCTGCGCGTCCACCCAGTAGAGCGGCCCTGCCTGTTCCGCAGACTGCGGCATTTCGGGGCTCTGTGTGGGGGCTGCGGATGGTTCCACCGCCTGCAGCGGGGATGCGTCCTCCGCCGTCGCAGAGGACGCCGGTCGTTCCGAGACCGGCGCGCCGCAGGCCGCCAGCAGCAGGGCGGCGCACAGGGCGGGCAGTTTTGTGAAGGCAGAGTTTTTCATGGCAGGCCTCCCCCCTTGCGGGGCGTGTTGGTTCAGTTGCCGTCCTCGTAGGCCACCACCGGCACGCCGGCGTAGGGGTCCGGCGGGTCCAGGGGCAGTGACTGCATGTACTCGTGCATGGCTTCGGCCACCTTTTTGCTGTAGGCGACCGCCTCGACGACGGTGCGCGCGCCCTTGACGGCGTCGCCGCTGGCAAAGATGCCGGGCACGTTGGTGCGGCCCACCTCGTCGGTGACAAACAGGCCGCGCTCGTTGGTCTTGAGGTCTTTTTCGTCCTCGGTGATGGTGGTGCAGGGCCCCTGGCTGATGGAAACGATGACGCTGTCCGCCGGGTAGAGCCGTTCACTGCCGGGGATCTCGGTCAGGGTACCGTCCGCCGCCTCGTCGAGGTCGCAGAAGACGACGCCGCGTTCGGTGATCTCCAGCGGTTTTTTGTTGTAGTGGAACGTCACGCCCTCCAGCTTGGCATAGCTGGCCTCATAGTCGCTGGCCGTGATCTTTTGGGTCAGGGAGAAACACTCGACATGGCGGGTGCCGTGGCGCAGCGCCGTGCGGCAGACATCCATGGCCGCGTTGCCCGCCCCGATGACGATGAGCCGGCTGCCCAGGTGGTAGACGTCGGGGTTTTGCAGGTAGTTGATGGCAAAGTGCACGTTGCCCAGGCTTTCGCCCTTGATGTGCAGCGTGTTGGGCCGCCACACGCCGGTGCCGATGAAGATCGCCTTGTAGCCGTCACGGAAGAGATCCTCGATGCGCAGGGCCTTGCCCACGTCGGTGTTGGGGCGGACCTTGATGTCCTTCAGGCGCAGGTGCCGGTACTCGAAATCGTCCAGCACCGACTTGGGCAGGCGGAACTCGGGGATGCCGTAGCGCAGCACGCCGCCGATCTTGTCGTGGCTTTCAAAGATCGTGACGTCGTAGCCGTAGCGCGCCAGGATGACGGCGATGGTCAGCCCTGCCGGGCCGGAACCGATGATGGCCGCCTTTTTGCCGTTGGGCTTTGCCGGGCCCTGGGTCATCTGGCTGGCATAGGTCGAGGAGATGTAGT
>DXEI01000143.1 GCA_019115045.1 Candidatus Gemmiger excrementipullorum | reverse complement strand
TCTTTCAGCGCGCCGGGGTGCAGGCCGCTCTCCAGCACCATGCGCGCGCTGCCCAGCACCATCTGGGCGGCGTATTCCTGCGCTTTGGCGCGCGGCAGCCCGGCGGCCACGCCGCCGTCGGCCAATGCCTCCATAAACTGGTAGCACCAGGCCGGCCCGCAGCCGGACACCGCGCTCGCTGCGTCGATCAGCTGCTCGGGCACTTCGTCCAGGCAGCCGGCGGGGGCCATCGCGCTCAGCCATTCGGCCAGCTGCGCGGGCTCGACGTCGTCATAGCAGTACTGGATCATGCCCGCGCCCAGCGCCACCGGCGTGTTGGGCATCATGCGGATCACCGGGTACCCGCTGCCTGCCATCTGGCGGATCTGGTTGATGGTCAGCCCGGCGGCCATCGTCACCAGCACAAAGGGGCGGTCCTCGGCGCGGGCTTCCAGCACGGGGGCCAGCTCATCCAGCATATCTTCCATCATCTGGGGCTTGACGCCCAGGAAAATAAAGTCGCAGATACCGGCCACCTGCTCGTTGGTGCCGCAGGCGCAGCCCAGCTCGGCCGCCAGGGCTTCCGCCTTGGCGGGCGTGCGGTTGGCCAGCAGTACGTCGCCGGCCCCGGCCCCTTTGCAGACAGCGCGCGCCACCGCGCCGCCCATGTTGCCGCAGCCAATAAAACCGTATTTCATCGTGGTCTCCTTTGTGGTTGCCTGTTGTGGCAGATGCAAGTTATATATAGTATATGGTATCGCACCGGCCGGGGGTTTGTCAATCAAAAGAGGGGGCAGGGGGCTGGAAATCCCCGCAAAATTTGCTATAATAAGGCTACCAAGCAAATTATGGCAAAGAAACGAGGCATGCGGTATGCAAACTGTACAGCTGGGCCAGACCGGCCTGCAAATTTCCCGCCTGGGGTTTGGCGGCATCCCCATCCAGCGCATCGACCAGCCCGGCACCCGCGCGCTGCTCAAAGCCGCGCACGAGGCCGGCATCAACTACATCGACACCGCCCGCGCCTACACGGTAAGCGAAGCATGGATCGGCCAGTCGCTGCAGGAACTGGGCCTGCGCGACGAATTTGTGCTGGCCACCAAGTGCCGCGCGCTGACCCGCGCCGAGATGGAAGCGCAGCTGGCCCAAAGCCTGGCCGACCTGCGCACCGACCACATAGAACTCTACCAGTTCCACAACCCCAGCCTCGACGACCTCAAAACGATCCTGGCCCCCGGCGGCGCGCTGGAAGCCCTGCTCGCCGCCAAAGAACAAGGCGTCGTGGGGCATATCGGCATCACGGCGCACCTGGCCGCTGTGTTTGAGGCCGCGCTCGACGTGCCGCAGATCGAGACCGTCATGTTCCCCTATAACATCGTCGAGCAGCAGGGCGCTGAGCTCATCGCCCGCTGCCATGCGGCCGGCAAGGGCTTCATCGCCATGAAACCGCTGGCGGGCGGCGCCATCGAGGACGGCCGCTTGGCGCTGCGGTATGTTTTGTCGGACCCCAACGTCACGGTGGCCATCCCCGGCATGGCCGCGTTGGAGGAGCTGGAACGCAACGTGGCGGGCGCGGCCGACACCGCCCCGCTGACGGCGGAGGAACAGGCCGCCTGCCAGAAGGTGCGCGACGCGCTGGGCACCCAGTTCTGCCGCCGCTGCAACTACTGCGCGCCCTGCACGGTGGGCATCCAGATCCCCAGCGTGTTTTTGTTCCAGGGCTACCTCAACCGGTACGGCCTGCAAGAGTGGGGGCGCGAGCGGTACGCCACGCTCAAGGTCAAAGCGGGCGCCTGCATCCAGTGCGGCGCGTGCGAGACGCGCTGCCCCTATAACCTGCCCATCCGCCGGATGATGCAGCAGGCGGCCGAAGATTTTGGCGAATAAACCCGGTATACGACCCGGTAAAGCAGAGCGGCGCGCCCGCTCTGCTTTTTTGTATGGCGGTACAGGAAATTTTTGCCGGGGCGGTTGTTTTTCGCGCCGGGGGCGTGTATAATTTATTCTGTATTACTTTGTGCAAAAATGTGAGGGATCCCGATGCGTACCGACCCGCATCTTCATTATCTGGATAACGCCGCCACCACCATGGTGGACCCGGAGGTGGCCAGCGTCATCGCCCGCGCCGTCCAAACGCTGTGGGCCAACCCCAGCAGCCTGTACGACCCGGCGGTCGAGGCCCAGCAGGCCATCGACACCGCCCGCGCCCGCGTAGCCAAAACGCTGCGCTGCCGCAGCGACGAAGTCTACTTTACCGCCTGCGGTACCGAGAGCAACAACATGGCCCTGTGGGGCGCGGCCATCCCGCGGCGCGCCTGGGGCAGCAAGGTCGTCGTCACCGGGTTCGAGCACCCCAGCGTCCAGCTGGCGGCCCGCGCGTTGCGCGGCGAGGGCTTTACCGTTGTGGAAGTCCCGCCCGAAGCCGACGGCACGCTGGACACCGCCAAATTCCTCGCCCAGGTCGACAAAAACACCGTGCTGGCCGCCTGCATGGCCGTCAACAACGAGACCGGCGCCGTGCAGGACATCGCCGCGCTGGCCGCCGGCGTCAAGGCGCGCAACGCCCGCGCGCACTTCCACGTCGATGCCGTGCAGGCCTGGCTGCGCCTGCCCATCGACCTGCAAGCCTGGGCCGGGGTGGACTCGCTGGCCGTGTCGGGCCATAAAGTACACGCGCCCAAAGGCGTCGGCGCGCTGTTCGTGCGCGGCAGCCAGCGCCAGACGCTGTGCCCGCCCTACCGCGGCGGCCACCAGGAGCGCGGCCTGCGCCCCGGTACCGAGAACACGCCCTACATCGCCGGCCTGGGTGCGGCGGCCGCCAAAGGGCAGCAGACGCTGCGCGTGCGCGCCCGGCAGATGGCGGACCTCAACGCCCGCCTGCGCGCCGGGCTGGCGCAGCTGCCCGGCATCACGGTCAACTCGCCGCAAAACGCCGTGCCGGAAGTGCTCAACTTCTCCACCGGCTGCGTCAACAGCCAGACCTTCATCAACTACCTCGGCACGCGGGGGGTCTATGTCTCGGGCGGCAGCGCCTGCGACAAAGGCGAACCCAGCCACACCCTGCAGGCCATGGGCTGCGATGAGCGCATCATCCGCACGGCGCTGCGCGTCAGCTTCTGCGCCGACAACACGCCCGAGGACGTCGACGCCCTGCTGGAGGGGCTGCGCGCCGGGCTGCAGGAGCTACAGCATATCTGAAACACCATAGAAAGGCAGCACCTTATATGAAAGAGATCATCCTGGCCTACCAGGGCGAAATGACCCTGAAAGGCCTCAACCGCGGCAAATTTGAAGCCCGCCTGGCCAAGATCATCCGCTGGCGGCTGGAACCGCTGGGCAAGTTCAAGATCCACCAGGCGCAGAGCACGGTTTTTATTGAACCGATGGAGGACGGCCTGGACATCGACGAAGCGTTCCGCCGCGTCGCCTGCGTGTTCGGCATCGTCAAGATGAGCCGCGCGGTCGAGTGCAGCAAGGATTTCGCCGCCATCTGCGAGACGGCCGAGGCCTACCTGGGCCCGACGCTGCGCGGCCTGCGCACCTTTAAGGTGGAGGCCAAGCGCGCCGACAAAGCCTACCCGATGAAAAGCCCCGAGATCTGCCGCGAACTGGGCGCCTACCTGCTGGACAAGCACCACCACCTGCGCGTCGATGTCCACCACCCTCAGCTCGAGATCATGGTCGAGATCCGCGACCACGCCGCCTATGTGCACGGCCCCAAGGTGGACGCTGCCGGCGGTCTGCCGGTGGGCACCAGCGGCCGGGCGCTGAACCTGCTCTCGGGCGGTATCGACAGCCCCGTCGCGGCCTGGTGCATGGCGCGCCGCGGCCTGGCGCTGCACCACATCCACTTTGCCAGCCCGCCGTATACCAGCCTGCGCGCCAAGCTCAAGGTGCAAAAGCTCGCGCAGCAGCTGGTCGAGTACACCGGCAACTGCACGCTGTTCGTCGTGCCCTACACCAAACCGCAGGAGTACATCCGCGACCACGCGCCCGACGTGCTGTTCACGGTGCTGATGCGCCGCAGCATGCTGCGCATCGCCAACCGCGTGGCCAAAAAGCTGGAACTGCAGGCCCTGATCACCGGCGAGAGCCTGGCCCAGGTGGCCAGCCAGACGATGGCGGCGTTGGCGTGCACCGACGCCGCGCAGGACCTGCCGGTGCTGCGCCCCTGCATCGGCATGGACAAGACCGAGATCATCGCGCTCTCGCGCCGCATCGGCACCTTTGAGACGTCCATTGAACCGTACGAGGATTGCTGCACGATCTTTACCCCGCCGCACCCCAAGACCAACCCCACGCTGGCGGAGATCCTGGCGGCTGAAGCCGCGATGCCGGAGCTGCCGGCGCTGGAAGCACAGGCTGCGGACGAGGTGGAAAAGATCGCGGTCCGCATGGGGGAGGATGAACTGCTGTGACGGCTGAGATCATCTGCGTCGGCACCGAACTGCTGCTGGGCGACATCGTCAACACCAACGCGCAGTTTTTAAGCCGCGAACTGGCCGAGCTGGGCGTCAGCGTGCTGCACCAGCACGTCATTGGCGACAACCCCGCGCGCCTGCGGGAACTCGTCGCCCAGGCGCGCGCCCGCAGCGAACTGCTGGTGTTCTCGGGCGGGCTGGGCCCTACCGAGGATGACCTGACCAAAGAGACGGTGGCCGCCGCCTTTGGCGACACGCTGCATTTTGATGCCGAGGAATGGGCCAAGATCACGGCGTTTTTTGCCCGCACCGGCCGCCAGCCCACCCCCAACAACCGCAAACAGGCCATGGTGCCCACGCGCGGCCATAAGATTCCCAACGCCCACGGTACCGCCCCCGGCGCCTGGTTTGAGGATGACGCCGGCCGCTGCGCCGTATTGATGCCCGGCGTCCCGCGCGAGATGAAAGCCATGTGGACCGAGCAGATCCGCCCCGCTTTGCAGCGGCGGCAGAACTGCACCATCCACTCCCACACGCTGCGCGTGCTGGGGGGCGAAAGCAGCATCGCCAGCAAGGTCGCGCCGCTGTTTGCCAGCGCCAACCCCACGGCGGCCATCTACTGCAAGACCGGCGAAAGCGAGATCCGCGTCACGGCCCGCGCCGCCACGGCGCAGCAGGCCGAGGCCGACTGCAAAGCCTACCTGCAAAAGTTCCGCGACATTTTGGGCGACGCTGCCTACGACGTCGACGTGCCCGCGCTGGAATACACCGTCGTGCGCGTATTGCGCGAGCGCGGCCTGCACGCCGCCACGGCCGAAAGCTGCACCGGCGGCATGGTCGCCGAGCGGCTGACGAACGTCCCCGGCGCCAGCGAGGTGTTCGACTACGGTTTCGTCACCTATTCCGAGGCCGCCAAGCAGAAGCTGCTGGGCGTCGACGCAGCGCTCATCGCGCGCTGGAACGTCGTCTCCGGCCCGGTGGCCGCAGCCATGGCTTTTGGCGCGGCGCAGGCTTCGGGGGCCGAGCTGGCCGTCGGCATCACCGGCATTGCCGGCCCCGGCGGGGCGCTGCCCGGCAAACCGGTCGGCACCGTCTACCTGGCGGGGGCCGACGCCCGCACCGGCGCCGGCTGGCTGCAGCGCCTGGCGCTGGGCGGCTACCATGACCGCGAGGTCATCCGCACCCGCGCGGCGATGTACGCGCTGGACCTTTTGCGCCGCATGGCGCTGGGGCTGCCGGTGCCCGATGCAACGGCGATCACCCGGCAGACCCCGCCGGAACCAATGGACCTGTAACTTACGAAAGAAAGGCACATCATGGTCAACACACAACTCAAAATTCTGCGCGTTTTTGGCCCGACGGCTGCCGAAGTCTCGGCTGTGCTGCGCCAGGCCCGCGCGGACGGCTGCCCCGGGCTGCGCCTGCTGGAACGCGACGGCGAGTTTGCCGTCTGTGTCCAGGTCAGCGCGCCCAACCGCGCCATGGCCGAGCAGTACTGCGACCGCTGGGTCCAGAAACTGCGCGCCAAGTTTGGCGATGATGTCTTTGCCGAGGGCGAGACCAGCCTGGCCCAGGCCACGCTGGACCTGCTGCTGAAAAAACGCAAGCTGCTGGTGGCGGTGGACGAGACCACCGGCCGCCTGCTGGGCGGCGTGCTGCAGCCGCTGCCCCACAGCGAGGCGGTCTTTGACTTTGGCACCGAGAGCTACGCCGACCCGCAGCGCCGCCAGCAGATCCAGGTGCCGGCGCAGCTGCTCAAAAAATTCCCCGGCGATGTCGTGCAGGCGGCCGCCGGCCGCGCCGCCGCCGCCCTGCAGGCCACCGGCGCAGACTGCGCCGCCGCCTACATGCCGGCCACGGTGGGGCAGGGGCCGTTCGTGCTGATCTGCGACCGCAATGGGGCTGTGGCCTGCGCCCTGCCGCCGGAGCGCAGCGACGCCGCCATCGCCAACCAGATCCTGGACCTTTTGCGCCGCCGCCTGCAGGGGCTGCGCCTGACCGATGCCTGTATCACGTTCCGCCCCGGCAAAGAGCGCCCGCTGCTGCTCGTGTCGGAGGCCGGGCAGCCGCGCGGCAACACCGTGCGGTTTTCGCTGCGGCGGCGCACCCCCGCCACCAAAGAACCCGACCACACGGCGGACTTTGAGCCGATGCTGGACTTTGACACCGCTGAGCCCGCCCCCCAGCCGCCGGCGCAGGGGCGTCAGCTCCACACCCGCGCGGCTGCGCCACAGCCGCCGGCCGCACCGGCCAAGCCGGTGGGCACCATCCAGTTCGAGACCGACCTGACCCGCGCCGCCCCGCCTGCCGATCCGCTGCAGATCGAGACCGCCGGCCCGCAGGCGGCGGCCGCTGCGCGCAGCCGCCGCATCACGCGGCAGCCTGCCGCCGCGCCCCGCACGGCCGCGCGCGAAACGCCGGCCCCCTCCATTTTGGACGGCGATATCCCCGACTTCTCGGCAGAGCTGGACCCGCAGACGCTGGCCGCCGCCCAGGCAGCCGACGACGCCGACGCGGCAGCCGGGCGCACCACCAGCGCGCGGGATTTCAGCCGCGCCGCTACGCGCCTGTTCTCGGAGGAAGAAGCCGCCGCCGTGCAGGCGGACGCACCCCCGGCGCGCGGCCGCAAACCGCAGCCCGCGCCGCCGGCCGACGACCCGGCCCAGAGCCTGCGCAACCGCAGCCTGGCGATGATCGAGCGCAGCGAGCGCCGCCGCCGGCGCAGCGTGCTGTTGGTTTTGGCCGTGCTGCTGCTGTTGATCCTGGCCGGGGCCGGGGCGCTGTGGTGGTTCTTCCGCAACGACCTCGGCGCACGGCCCGCCGCCCGCAGCTACGGCACCACGCTGTATGACGATACCGCCGCCGCCTACCTGTACAACGCCCTGCAAAAGCGTCCTGGCGCGGTGGGCTACCTGGGTTGGCCCGGCCTGGACGGCGCGCTGGTCTACGCCCCCGGCACCCAGCCGGAGCAGCGGCAGGACGGCAGCACCACCCCGCTTACGCGCTTTGCAACCGCCAACGCGCTGGCGCAGCCCACGCCCGGCAACACCGTGCTGGAGTGCACCGGCGATACCTACGCCGCCCTCGCGCAGGAGGAAGTCATCAAAGACAACAGCGGCTTCACGCTCTACCTGCCGGGCACGGCGTACCGCTTTAAGGTGCTGGCTGTCTACTATTGGGACCCGGCCGAGGAAGGCGAGGGCGCGTTTGACCTTTACGGCAGCACCGACCTTTCGCAGTATTACGACTATCTCGCCTTTGTGGCGGGCATCCAGACGCGCAGCCTGTGGGATACCGGCGTCGAGGTCGGCGACCGCTCGCAGTTCCTGACGCTGACGACGACGACCGACGAGCAGGGCGTGCTGCTGTGCATCACCGGCCGCCTGATCGAGCAGGAGGAGACCGCGGCGCTGGACGGTGCGTCCATCACGGCGACCGAGCAGCCGCTGCTGACGGCGCTGCAGTACCAGCGCAAAAACCAGCCGATGCCGGCCGTCGCCGGCCTGCTGGGGGCCAGCGTCGACCGCTACGCGCAGCAGAGCGCGGCGGCTGCGGCCGACCGCGGCCAGGCGCAGGACACGGCCGGGGGCAGTACCGACAACAGCGACATAGGCGATGCGATCGACGACATGCAGGCAACGACCGACGCGCTGCTGGCCGGCGCCGACAAACTGCTGGCCGGCCTGACCGACGTCGTGGGCTCCGGCAACGAGACCGAGTCCGACCTGGACCAGGGCGCCGAGGGCACCCTGCCCGAGCAGAGCGTCACGGTGGACCAGGTCGCCGCCACGCCGGAACCGACCGAGACGCCGCCGGAAAGCGCAGCCGAAAGCGACAGCGCCTCCGCAGGCGAAAGCGCCCCCGCGCAGGAGGGCGGCACGGCGGTGGAAGGCGAGACCATCAACGTGACGATGAACGGCACCGCCCAGACGATGGACCTGGTGCAATGCCTGGCGATGGTCGCCCAGAACGAGCTGGGCTCCAACGCCCCGGCCGAAGCGTACAAGGCGCAGTGCGTCGCCACCCATTGCTGGATCCTCAGCCAGTCGGGCTACCCGTCGGTGGCGGGCGCCACGCCGGGCGAGGCAGCGCTGTCCGCCGCGCGGGAGGTCGCGCGCGTGCTGCTGACCTACAACGGCCAGGTCTGCTTTACGCCGTATTTCGCGTCGGCCAGCACCGGCACAGCCTCGGCGGCCGATGTCTGGGGCAACGACCGCCCCTGGCTGCAGGCGGTGGACAGCCCCTACGACCAGTCGGTGGCCAGCAACTGGAACACCAACGGCAGCACCAGCGGCACGGCGCGCTTCTCGCGCCAGACGCTGCAGGACCGCATCAAGGCCGAAATGGACATCGACCTTTCGGGTGTCGACCCCAACAGCTGGTTCAAGATCGTGTCGGCCAACCAGTACGGCTGGGTGGCCAAGATCCAGGTCGGGCCGGACGGCAACTGCGATACCGTCAGCGGCCGCTGGTTCCGCGAAAACCTGCTTGCGCGCCAGAGCGTCGACGGCCGCAGCCTGCGCAGCCAGTGCTTCACCGTCAGCTACGACGCCGGTTCCGACTGCTTTATTTTCGACGTGTACGGCTACGGCCACGGCTGCGGCATGAGCCAGTGGGGCGCCATCGGCTATGCGCAAAACGGCTGGGGCTACCAGGATATTTTGCTGCACTACTACCCCGGCGCATCCATCACCACCTATTAAACCCCAAACACCCACGCTTGCCCCGCTGCAACGCCAACAGCGGGGCAAACCTATGGCCTGCGCCGGGCGGCCCCGGACGCAGCAGGGGAGAGGAAAGGACCTGCCCGATGAAAAAGATTCTGATGCTGGCCACCGGCGGCACCATCGCCACCCTAAAAACCGACGAGGGCAAAGTCCCGCAGCTCACCTCGCAGGAACTGCTGCGCACCGTGCCCGAGATCGAGGGCGTCTGCCAGGTCGAGACGCGGCAGCTGTTCCAGCTCGACAGTACCAACGTTCACCCGGACCACTGGCGCACCATCGCGGCCGCCATCCGCGACGCTTACGACGCTTACGACGGCTTCGTCGTCACCCACGGCACCGATACCATGGCTTATACGGCCGCCGCGCTCAGCTATATGCTGCCCGCCTCGCGCAAGCCCATCGTGCTCACCGGCGCGCAGAACTCCATCGGCGAGCGCGAGACCGACGGCCGCCGCAACCTGCTGGATGCCTTCCGCTACGCGGCGTCGTCCTGCGCGTGGGGCGTCACCATCGTGTTCGACGGCCAGGTCATGCTGGGAACCCGCGCCAAAAAGCTGCGCACCAAAAGCTACCATGCGTTTTCCAGCATCGGCTACCCGGAGGTCGCCCATATCCGCGACGGCAAAGTCTACCCCGTGCTGCCCATGCCGCAGGGGCTGGGCGTGCCGCAGGCCAGCCTGGCGCTGGACCCGGCGGTGTTCGTGCTCAAACTCATCCCCGGCATCCGGCCCGACGTGCTGCGCCTGCTGCGCCCGGCCTACCGCGCCCTCATTGTCGAAGGCTTCGGCGTCGGCGGCGTGCCGTACTACGCCACGGCCGATTTTGCGCAGGAAGTCGGCGCCTGGGTCGAGGCCGGCAAGGTCGTTATCATGACGACGCAGGTCATCTATGAGGGCAGCGATATGAGCGTCTACCAGGTGGGCCACCAGATCAAGCAGGCCTACGGCGTCATCGAAGCCTATGATATGACGCTGGAAGCCGTCGTCACCAAGACGATGCACCTGCTGCCGCAATGCCTCGACCTCGCGGCGTTCCGCGCACGGTTTTTGATGCCGGTGGCCAGCGATATCCTGCTGCCGGCCGAAGAACCGGCGCAAGCATAAACAAGGCAAAAACAGGGAGGAAGTTATGGGAAACTCGTACTTTGACGGCGGCCTGCTGCAGCTCATCGGCTGGCGGCTGCTGGGCATCCTCATCACGGTCTGCACGTTTGGCATCTGCTACCCGTGGGCGTTTTGCATGGTCTACAACTGGGAGGTCAAGCACACGGTCATCGACGGCCGCCGCCTGTATTTCGACGGCACGGCGCTGCAGCTGTTCGGCAACTGGATCAAGTGGCTGCTGCTGACCATCATAACGCTGGGCATTTTCAGCTTCTGGCTGGCCATCGCGCTGCGCAAATGGAAAACCAAGCACACGCACTTTGCGAGCTGATGCATAAAGATTCATAAGCAAAAAGACAGCGCCGCACCCCTGCAAAGGGGCGCGGTGCTGTCGTAAAAAGTCGCAATAAGTCGTAACGAGAAATAAAAAATCAAAATCCACGATAAACTCAACGGTTTATCGTGGATTTTGTTGGCGGAGTAAGAGGGATTTGAACCCTCGCGGCACTTTCGCACCCTACGCCCTTAGCAGGGGCGCCTCTTCGACCTCTTGAGTATTACTCCACAGTCAAAGTGATAGAGTATTCACTTTTTTATATAAAATGGCGGAGAGGATGGGATTCGAACCCATGGTCCGCTCGCGCAGATCGCTGGTTTTCAAGACCAGTTCCATAAACCACTCGGACACCTCTCCACAGTGGCTGCCGCCAAATGCGAGTATTATTCTAGCATGAAGCGGCGGGCTTGTCAAGCCCGCCGCACAGCATTTTTTAGTTTTTCGCCTCGGGGGTGTCTGCCGCGTGTCTGGCGCGGCGGTGTTCCCGCACGGCCAAAACCAGCACGGCCAGGCACAGCCAGGCGCCGCTGCTGAAAAGCGTGGGCAGGTACTGCAACACCAGCGTCCAAAGGGGCAGCAGCACCGTGGCCTGGGGCGCGCCCGGCCCGGCCAGCAGACCCAGCAAAACGGCCAGCCGCAGCAGCCACAGCACCAGCCCCAAGGCGCACAGCGCGATGGGCAGGCGGCAGCGCGCAGCCGGACCGCGGCGGCACCAGCCCAGCAGCAAAAAGCCGGCCAGGCACGCCAACAGCCAGGGCAGAAACTCGACAAAAGCGGGCGTCGATGCCGCCACAAAGATCGCCGTCGGCCCGTCCGCGCCGCCAATGATGCCGATGCTGGCAGCCTCCGGGGCCCACCACAGGCGGGCAAAGGCCTGCGCGGCCAGCGGCAACAGAAAAACCAGCACGGCCAACACCACAAACGCCCACCGCCAGCGGCTGGCGGGCCGCGCGCCCGCGCTGCCCAGCGCCTCGTTGAACTGGGCGGCCACCTCCTCGGGTGTGCCCAGCTCGGCCATGATCTCCTCGTCGCGCTGCCCGGCTTCGCGCCGGCTCTGGAAGTCCCCGGCCAGCTCCGTCATCATGCGCACGCGCGTTTGGCGGTCGGCGTGCAGCCGCCGCTCGATGGCGTTCATATACCGCTTCACCGGCGGCAGTACGTCCAGCGTCGTGCGGCCGATCTTCCACTTCATCCGTCGTCCCTCCCCAGTACCTGTTCCACACAGGCGGCAAACTGCCGCCAAATTTCCGTCTGCTGCGCCAGCGCGGCGCGCCCGACGTCCGTCACCGTATACACGCGCCGCGGCACCTTGCCCACGCCTGCGCGCCCGTCGGGGCTGTCCCAGGCCGAGGTGATGCAGCCTTCCTCCTCCAGCCGGTACAAAATGGGGTACAGCGTGCCCTCTTTTAGGTCCAGCTGCCCGCCGCCGGCCGCCCGCAGCCGCACGATCAGCGCATACCCGTGGGCGGGCTGCGCGGCCAGCAGGCGCAGCACCAGCATCTCCAGCACGCCTTTTTTCAGCTGGCGGGCAAAGCGTTCCTCCCCGGGCATGGCGCGGCCTCCCTTCTATACTTTGCTTTACTAAGTATTATATATCACAAATTAAAAGCGGCGTCAAGTGGCACAACACCGCTTTACTTTTGGCCGCGCTGTGCTATACTAAAAAAGAATGAGCGTATCCTGCGACGTGGCTGCCCGCAAGCGCTGCCCGCGCAGAATGAGGAGGTTTTTACCATGAACGATCCGCGTTGGGCGTCCATCGACGCCTTTGCCGAACAAAACCGCGACAACATCCTGCGGGATATCTCCCGCCTGGTGGCGGTGCCCAGCGTTGAGGGTGTGCCGGAGCCGGGGGCGCCGTTTGGCGCCGGCCCCAAAGCTGCGCTGGACAAAGCGCTGGAGATCGCCGCCGAGCTGGGCCTTGCCACTCATAACGCCGAGGGGTACATCGGCTGGGCGCAGACCGGCCCCGTGGCCGAAGGGCAGAAGTACCTGGCCACCATCACCCACACCGACGTCGTGCCCGAGGGCAACGGCTGGGATGCCGACCCCTACACTGTGCGCGTGCGCGACGGCTGGCTGCTGGGCCGCGGCGTGGCCGACGACAAAGGCCCCAGCATCCTGTGCCTGTACGCGCTCAAGTACCTCAAAGACAGCGGCGTGGCGCTGCGCTACCCCGTGCGCGCGCTGCTGGGCACCAATGAGGAGACCGGCATGCTGGATGTCGACTATTACGCCGAGCATTTCGCCATGCCTGCGTTCTGCTTCACGCCGGACGCCGAGTTCCCGGTGTGCAACGGCGAAAAAGGCGGCTTCAACGGTGAGATCGTCAGCCCCAAGCTGGAAAACGGCGTCATCATCGACTTTGCGGGCGGCGTGGCGCACAACGCCGTGCCCGACCGCGCCAGCTGCACCGTGCGCGTGCCGGCGGACGCCATCCGCCCCATCGACGGCGTGACGGTGGAAGCCGGCCCCAACGGCACCGCCGTGCTGCACGGCTGGGGCAAGAGCGGCCACGCCGCGATGCCGCAGGGCACCGTCAACGCCATCGGCCTGCTGGTGGACTGCCTGCTGCAAAACGACATCGGCACCGAGCAGGAAAAAGCCTACCTGCGCGTGCTGCATGCGCTGCACGCCGCCACCGACGGCAGCGGCGTGGGCATTGCGGCCGACGACGGCCTGTTTGACCCGCTGACCATCATCGGCGGTACGATCGAACTGCGCGGCGGCGTGCTGCGCCAGAGCTTTGACTGCCGTTACCCCACCAACACAGACCCCGAAAAGATGACCGCCGCCTTGCAGGCCGTCTGCGGCACGGCGGCAACGCTGGAAAACCTCAGCAGCCGGGTGCCGTTTTACATCGACGCCGAAAGCCCGGCCATCCAGACGCTGATCGGCACCTACAACGAGGTCACGGGCGAGCACAAGACCCCCTTTACGATGGGCGGCGGCACCTATGCGCGCCACTTCCCGTATGCGGTCAGCTTTGGGCCGGAGCACACCGACCTGCCCCTGCCGGACTTTGCCGGCCCCATGCACGGCGCCAACGAGGGCGCGCCGTTTGACAAGATGATCGAAGCGCTCAAGATCTACATCCTGGCGCTGCTGCGCCTGCAGGAGATCGACTTCTGATCTGCTGCCCACAAAACAAAACCCGCCGCCCCGGTGCTTTGCGCCGGGGCGGCGGTGCGTTTGCGGTTCAGTCGTAGTTGTACAGCGTCAGGTAGGGGGCCGGCCGGCGCCGCCTTGCGCGGCGCAGCAGCAAGACCACGGCAGCGGCCACGCTGCAGCAGACGGCTGCAACAGCCAAAAATTCGCAAAAACGTTTCATGCCAGCCTCCTTTTGCGGCCGCAGCCGGACCGGCCGCGGAAAAACGATGTACCTATTTATAAATACGATACCACAAACCCAGGGGGAATGCAAGTATTGTTCAGGCTGTGCAACATTTGCACATGCGTGCAGATTTCGCCGCCCTTTGCCCCAAACCGTCCAAAAGCAAGAAATGTCAGCAAGAAAAGCCTTGACTTGTGGGCGGGAAATGGTAAAATGTACAGTATTATGGAAAGTGTATCGCCTGCCGGCAAACGGCCGCAGGACGGCGCTTTCTGCGAAAGAAGAAATGGGGGAGATCGCTTGTTCAAGTCCCTGAAACGTTCCGCCAAAGGCGCAGACGTGCCGCATGGCAAAGCGACGGCCGGGCAGCCCACGGTACAGATGCCGGTGCCCGAACACGTCGTCATACCCATGTCGATGCACATCGGCGCCCCGGCGGAACCCGTCGTCAAAAAAGGCGACGCGGTGCTGGTCGGCACGCTCATCGGGCAGGCCAAAGGCTTTGTCAGCGCCAACGTACATTCCAGCGTGTCGGGCACCGTGCTTGACGTCGCGCCGATGCGCATGGTCAACGGCGTGATGACGACGGCCGTCGCCATCAAGACGGACGGCAGCCAGACCGTCGACCCGTCCTGCGTGCCGCCCACCGTCACCGACAAAGCCAGCCTGCTGGCCGCCATCCAGGCCTGCGGCCTGGTGGGCGTCGGCGGCGCAGGGTTCCCGACGCATGTCAAGCTCGCGGCCGATACCATCGACACGCTGCTCATCAACGCGGCCGAGTGCGAACCCTACCTGACCACCGACTGCCGCGAAATGCTGGAGTGCAGCGACACCATCATCTCCGGCATCCAGGCCGTGATGCGGTATTGCGAGATCCCCAAGTGCATCATCGGCATTGAGCGCAACAAGCCCGAGTGCATCGACCTGATGTGCTCGCTGGTGCGCGGCATGAAAGGCGTCAGCGTCAAGCCGCTGCCCATGCGCTACCCGCAGGGCGCCGAAAAGACGCTGGTGGAGACCTGCACCGGCCGCGAGGTGCCGCAGACCGGCCCCGCCGGCAAGCCGGGCCTGCCGGCCGACGTCGGCTGCGTCATCATGAACGTGACGACGGTCTCGACGCTGGGCAAATACCTCAAGACCGGCCTGCCGCTGACGACCAAGCGTGTCACCGTCGAGGGCGACGCCATCGCCAAACCGCAGAACGTCGAAGCGCCCATCGGCACGCTGTACCGTGACCTCATCGAGGCGTGCGGCGGCATCAAGCCGGGCGTGGAACTGGGCAAGATCATCTTTGGCGGCCCCATGATGGGCGGCGCCGCGCCCAGCGCCGATTTCCCGGTGCTCAAGCAGAACAACGGCCTGCTGCTGTTCAGCAAACAGGCTGCCACGCTGCCGGAGCCTTCGGCCTGCATCCGCTGCGGCCGCTGCATCGACGCCTGCCCCATGGGCCTGGAACCCGTCGTGGCGGTGGAAGCGTTCAACAACAAAGACTTTGACGCCCTGAAAGTCCACTGCGTCGACCTGTGCGTGGCCTGCGGCAGCTGCAGCTATGCCTGCCCGGCCAAACGCCCGGTCAGCCAGACGATGGCGCTGGCCAAAGCGTGGTACCTGGGCGAACTGCGGAAAGGGGGCAGATAAACTATGGAAGAACGTTTGCTCGTGACCGCCTCGCCGCATATCCGCGACCATTCCACCACCCGCGGCCTGATGGGCTATGTCGTCATCGCCCTGCTGCCCTGCGTGCTGGCCTCGGCGCTGATCTTCGGCTTGCGCGCGCTGCTGCTGGTGGCGGTAACGGCCTTTGCCTGCGTGGCGTTTGAGTATCTGTACGAGGTGCTGCTGCACAAACCCAACACGGCGGGCGACCTTTCCGCCGTCGTCACCGGCATCATCCTGGCGCTCAACATGCCGGTCAATATGCCGCTGTGGATCGCGGTGGTCGGCGCGTTCGTGGCCATCGTCATCACCAAGCAGCTGTTTGGCGGCCTGGGGTACAACTTCGCCAACCCGGCGCTCGTCGGGCGCATCGTGCTGTTCCTCGGCTTTACCACCCGCATGACGGCCTACGTCTACCCCGATATGGCCGTCGACGCGCTGGCTTCGGCCACGCCGCTCAACCCCAACGTCGATCTGTCCGCCGTCAGCTTTATGGATATGTTCCTGGGCCTGCACGGCGGCATGCTGGGCGAGACCTGCATCCTCGCCATCCTGGCCGGTTTCGCCATTCTGCTGGCGTCCGGCACCATCCAGGCCACCATCCCGGTCAGCATCGTGGCCACGGCGTACATCCTGACGGCGCTGTACACCGGCGACCCCTACGCGGCCCTGCTGGAGTGCATGGGCGGCGGCCTGCTGTTTGGTGCGGTGTTTATGGCCACCGACTACGTCACCAGCCCCTTTACCACCAAAGGCAAGCTGTTTTACGGTATCTTCATCGGCCTGCTGACCTTCCTCATCCGGCATTTTGCCAGCATGAACGAAGGCATGAGCTTCGCCATCCTGCTGGGCAACCTGATGGTGCCGTGGTTCAACGTATGGGGCCGCCATGTGCCGCTGGGCTACAAAAAGGCCAAAAAGGCCAAACAGAAAGGGGGCGCTGCCTGATGGCAAACAACCAGACCCCGGAAAAGCAGAGCGCTTTTAAAGAACTGGTGCTGCCGGTCATCGTGCTGGTTGCCATCTGCCTGGTGTGCAGCGCGCTGCTGGCGGTGCTCAACGACATCACCGCCCCCATCATCGTGGAGAACACGCGGGCCGAAACGCTGGCCTCCTACCTCTCGGTGCTGCCCGAAGGCACGACCGAGGCCGACATGACCGAACATGCCGACCTGACCACCCCCGGGGTGGAAGGCGCCGTCACCACCGCCGGCGGTGCGGCGGCCGTCAAAGCGGCGGCGGCCGGCTACTCCGGCAACGACGTGACCGTGTATGTGGCGTTTGACGCCAATGGCGCGATCAGCGCCCTCAGCGTCGACGCATCCACCCAGACCACCGGCATCGGCTCCAAAGTGGCCGAGGAAAGTTTCACCGCCGGCTTCCTGGGCTGGTCCGGCGGGCAGGTCGCCAGCGGCGCGCCGGTCGATACCATCGCCAGCGCGACCTATTCCAGCGAAGCGGTCTTTGCCGCCGTCAACGCGGCCATCGACTGCTATGCCAATGAATTGCAGGGAGGTGTGTGACGATGGCCGAAAAACCGAGCAAATGGAAAGTCTTTACCGCGGGCATTATCCGCGAAAACCCCGTGCTGCGCCTGGTGCTGGGCTGCTGCTCTGCGCTGGCCATCACCACCACGGTCTCCGGCGCGGTGGGCATGGGCCTGTCGATGACCTTTGTGTTGGTATGCTCCAACATCGTCATCTCGGCGCTGCGCAAAGTCATCCCCGCCAAGGTACACCTGCCGTGCTACATCGTCATCATCGCCACCTTCGTCACGGTGGTGCAGATGGTGCTGCAGGCCTTTGTGCCCGATCTGTATAAGTCGCTGGGCGTGTTTTTGGCGCTCATCGTCGTCAACTGCATCATCCTCGGCCGCGCCGAGATGTTCGCCTGCAAAAACACCGTCGTGGACTCGGCGCTCGACGGCCTGGGCATGGGCCTGGGCTATATCCTGACCATGGCGCTGATGTCCTCCATCCGCGAGGTCATCGGCAGCGGCAGCTGGCTGGGCATCCAGATCGTGCCTGAAAACATCGACCGCATGACGGTCATGAACTCGGCCCCCGGCGGTTTCTTCGTCTTTGGCTGCCTGATGGCCGGCTGCATCTGGCTGGAACGCAAACTCAACAAACCGATTGAGCGCAAGACCTGCGGCGACGTCATGCTCGAGCAGATCGACGCCGCCAAGCAGCAGGAAGGGGGCGAGCCGGCATGAGCGAACAGATCGCAACGTTTGCCACGATCTTTTTCAGCATGATCCTGGTCAACAACTACGTCCTTGTGCAGTTTTTGGGCATCTGCCCGTTTTTGGGCGTCTCCAAAAAGCTGGACTCCTCCTTTGGCATGGGCATGGCCGTCATCGCGGTCATGGTCATTGCCACGGCGGTGACCTTCCCGCTGCAGATCTTCCTGCTCGACGCCTTTGACCTGGGCTATATGCAGACGATCATCTTCATCCTCGTCATTGCGGTGCTCGTGCAGCTTATCGAGATCGCCCTCAAGCGCTACATCCCGGCGCTGTACCAGTCGCTGGGCGTCTACCTGCCGCTCATCACCACCAACTGCTGTGTGCTGGGCGTCACCATCCTGGCTGTGCAGGACTATTCGGCCATCGTGCAGGAGTCCGGCTTCGGCCTGGCGTTCGCCCAGGCGCTGGTCTGCGCGGCCGGCGCGGGCGTGGGCTTCCTGGTCGCCATGCTGCTGTTCTGCGGCGTGCGCCAGCGCGTCGAGAACGCTGACCCGCCCGAGAGCTTCAAGGGCCTGCCCATCACGCTGGTCGCGGCGGCCATCACCTCGCTGAGCTTTATGGGCTTTGGCGGCCTGGTGGAAAACATCATCAACGCGATCCTGTAAGAAAGGGGAAGGAACAAATGAACCCGATCGTATTGGCTATCGTGGTGCTGGTGGTGCTGGGCCTGGCCGGCGGCTTCATCCTGGTGCTGGCATCCAAGTTTATGGCCGTGTATGAGGACCCGCGCATCGCGCAGATCACCGACTGCCTGGCCGGCGCCAACTGCGGCGGCTGCGGCTATGCCGGCTGTGCCGACTACGCCAAGGCCATCGTCGAGGACGGCGCCCCCACCTACAAGTGCGCCCCCGGCGGCGACAAAGCGGCCGACGCCATCAACCGCATCATGGGGGCCGAGGAATCCGACCGCCCCAGCCTGCGCGCGACGGTGCTGTGCGCCGGCGGCGAAAACTGCGGCACCCGCTTTGACTACCAGGGCGTCCAGACCTGCGCCGCCGCGGCGGCGGTGGCCGGCGGCCCCAGCGCCTGCGCCTACGGCTGCCTGGGTCTGGGCGACTGCACCCGCGCCTGCAAGTTCGACGCCATCCACGTCGTCAACGGCGTCGCGGTCGTCGACCGCAGCAAGTGCACCGGCTGCACGGCCTGCACGGCGGTCTGCCCGCGCGGCGTCATCCAGATGAAACCCATCGCGCCGCAGCCGGCCGTCAAGTGCTCCAACCACGACAAAGGCGCGGCCGTCAACAAGACCTGCAAAGTCGGCTGCATCGCCTGCGGCCTGTGCGTGCGCAGCTGCCCGCAGCAGGCGATCTTCCTCAAGGATAACGTCGCCGTCATC
>DXEI01000142.1 GCA_019115045.1 Candidatus Gemmiger excrementipullorum | reverse complement strand
TAAAGTTTTCTAAAGTTTTTTGATTTCCTTTTTCAAAAAAATGTGCTATACTGGCATTTGTATGTTCACCCCCCATGGTATAGAGAAAGGGTACGGAAAACCTCATGCAGACGTTACAAAAAATAAACTGGAAAGCGCTGCTGCTGCGCGGCGTGCTGCCCTGCCTGCTGGCGGTGGCGGCGGCGTTCGTGGCGCGCTACCAGCTGGAACTGTCCGACGGCGTCACGCCCAACTACCTGGCCGGGCAGTGGCCGGTGTACGCGCCGCTCAACGCCATGACGGCGCTGTGCCTGACGCTGGCGCTGTTTGCGGTGCTGGGGCGCTGGTGGCTGGCCACCGGCATCTCGGGGCTGCTGTTCACCGTCGTGGCGCTCATCAACTACTATACGCGGGACCTGCACGGTTCCGCCCTGATGCCGCAGGACATCTTAAACCTCGGCACCGCGGCCGAGGTCATGGGCAGCTACACGCTCAAAATTTCGCAAAGCGTCGTCATCATCGCAGTGTGCTACCTGCCGGTGCTGGCGCTGTGCGCCGTGCAGCGCGCACTGGAAAAAGGCGGCCCCAAGCGCGCGTCGTGGCCGGCGCGCGGCGTGCGGGCGGCGGCGTGCGCCGCGGCGGTGTGGGCCGTTTTGTACATCGGGTATTTTGGGCCGGCGCCGCTCAAACCCAAGGCCACCTACGGCTGGGCCTGGCAGGAAACGTATTATAAGTACGGCTACCTGGCCGGCACCATCGAGGCCGCCAGCCTGATGGCCGACCCCATCCTGGAGCCGGAAGGCTACACCGACGACGCCGCGCGCGAAGCCGCCGCGATGGTCAGCGGGCAGTACGCCGGCATGGCCACGGCCGAGAACGCCTACCCCGACATTGTGCTGATCCTCTCGGAAAGTTTTTACGACTTTGACCTCGTCACCGACCTGCAGGCCGACACCGACGTGCGCCCCGTGACCGAGAACCTGCAAAACGCCGTGCTGGGCCACACCGTCAGCCCCCATGTGGGCGGCGGCACCAACTCCAGCGAGTACGAGATGCTCTCGAGCAATTCGCTGATGCTCATGCCCTCCATCACGCCGTTCAACTGGCTCAACCTCTACGGGGCCAACAGCCTCGTCAGCTACACCAAAGACCTCGGCTACGCCACGCTGGCCGCCCACCCCTACACCAACTCCAACTACCGGCGGGACTCGGCCTGGCGCGCGCTGGGCTTTGACGAGACCCACTTTGAGGGGGATTTCCCCACCAAAGAATACTACGGCGACCGCCCCTACCAGACCGACTCGGCCACCTACCGCGACTTCCAGGCGCTGTACGAGGCGATGCCGGCCGACCAGCCGCGCTTCGCGTTCCTGGTCTCGATCCAGACGCACGGCGACTATGACATGAACGACGCCTCGCTGGACATCGTGCACGCTGCCACCGACTACGGCGAGTACGACGAACTGATGGACGAATACCTCAGCTGCGTCAAGATGAGCGACGCCGCCGTGCAGGAACTGCTCGACTACTTTACCGAACTGTACGAGACGACCGGCCGCCGCGTCGTGGTGGCGATGGCCGGCGACCATGCGCCGAGCTTTGTCGACCACGTGGCCGACAAGAGCATCGCGCCGCAGAATGAGCTGCAGATCCTCGAGCGCAGCACCCCGTTCTTCATCTGGGCCAACTACCCGCTGGAGCAGATCGACGCCGCCGTCAGCGAGACCGACCCCCTCAACCGCATGGATATGGTCATGCTGGCACCCACCATCGCGCAGCAGGCCGGCCTGCCGCTGAGTCCCTTCTACCAGTACCTGCTGGAGATGAAACAGGTCACGCCGGTGGTGACCGGCTCCAACGACTACATGCGCCCCGACGGCACGACGGCGCGCTACGGCGAAAGCGCCGAACACGACGCCTGGGCCAAGGGGTACCTGAACCTCGAGTACAACAACGTCGGCGCGCACGCCGCGCGCGACCAGAGTCTGTTCGCACCGCAGTAAACCGCCCCAAAACACAGCGTCCCCGGCAGGGCAAAAGCCCTGCCGGGGACGCTTTTTCTGTGGGGGGAGATCCGGCGCGGTCAGTCGTGGCGGATGGCTTCCAGCGCGCTGATCTTGACAGCACGGTTGGCGGGCAGAATGCCCGACACCAGCCCCACCAGCGTGGCGAACGCCAGCGCCGCCAGCATCAGCCACGGCGGGATCACCGACACCATGGTGGAGGACGCGCCGTAATACATGCCGCCCATCAGTCCCGAAAGATCCAGGCTCTGGCCCGACATGGCCAGGATGGTGGACAGGTTGTTGAGCAGAAAACTCACCGCCACGCTGATAAGGACCCCCACGACCCCGCCCAGGAACCCGATGCAGGAACTTTCCAGTAAGAACATCGTGCGGATGCTGCCCAGCTCACACCCCAGCACCTTCATGACGCCGATCTCCCGCGTGCGCTCATAGATGGCCATCGTCATGGTATTGATGATGTTGATGGCCGCCACCAGCAGCGATACCGCCGCCACGCCGCCGAAGATCATCTGGCTGCGCATCACCTGCTGCTGCATCTCCTCGCGCTGCTGGTTCATCGAATAGGTGTTCTCGAACCCCATGTCATGGATGGCCTGCTCCACGTCGGAGACGTTCTCCAGTTCGTCCACCTTCACATACACCTGGTCGTAGCCCTGGCTGCTGTTGGTGGTGATGCGCGCCATCTTGTTGTAGGCTTCCTGCACCATTTTCAGGTCCTGGCTGCGCAGGATGATGTTGCCCTGGGTCCACCAGCCCTTGCTGGCGTCCTGCTGGATGTGGCCCACCACTTCCAGTTCCCAGGTCTGGGTCTGTTCGCTGCCCTCCTCGCCGCTGCGGATGGTCAGGGTCATGGTCTCCTTGTCGGGATCCACGAACGGCTCCACCGGGTTGCCCAGCGCGTCGGTCTGGCCCTGCCAGCGGTAGCGCTTGGGGCTGTTCATGCTGCGGCGGGTATCGTAGAAGTTATAGCCCGTGTAATCGCAGACCAGCACCTGCAGTTTTTCGGCGCGGCGGTTGGCGGGGCCGGTGTCCGGCCAGCGCCCCGAGGAGAGCACGAACCCCATCGGTTCCATGGCCGCCGGGTCCACGCCGGTCATGTTGCCCAGGTCCATGGCGTAGCGGTCGCCGCGGCCCGCCGTGATCTGCCCCTGCAGGTTGTACGCCGAGATATAGGCCGTGGCCGCCTGCACGTGGTTCAGTTCTTTGAAGGATTCAATGGCGGCGTCGTCCAGTTTCAGGGTCTGGCCGTCGGGGCCTATGGCCATGCCGCCGCCATAGACCTGGATCTGGGTCAGGTCGCCCCAGCTTTGCAGCATCTCGTCGTTGGCCTGGGTCTGGGCGATGCCCAGCGAGATCATCAGCACCACCATGCAGGTGCCGATGACGACGCCGATCAGCGTCAAGGCCGTGCGGCCCTTGCGCCGTGCCAGGTTGCGCGCGCTCAGCGCGATCTCATCAGAGATCTTCATCGTCGTCTCCCGCTTCCAGGGCGGCCAGGGCCTTGGCTTTTTTGCGTTTGCGCAGCACGGCGGTCACAACGACCGCGGCCACCACCGCGCCGCACACCGCGATCAGCACCCAGCCCCACACCGGCATGCCGGGCTGTTCGGCGGGGATGTCCTCCATCATACCGGGGTCCATCATACCGGGGTCCATTGCCATCTCCTCGGCCGTGGTGGAAAAATCCTTGGTGACGGTCCGCGGTTCGCCCGCGGCGTCCTCATAGCTCAGGGTGATGGTGCCGGAAACGACGCCCGCGGCGTCGGGGATGAGGTCAAAGTCGACGCTGCCCTCGGTGCCGGCGTTCAGGTTGCCCAGGTACTGGTAGCCGCCCGCGCCCACGTTGGTGCCGGTGAGCCGTGCTTCCAGGTTGGAGACGGGGTTCTTGCCCTTGTTGACATAGCTCAGGCTGACGGTGCCGGTGTCGCCCAGGTAGAGCGTGTCGCTGACTTCCAGCTGGCCGACCTCGAAGCGGTCGGGCTGGCTGATGGGCACCGAGATGGCGGTGGTGCCGGTGACGGCCTTGCCGGACACCGCCCCGGTGCCCGCCAGGTTGACCGTGATGTTGGCCACGGTGCCGGTGAAGCCGGAGGCGGGCAGTACCGGGAAACTGACGGTCTGCATGGTCTCGGGCTGCAGCGAACCCAGGTAGAACGAGAGGCTGCCGTTGGACAGCGAGACGTGCTCGGGCAGCGTCAGGCTGACGATGACGTCGCTGAGGGGTTCGTTGCCCGCGGTGGCGTAGACGCCCAGCGAGAGGGTGAATTCCTCACCGGCCACCACGCTGTCGCCGTAGCTGGAGGAACGCACCACCAAATTGGGCGAGGTGGTCTGGTCCTTGTCCACGCACTGGCCGATCTGCACGCTGAACTGCTGCATCGGTTTGCTGGTGTCCAGGTAGGTGAGGTTGATGGGCAGCGTGTTGCCGCCGCCGTTGTAGATCACGTCGCGGAACAGCAGCACATAGCTGTAGTAGTTGTAGTAGGCGTTGGCCTGTTTTTCGGCCTCGCTGGCCTCGCCGTTGCGCACGCGCTGCAGGCGGGCGGTGTCGGGGTCGTCGTTGCTCTCAAACAGCTGGCCGATCTCGCCGGTGCCGGTGTAGGTGAACACCGAGGAGTTGATGCGGGTGGCGATCTCCTGCGGTTCGACGTTGTACCGCGCCGAGGAATGATCCACCACCTGCAGGATGATGTTGACGCGGTCGCCGACGTCGACGGTGGCGATCTCGCCGCCGGCCGGGTCGGTGACGGTGTAGCCGACGATGTACACGCCGTCGGACGAGGTCGTCGTGCCGCCGTTGTCGGTCACGGGCGGCGGCGTGGCGGTAGCGCCGTCCCCGGCGGGCACATCCTCGGCCAGGGCGGGCAGGGCCAGCGCGCCGGCCAGCGCCAGCGCAGCCAAAATCGAAAGCATACGTTTGAACATCTGGGACCCCCAAAAAATGAAGAATTAAAAATTAAAAATGAAAAATGGATGTGGACTCGCGGCTATGCCGCGAGAAAATTTGGTCTGTGGTGTGGTAAAACGCGGCGGCTGCCCGTTTACGGTTGGTAGGGTGTGTGTTTTTGCTCTGTAGGGCGGGCGTTCACGCCCGCCGTACCCGGCCGCCTTACCAGACCCCTTTTTGGTTGCGACGGCGTTTGGTCCATGCGTAGGGGCGGCATACATGCCGCCCGGCAGGGGTGTGCCCCACGCGAGGTTCCCGGTTGATTGCCTGTTCACCTTATTCTGTAGGGCGGGCGATTTCGCCCGCCGAACATTATTATTTTTGAAAATTTTTTATGTGCGGCGGGGGCTGCGCCCGCAGGCGCGTTTCGGACTGGCGCCGCAGCGCCGTTTCGGAGCGCAACCGCCGAAGGCGGCTCTTAGCGCACAGATCAAGACCCCGCCCTACAAACCGGGATAAACGGGCGGTTTCCCCGCAAACCCCGCGTGGCGCACACCCCTACAAACCGCCCGGGGACGCGCCTATGACCCCGCGGCCAGGCGTTTGCGGTGGGGTTACGGCCCATGAAAAATGCTTTTTGAAAAAATCAAATGTGGCGTGCGTCCCTGCTTTTTCAAAACCGTCGCGCGCCGCGCGACACCACAATTTTTCATTTTTCATTCTTCATTTTTCATTTTTTCACGTCCCTGCCGGGGCCGGGGCTTCTTCGGCCTTTTCCTTGTCCGGCCCGGCTTTGGGCTTGCCTTTCTCTTTCGCCGCGCTGCCGCCGATGGTCAGGTCCAGCCCGGCAAACAGGGCGTCGCGGTGTTTCTGTTTGGTTTCCTCGTCCTGCACGACGCTGGACTGGATCTTGCCGTCCAGGATCGTGACGATGCGGTCGGCGCATTGGGCCAGCTCCGGTTCGTGCGTGACCATGACGAAGGTGACTTTCTGGTTTTTGGAAAGCTCCAGCATGCGGTACAATACCTGTTTGCTGGTGGTGGAGTCGAGGTTGCCGGTGGGCTCGTCGGCAAAAATGACCTTGGGCCCCGCCACGAACGCCCTGGCAATACCCACGCGCTGCTGCTGGCCGCCGCTCATCTCGGTAGGCAGGTGGTTGGCGCGGCCCAAAAGGCCCATGCTTTTCAGCTCTTTGCGCGCAAGCTTCAGCCGTGTTTTTTTGTCGACGCCCTTAAACAGCAGCGGCAGGGCGACGTTTTCGGCCGCCGTCATCGTGGGCAGCAGGTTATAGCTCTGGAAAATAAAGCCCAGGTGCGCCTGGCGGAAGCGCGCCAGCTCGGTCTCGGTCATGGCGCTGATCTCATGCCTGCCAATAAACACCTTGCCGCGGGTGGGTTTTTCCAGCCCGGCCAGCTGGTTGAGCAGCGTGCTCTTGCCGCTGCCGGACTGGCCGACGATGCAGCAGAACTCGCCTTTCTCGATGGCGAGGTCGACGTCGTTGAGCGCGACGACGCGCTCTTTGCCGACGGCGTAGACCTTGCGCAGTTTTTCGGTGCGTATGATGGGCGCCAAGCGGGCACCTCCCCTCCCTCTTGCGAATAGACAGACCTATTTTACCATATTTCGACGCCAAAAAGAAGTGCTGCGTATGTAAAATTTCAGCGCGGCGCAAAACCCCGCCCTGTGCAAACGCCTCTGTTCTATATACGACCGTGCCGCCCGCGCCATTGCACCGCCCGTCCCCGGCGCGGACGGCTGCCCTATGGCAACGTTTTTGGTTTGCGTACGCGGTGCCCTGATTTGTAGGGGAGGCATACATGCCTCCCGGCGGGGGTGTTCCCCGCGCGGGGTTCCCGGGAAAACCGCCCGTTCCCGCCGCTCTGTAGGGCGGGGTCTTGACCCCGCCGTGGACTGCACGCGGTAAACACCTGCTTTACCCATTCGCCTGACGTTCCCGGCCGGTTCGTAGGGGCCGCATGCATGCGGCCCGTAAACCTTCCGCCGCCACCCGTCTCCCGGTTCGCGTACGCGGTACCGGGTGTTTGTAGGGGAGGCATATATGCCTCCCGGCAGGGGTGTTCCCCGCGCGGGGTTCCCGGTTCGTTGCCCGTTTGCCCCGCTCTGTAGGGCGGGCGTTCACGCCCGCCGCACATTGAACATTTTTAAAAATTGTATCGGTGCGGCGGGGCCTGCGCCCGCAGGCGCGTTTCGGACTGGCGCCGCAGCGCCGTTTCGGAGTGCAACCGGGCCGCAAGGCCCGGCTCTTAGCGCGGAGATGGCCAACCGCCGCGCAGCGGCGGCTCTTAGGCCGGAGATCAAGGCCCCGCCCTACAATACAAGGCAAACGCCATACCCGCCCCGGCAACGTCCAACGCCCGCGGTGTTTCGGCGGGCGGCATGTATGCCGCCCCTACGCATGGACCAAACGCCAACGCAACCAAAAAGGGGTCTGGTAAGGCAGCCGGGTACGGCGGGCGTGAACGCCCGCCCTACAGAGCAAAAATACACACCATGCCAACCGTACCCGGCCGGCCGCCGCGTTCTACCACACCGCAAACCTAATTTTTTGTGCGGCCAACGGCCGCACGCCACATCCATTTTTCATTTTT
>DXEI01000141.1 GCA_019115045.1 Candidatus Gemmiger excrementipullorum | reverse complement strand
TCTCTTCCCATTTTTGCTAGTGTGCTGTTGCTAATACCGGCCACTTCTTTGAGGGCTGTTTTATTCATCTTTTTGTCGATGAGCAGTTTCCAGAGCCGCGAATAGCTGATCTTCATTGCCTGCACCTCCTGATATATGAGCATTATACAGGAAATCTGCTCATAAATCAATGGAAATACAGAGAATATCTCCATAATATCAGAAAATATTTCCGCGATCTCGTTGAAAAATGCTCGTTTATGGTGTATAATACAAGAAAAGGAGGTGTGAAGCATGGCAGGAAAAAGCAAGCGAGGCGCTGCCAAGCGATTTGAGCAGAATCCTGGCACAAGCGCCATTGCGTATTACAGATACAGCTCAGACGCTCAGCGCGACGCGTCAATCGACCAGCAGCGAGAGGCGGCGCAGCAGTACGCCGCGGCGCATGGCCTACATATTGTGCGCGAGTATGAGGATCACGCTATATCTGGTACCCGCGATGACCGTGAGCAGTATAACCTGATGCTGTACGAGGTCGAGATCCTGCGGCCGGCAGCTCTCATCATCTGGAAGACGGACCGATTATCAAGAGATAAGATCGACATTGTCCTCGCGAAAAAACGCCTGCGGGAGTGCGGCGTAAAGATCCACTACGTTGCCGAGGCTATCCCAGATGACGATGATGCCACGCAGATCCTGTTGGAGAGTATCTATGAGGGCATGGCGGCGTCGTTTTCCGCAGCCCACCGCAAAAATGTGACTCGCGGCCTAACCTATAACGCAGAGCGTGGATTGTACAACGGGATACGCATGATGGGATATCGAGGTAAGCCAGATCACCCGTATGAGATCGACCCTGACACAGCGCCTATCGTGCAGCGTATCTACCAGGCATACGCGGATGGTACTCCTATGATGCAGATCTGCCGCGATCTTGATGCAGCGGGCATACGGTCAGTGCACGGCAAGACCATGACTATCAACTCTCTCCGACGTATCCTAACCAATAGGGCATATATCGGCGAGTACAGCTACAGCGGACATGTTATACCGGACGGCATGCCGCGTATTATTGATGATGACCTATTCGCCAAAGTGCAGGCCCGACTGGAGGCCAACAAGCGCGGAGGCAAGGGCGCCCGGCGTAAGATCGACCAGGAGGCAGACATTGCCGACTATTGGCTGTCCGGCCATATATACTGCGGCCTGTGCGGCGAGACGATGCAGGGTATCAGTGGTACTGGTAAGTCTGGCGCTAAGCATCACTATTACAGTTGCAAGGGCCACCGGCAGCACCAGTGCACCGCCCGCAACAGACCAAAGGATGTGATCGAGGCGTCCGTCACGTATGTGCTGGATCAGATCGTCAGAGACCCGACATACCGCATCGACCTTGCCCACAAGTGCTATGAGCTGTACAAGGAGCAGCACGATGACGGCGGTGTGTATATCGATGCAATCCGGGCCAAGATCAAAGAGGCTGAAACCAAGATATCCAACATCATGCGGGCCATTGAGGCAGGTATCCTGACCGAGACAACCGGTGAGCGCCTCAAGTCGTTGGAGGCCGAAAAGGCCAGGCTGACGGACGCTCTGCAGGCTGAGGAGCTGCGGCGAAACATACAGCTCACCGAGGCAGATATACTCAAATATCTCGACAGCCTGGGCGGCGATGTGCGCAACACTGAGGACCGGGCGCGGATCCTGGATGAGTATGTAGACCGGGTGATTGTTACCGATGATGAGGTTGCGGTGATCATGCAGTATACACCGGACAGGCGAGTAGTGTCCATCACGGACACGCTCCGCACGCTTGCACAGCAGCGTGAGATCCTTGGTATGCTTGACGGCTCAGCGGCAGGAAATGCGACGGAAAAAACGCGTCAGAGCGTCATTGGTACTGATGAGGATGACCCTGATTTTTTTGCGTAAGGTGTTCGCATACCGCGTGCGGCGGTCCACCAAGTGCAACGTGGTCGAACCCCGGAAATTTGGACGTAGAAACGTCTAAATTTTGACCGGGGACACCATGCGGCAGACTGAGCACCACGCTTTCGAGCGTGGTGTTTTTGTTGTTTGCGAAAAAGCTATGGAAAGCCGCGCCTTTGCGAAAGACGCAAACCCCAAAAGATCTCAGAGAAAGGGCAACGTGGTGTATGCGTCCCCGGACACAAAAATAACCAAGGCTGCGTTCAGCTCCTTCGGCTTCAAATTTGCCTCGTCGGAACGGAACCGCCTTGGTTCTATAGGTAGAATAACATATGAGTGTGGAAGCGTCAAGAGGCAGGAGTGTTGCTTCAAGAGGGAATCGGAAAAAACGGCAAGCCAACACCGCCTATGATCCAAGTTAAGTAAAAAAGCCCCATCTGTCGTTAAGGGCTCTAAGGCCCGGACTGCAAAGCAGTCGTCGTCGGATGAGGCTAATAACAGTGTAGCACGGCCCAAGGAAAATGTCAATCCGTCGCAGAAAAAGCGCACCGATACCAGTTTTGCCTTCCCAGGGCAACTCCGCCCTTGACAAAGCCGCGCGCCTGTGGTACCGTTACAGACAGAACATTGCGAAAAGAGGGGAAAGGATGAAGCAGCTTTCTTGCTAAACTGTGTGCGGCGGCGCTGCCTGCGGGCGGGCCGGCCGCAGCCTGTGCAGGAAAGTTGTACCCTTTTGCCCCCCAATTTGGCAGGGTTTTGCGCCGCTGTGCCCGGCGGTGCGCGGCCGCTGCGGGTGTGAGCTGCAGGAGACTTTTTCCTGCGGCTCTTATTTTTTTACCACCCGAAGGAGGGGATGCCCAATGGCAATGATCCGGGTCGAAAACTTAAGTTTCAGCTACCCGTCCAGCTACGATCCCATTTTTGAGCATGTCAGCTTCCAGATCGACACCGACTGGAAGCTGGGCTTCATCGGCCGCAACGGCCGCGGCAAGACGACGTTTTTGCAGCTGCTGCTGGGCCGTTACGCCTACAGCGGCACGATCACGGCGCCCGTGCCGTTCGACTATTTCCCGTACCCGGTGCGGGACGCCGCCTGCTGCACGCAGGAGCTGCTGCCGGAACTGTGCCCCGAGGCCGAGCCCTGGCAGTTTTTGCGCGAACTCACGCTGCTGGGCGTCGACGAGGGGGCGCTGTGGCGGCCGTTCGGCACACTTTCCCATGGCGAGCAGACCAAGGTGCTGCTGGCCGCGCTGTTTTTGCGGCAGGGGCGTTTTCTGCTCATCGACGAGCCGACGAACCATCTTGACGCCGAAGCGCGGGACAAACTGGCCGCCTACCTGAAAAAGAAAAAAGGGTTTATCCTGGTCTCGCACGACCGCCGCTTCCTCGACGGCTGCGTGGACCATATCCTGTCGCTCAACCGGGCCGACATCGAGGTACAGGCCGGGAACTTTTCCAGCTGGTGGCAGAATTTCAACGCCCGCCAGCAGGCCGAAGCCGCCCGCAGCGAGCGGCTGAAAAAGGACATCCGCGCGTTACAGACCGCCGCCCGCCGCACGGCCGCCTGGTCTGACCGGGCCGAGGCCGCCAAGTACGGCAGCGGACCCGTGGACCGCGGCTTCGTCGGCCACAAGGCGGCCAAGATGATGAAGCGCGCCAAAGTCATTGAGGCGCGCCGGCAGCGCGCGCTGGAAGAAAAGGCCGGCCTTTTGCAAAACAGCGAATGGGTCGAGGACCTCAAACTTTCCCCCTTGCACTACCACAGCGATACGCTGGCGGCGTTTTCCAACGTGGCGCCGGTCTATGACGGCTGCGCGGTCTGCGCGCCGGTGTCCTTCACCGTGCGCCGCGGGCAGCGCATCGCCCTGGCCGGGCGCAACGGCTGCGGAAAAAGCAGCGTGCTCAAACTGCTGCTGGGGCAGCCCATCGCCCACAGCGGCGAGGTGGCGGTCGCCTCGGGGCTCGTTATCTCGTACGTGCCGCAGGACGCCTCGTTCCTGCACGGCTCGCTGGCCGACTACGCGCAGCAGGCCGGCATCGACGAAAGCCTGTTCAAGGCCATTTTGCGCAAGATGGGTTTTGCGCGCGTGCAGTTTGAAAAGCCGATGCAGGAACAGTCGGCCGGGCAGCAGAAAAAGATCCTGCTGGCGCGCAGTTTGTGCGAGCGCGCGCATCTGTACGTCTGGGACGAACCGCTCAACTACATCGACCTGTATGCGCGCATGCAGATAGAAGCGCTGCTGCGCGATTTTGCGCCCGCCATGGTCTTTGTCGAGCACGACCGCGCGTTCCGCGACGCCATCGCCACACAGGTCGTGGAACTGTAAAAGCTGGACAAAACCGTCCGCCTGCGGTATAATGCGGGCATGGAAATGATCAGTTTGTATCTCATCGCCGCCAATGTGGCGGGTTTTGCGCTGATGGCGCTGGATAAGTTTTTGGCACAGACGCACAGCCGCCGTGTGCCGGAGCGCACGCTGTTCGGCGTGGCGCTGCTGGGCGGCAGCCTGGGCGCCTGGGCGGGCATGTATGCCTGCCGCCATAAGACCAAACACTGGTATTTTGTCGTCGGCATGCCGCTGATCCTGGTCATCCAGCTGCTGCTGGCGGCGCTGTGGGGCAGGGGCTATGTGGTTTGACCGCTGGAAAAAGCAAAAGCAGGGCGCGGCGCTGACGCCGCCGCCCGGCTTTGGTGCGCGCGACATCACGACGCAGAGCAGCGTCTGCACCGGCGAGACGCTCGTCGGCTTCCTCGACGCGCAGACCGGCAAGCTGCTGCAGGCCGTCGTCGTGCGCAGCCCGGCCGACATCGCCGCGTTTTACCGCGCCTACGGCTACGAACCGCCGCGGCAGAAGTGACAAAACTTCGCAGGCAGCCCTTGATATTTTATTAACTTTGCAATGTATCTTGCTTTTCGGCCCGGTTTCGCATATTTATTGCGCAATCGGGCCGTTGTGTGTGCAACGCCTTTGCAAAAGCCAAAATTCGATGCTATAATGTGGGCAGAAAAGCGCATTGTAAAGGGCAATGCAGCGTACAAAACAGGGAGGTCGTTTTTCCTATGTCCATCTTTGAAAGGTTTGAAGAAAAGCTGCGGGGCGAGGCCAAGTCCATCGTCTTTACCGAGGGCACCGACGCGCGCATCCTGTCGGCGGCCAGCCGCCTGCTGGCGGGCAAGACGCTGCGCGTGATCCTGCTGGGCGCGCCCGATGCCGTGCAGAAAGCCGCGGCCGACGGCGGCTTTGACATCACCGGCGCCGAGATCCTGGACCCCGCCGCCTACGAAGGGTTTGACGAGATGGTCGCCAAGATGGTGGAACTGCGCAAAGGCAAAATGACCGAGGAACAGTGCCGCGCGGCGCTGGCCAAATCCAACTACTTCGGCACGATGCTCGTCAAGATGGGCAAGGCCGACTGCCTGCTGGGCGGCGCGACCTACTCTACGGCCGACACTGTGCGCCCGGCGCTGCAGCTCATCAAATGCAAGCCCGGCATCCGGTCGGTCAGCTCCTGCTTTATCCTGATGCGCGGCGACGAGAGCCTGGCCATGGGCGACTGCGCCATCAACATCGACCCCAGCGAGGACGAAGTCGTCGAGTGCACCGTCGAGACCGCCCGCACCGCCGCGATCTTCGGCATCGACCCGCGCGTGGCGCTGCTGTCCTACTCCAGCAAGGGTTCCGGCAAGGGCGACAGCGTCGACAAGATGCGCAACGCCACGGCCCGCGTGCAGGCCGACCACCCCGAACTGAAAGTCGACGGCGAGCTGCAGTTCGACGCCGCCGTCGCGCCGGAAGTCGGCCAGCTCAAAGCGCCGGGTTCCCCGGTGGCGGGCTACGCCAATACCTTCATCTTCCCCGACATCAACGCCGGCAACATCGGCTACAAGATCGCGCAGCGCCTGGGCGGGTTTGAGGCGTACGGCCCCATCCTGCAGGGCCTCAACGCGCCCATCAATGACCTGTCCCGTGGCTGCAACGCTGAGGAAGTCTACAAGATGGCCCTGATCACCGCCGCGCTGATCTGAGCACGATCTCCTGTATCACTCCATAAAACCAAAAACCGCCCCGCAGGCACACCGTTGCCTGCGGGGCGGTTTTGCGCATGCAAAAGCCCGGGCTGCCGTGGGCAGCCCGGGCATAAGTTATATTTTTTATGCGTCGTAGCGCAGGTGGCCGGCGTCCAGCGCCTGCAGCACTGGCAGCATGGCGGCGGCCTCCTGGCGGGCGGCCGCAGGGTCCATCATGCGGTAGTTGCCGCACTCGACCGCGGACGCGCCGGGGATCTCGCCGTCATACTCGGCCATCCAGGCAAAGGCGCTGCGCACCAGGTCCAGCGCCTCGGCGTCGGTCAAGCCGGTGGTCAGCAGGTAAAAGCCGGTCAGGCAGCCCATGGGGCCGACGTAGACGACGCCCTGCGCATAGCGGCTGTTGCGCGCGTAGGTGGCGAACAGATGTTCCAGCGTGTGCGCCGCAGCGGGGGAGAGGTACTGCCCCTGGTTGGGGCGCTTCATGCGGATGTCCCAGGTGCGGATGGCGCCGTCCGGGCCGTCCTGGCGCGAAAGATACATCCCCGGCAGCAGCTTTGTGTGGTCGACGCAAAAACTGGCGATGCGTTCCATGGCAGGGTCCTCAGTCCGGCATGGCCTGCACGACGCCGCGCACGCAGTCCATCGAGATCTTCATGCCGTCCTTCAGCGTGCGGGTGGCGAACGTGGCGCCCACGATGACGGCCTTGTTCAGCGTCAGCCCCACAATGGCGGAATGGCTGTTGGTGCCGGCTTCCTCGGCAATGATGCCGGCGGCCTGGCGCATGTAGGGCAGCATATCGTTGGTGGTAAAGGGCACGACCATGATCTGGCCGGGTTTGAGCTTTTCGGCGGCCTCGCGCGCGCTGCGGCAGACGCAGACCTCGCCCTTGGCGTTGTGCTGCCCAATGCCGACGCCGGCCAGCAGCGTGTCGCCCACCATGTGGATCTTGATCATGTTGGTGGTGCCCGAAACGCCCACCGGCACGCCCGCCGTCACAACGACGAGGTCGCCGGGCTGGACCAGGTCGGCCTTTTCAGCCGCGTCGACCGACATGTTGATGAGTTCGTCGGTGGAGTTGGCGTAGCCCATCAGCAGCGGGGTGATGCCGCGGTAGACGTTCATCTGGCGGCGGGTGCGCTCATCCAGCACGCAGGCGATGATCTGCGTGTCGGGGCGGAACCGGCTCAGCAGGCGGGCGGTCTCGCCGCTCTTGGAGGCCGAGATGATGGCCGAAGCGCCGATGTCGGCGGCCGTCGTGCAGGCGGCGTGGCCTACGGCGGCGCTGATGGTCAGGTGGGTGTCCGGCTTGGCGGAATGGTGGACCAGGCTCTCGAAGTTGGAGTCGGCCTCCGTCGTTTCGGCAATGGTAGCCATCGCTTTCAGCGCTTCCACCGGGTATTTGCCGGCGGCCGTCTCGCCCGAAAGCATGATCGCGCCGGTGCCGTCGTAGATGGCGTTGGCCACGTCGGTGATCTCGGCACGGGTGGGGCGGGGGTTGTTCATCATGGAATCCAGCATCTGCGTGGCGGTGATGCAGATCTTGCCCGCGCCCATCGCGCGGTCGATCAGATGCTTCTGGATGGCGGGGATCTCGGCGTAGTCGATCTCGACGCCCATATCGCCGCGGGCGACCATGATGCCGTCGGCCACGGTCAGGATCTCGTCAATGTTGTCGATGCCCTCACGGTTCTCGATCTTGGCGATGATGCGCATCGAGCAGTTGTTTTCGTCCAGCAGGTGGCGGATCTCCATGATGTCCTGCGCGTTGCGCGTAAAGCTGGCCGAGATCAGGTCAAAGCCCTGCTCGATGCCAAACAGGATGTCGTCGCGGTCGCGCTGGCTCATGTACGGCATCGAAAGATGCACGCCGGGCACGTTGAGGCCCTTCTTGGTCTTGATGACGCCGTCGTTCTGCACGGTGCACAGGATGTCGGTGTCGGTGACCTGGTCGATGTGCAGTTCGATCAAACCGTCGTCCAGCATGATGCGGCCGCCCGGCTCCACGTCATGGGGCAGGTCTTTGTAGGTGACCGAGCTGATCTCGTTGGTGCCGTCCACCTTGCGGGTGGTCAGCGTGAACTTCTGGCCGGAGGTCAGGGTCTCGGTGCCGTTGACAAAGGTGCCCAGGCGGATCTCGGGGCCTTTGGTGTCCAGCATGGCCGGCACGGGCAGGTCCATCTCGGCGCACAGGGCGCGCAGGGTGTCCAGGCGGCCCTTATGTTCCGCATGGTCCCCGTGGGAGAAGTTGAACCGCGCAACATTCATGCCGTTCTCCAGCAGCTGGCGCAGGATACCGGGCTTGTCGGTCGCGGGACCCAACGTACAAACGATCTTTGTCTTACGCATACACACATGCCTCCATGATAGTAAACTCATAGTTCGGTATCATTATACAACATTTCGACAGGGGGAAACAAGCCCTTTCTTGCGCCTTTTACCCACATTTTACGCCCGCGGCGTCCCGGCGCGCCGCCAAAATGCGAATTGCATTTTACTTTTGCCGCGGTTTCGGGTATAATAAAACATACATATACGACTTTTACAGGGCAAATTCGCCAAGGAGAACGCAAGATATGGCAAAACGTGTCTTTTTGATCGTGCTGGACAGCTTCGGCATCGGGGCCGAGCCGGACGCCGCGCAGTTTGGCGACGCCGGCGCCAACACGCTGGCCGCCATTGCGGCGCACCCGAATTTCAAGGGGGACCACCTGGCCGAGCTGGGGCTGTTTAACCTGGACGGCGTAAGCTGCGGCACGCCCGCGGCCCAGCCCGTCGGCAGCTTTGCGCGCCTGCGCGAGGCCAGCGCCGGCAAGGATACCACCATCGGCCATTGGGAGATCGCCGGCCTGCTCAGCGCCGAGGCGCTGCCCACCTTCCCGGACGGTTTCCCGCAGGAGCTGCTGGACGCTTTCACGGCCAAAACCGGCTACAAGGTGCTGTGCAACAAGCCCTATTCCGGCACCGAGGTCATCCGCGATTATGGCGAGGAGCACGCCCGCACCGGCGCGCTGATCGTCTACACCTCGGCCGACAGTGTGTTCCAGATCGCCGCCAACGAGGCCATCGTCCCGGTGGAAAAACTCTACGAGATCTGCGCCCAGGCGCGCGAACTGCTCACCGGCAAGTACGGCGTCGGCCGTGTCATCGCGCGGCCGTTCGTGGGCGACTGCGCCGCCAATTTCCAGCGCACCTCCCGCCGGCATGACTTCAGCCTGGTGCCGCCGCACGATACGATGCTGGACGCCCTGCAGGCGGCCGGAAAAGCGACGATCGGCGTGGGCAAAATTTACGATATTTTTGCCGGCAAGGGCGTGGGGGAGACCATCCGCACCAGCGGCAATACCGAGGGGCTGCGCGTCACGCTGGAGCTGGCCGACCGCGATTTTGAGGGCCTGGCCTTCGTCAACCTTGTGGACTTTGACATGCTCTACGGCCACCGCCGTGACGTGGCCGGGTATGCGGCCGCCGCGGCCGAGTTCAACGACTGGCTGCCGGCGTTTTGGGCCAAGATGCGCCCGGGCGACGTGCTGATGGTCACGGCCGACCACGGCTGCGACCCCAGCTACACCAAGACGACTGACCACACGCGGGAGTATGTGCCCTACCTTTTGTGCGGCGACGAGATCCGCCCCGGCGTCGACCTGCACACGCGCTACAGCTTTGCCACCATTGCCGACACCGTCTGCCAGAGCCTGGGCGTGCCTTACTGTGCGGCGGGCTGCGGCGTGTATGATGAAGTGCGCAGGTAAGTGGCCGATGGCGCTGCTCTACCTGCTGGCCGCGGCGCTGGTGGTCTATTCCATCGGGCTGGTGTTTACCAGCAACTTCAATATGGGCAACCTGATGGTCTGGCTGCTGGCCGCGGCGGTCTCCGCCTGCGCCGTCTGGCACAAACCGCTGTACGCCTGGTTCCATGCGCCGGGCCCCGGGCGTATCGCCGGGTGGGCGCTCGTCGTGCTGGGCGTCGCCTATGCGCTGCTCATCGGGTTTACGGCCGTCAGCGGTTACGCCAACCCGCCCACCGGGCAGGAGAAAGCCGTCATTGTGCTGGGGGCCGGGCTGCGGCGCGACAAACCCAGCACGCTGCTGCGTTTCCGCCTCGACAAAGCTTACGAATACGCAGCGGCGCACCCCGATGTGCTGGTCATCACCAGCGGCGGGCAGGGGCGCGACGAATGGGTGCCCGAAGGCCAGGCTATGCGCGACTATCTGATCGAAAAGGGGCTGGACCCGCAGCGCGTCGTGGCCGAAAACGCTTCGACTTCGACCGAGGAAAACTTCGCCTTCTCGCTGGAACTGCTCAAAGCGCACGGTTTTGACGAAAACACGCCCATCGTCTGCGTGACCAACGCCTTCCACTGCTACCGTGCGCAGCGCTATGCCGAGCGCGCGGGCTTTACCACCGTCACGGCGCTGCCGGCCGCGACGCCCTGGCGCAGCGTGCTGCCCTGCTACCTGCGCGAGGCGCTGGCCCTTGCCTATTACTGGGTGTTCAAAACCTCTGCCAGCGGGCCGATGCACGCGCTGGTGGGGCTTTTGGATCTGAATAAACGATTTTTTTACCAATAGAAAAGGGGGATTTCTGCCATGCAGATCCGCTATTACAAAGAGTACAGCCGTTACCTCGACCGGTATATGGAGTTCAAGGCCTACGGCCATGCCGGCCGGCCGATCCTGATCTTCCCGTGCCAGAGCGGCCGTTTTTATGACTGGGAAGACCGCCACATGTGTGATTTGGCCGCGCCCTGGATCGACAGCGGCAAACTGCAGATCTTTACCGCCGACAGCATCGACCGTGAAAGCTGGGACAACCCCGGCCCAGGCCGCCACCGCATCGAGATGCAGGAGCGCTGGTACAACTATATCTGCGAGGAACTGACCCCGCGCATCCTGCAGATCAACCGTGAGCAGGGCCCCGACCACACCGGGCGCATCCTGCTGGGCGGCGCCAGCATGGGCGGCGGGCACGCCGTCAACCTCTACCTGCGCCGGCCGGACCTGTACAACGGCACCATCGCGCTCAGCGGCCTGTACTCGTCGCGCATGTTCTTTGGCGATTACATGGACGATCTTGTCTACCGCAACTCCCCCTGCGATTACATGCGCAACTTCCCGGCCGACCACCCCTACCACAAACTCTACGCCCAGGCCGACAAGTTCATCCTGTGCTGCGGCCAGGGCGCGTGGGAGGAGGATCTGCTCGACTCCACCAAAGAACTGCAGGCGATTTTGGAGCGCAAGGGCATCCACCCCATCGTCGATATCTGGGGCACCGATGTCTCGCACGACTGGCCCTGGTGGGAAAAACAGTGGGTCTATTTCCTGCAGATGATCCTGGGCAACCCGTAACGGTATGGAAAAACAACGCTCCAACACCGGGCTCTGGCAGGACGCCGCGGCGCAAAAGCGCTGGCTGCGCCGGTTCCTTTTGCTGGCGGCAGTCCTGCTGCTGCCGGCGGTGATCCTGGCGTTTTACGCGCGCCCTTCGGCCGATGATTATGTCTACGCCGCCCGCACCCATGCCGTCGTGCAGCAGTACGGGCTGGACCTGCCGCGCCTGCTGGCCGCCGCGTGGGACACCAACGTCTATTATTTCCACAACTGGCAGGGGCTGTATGTCTCCGGCTTTGTGCTGGCGCTGCAGCCGGCCATCTTTGGCAACGCCTGGTACGGCCTGACGCTGCTGTGCGTGCTGGCGCCGCTGCTGGCGTGCCTGTACGGTGCGGCGCGCCTGACGGTGCGCGCCCTGGCGCCGCAGCAAAAGTATCTGCCGGCGGCGCTGGCGGTGCTGCTGCTGTACGCCTTTGTGCAGGGCATGCCCGCCCCGGTCGAAGGGTTGTACTGGTTCAACGGCGCTATGAACTACCAGCCGTACTTTGCGCTGGCGGTGCTCAACGCCGCGCTGGCCTTTGTGCTGGCGCTGCCGCAAACGTCGCGTAAGCGGCGCGCTGCGCTGGCGGCGTGCGGTGCGCTGCTGGGGCTTGTCATCGGCGGCGGGCACCAGGTCGTCGCCGTCATGGACCTGCTGGTGCTGGCGCTGGCCGCGGCGCTGTGCGCGCGGCGGCGCAATTTCTGGCCCTGCCCGGCGCTGGCCGCCGCGGCGGCGGGGCTGCTCATCAACATCACGGCGCCCGGCACCCAGGTGCGCGCCGGCGGCCTGGCGCAGGCCGGCTTTGCCGAGGCGGTGGCCAAAAGCTTTGTGCTGGCGGCGCTGCAGTGGGTCCGCTGGCTGGACGTGCCGCTCTTGTGCCTGCTGGCGCTGCTGGCGCTGCCGCTGCGCCGCCTGGCGCAAAGCCGGGCCCTGCCGGACCGCACCTTCCGCCGCCCCTGGGCGGGCCCCGCCGTTACCTTTGTGCTGATGTGGGCCATGATCTTTCTGCCGTCCTACACCATGGGCGGCATCGGCGCGGGGCGGCTGCTCAACGTCGTGTGGATGACCTTTGTGCTGGGGCTGGCGGTGTCGGAGTTTCTGCTCTTCGGCTGGCTGGAACGCGTGCGCGGCCACTCGCTGGCCGGGGCCGAGCGCTTGTGTGCCGCCCACGCGCGGGCCGTGCCCTGGGTGGCGGCGGCTATGCTGGTATGCATCGGCTGCATCGGCAGCCATACTGTCAAAGAAGGGCAGGACAACCGCTTTGCCACCAGCCTGGAAGCCGTCTATGAGCTGGCCGCCGGCGAAGCCCAGCGCTTTGCCGCCGCGCTGGACGCGCGCGAGGCGCTGCTGTACGACCCGGCGGTGCCAAACGCCGAGATCACGCCGCTGGCGGCGGACGAGCGCCCCTGGCTGCTGTTTTACACCGATGTGGCCGTCGGCCCTGACCTGTGGGGCCTGACGCCCTATTACAGCAAGGATTCCGTCACCGTTGTCGCCCCGCAAGGGCAGGACGGCGCGTCCTAACCATCAGGTTCCCGCCGGGCGGCCGGCGGGAACTTTTGCTGCCCCGTTGCGCCGGCGCGCGTTTCGGGGTATAATGGCTGTAACTGTAAAAATGTTTGCAAACAATGCGGGGGCCGCCACCGGCCGCGCCCCCTGACAGGAGCGCCTGTATGGCCAAGCTGGACGAACAAAAACAAGCCCTGGTCGACTATTTCCGCCGGGGCTGCAAGCCGCAGGGCCCGCTGACCCTGGGGCTGGAGGCAGAGCACTTTCTGACCCATGCGGGCGGGGACCCCGTCACCTTTGCCGAGGTGCAGGGCATCCTGCGCCAGATGCAGCGCGCGCAGGATGCGCCCATCACCATCGACGGGCTGTATATGGGGTATACCGCGGCGCAGTACAGCGTCACGCTGGAACCGGCCTGCCAGCTGGAGGTCAGCATCGCCCCGCAAAGCGATGTGCGCCGCATGCTGGCGGTCTACGACCAGTTCCGCCTGCAGCTGGATATGACGCTGGCGGCACGCGGGCTGCGCGCCTGGAACGTGGGCTACCACCCCACCCGCCGGGCGCAGGACCTGCCGCTGATCCCCAAACAGCGGTATGAGGCGATGGACCGCTATTTCCGGCATACCGGGGCCGGCGGCATCCAGATGATGCGCGCCACGGCGTCGACGCAGCTGTCCATAGACTATTACAGCGAGCAGGACTTTGTACAAAAAATGCGCGCGGCCTGCCTGCTGGCGCCGCTGCTGGCCCTGCTGACCGACAGCGCCGCCCACTACCAGGGCCACCGCAACAGCGGCTACAGCGTGCGCACGCGCATCTGGCAGGACGTCGACGACGACCGCTGCGGCGTGCCGCCCCACCTGATGGAACCGGATTTCGGCTTTGCCCGCTATGCCGAGACGGTGCTCACCCGGCCGCTGATCGTGGCGCTGCAGGGCGGCCGTACCGTGGACGTGGGCGAACAGACCGCGCAGCAGGTCTACGGCGCGCAGCTGCAGCAAAGCGAGATCGAGCACATCCTCTCGATGTTCTTTTTTGATGTGCGCTTAAAAAGTTATCTCGAACTGCGCGTCGCCGACAGCATGCCCGCGCCGTATATCGCGGCGTATGCCCAGCTCATCAAGGCGGTTTTCGGCAGCCAGGCGGCGCTGCAAAACGTGCTGCGCCACTATGCGGGCATGGGCGCTGTGGACATCGCCAACGCCAAGCTGGCAGTCTGCCGCGACGGCTACGGGGCCTGGGTCTACGGCCGCCCCGCCGCCCAGGAGCTGGCCTGGCTGCTTTTGCAGGCGCGCAGCCGCCTCTCTTCGCCCGAGGACCGCGCCCGGCTGGCGCCGCTGGCCGCCCTGGCCGCCGGGCGCAAAACGATCTGGGAGCAGGAGACCGGCCTATGAACAACATGCAAGCCCTGCACAGGGCGTATCTGGCGGCGGCCGCCGCCGACCTGCCGCGCACCCGGCGGGAGTTTGACGCCATCACGGACTATATGAAAGCCTCCACCGCCATCCACCATGGCGAGTATGTGCGCACCTGCTATATGCCCAAACTGCTGCCGGCGTCTGTCTTTGCGCAGTTTGCGGCCGACATCCGCGTGCTGTACGGCATTTTGGCAAAGGTCATGCGGGCGTATTACCGCGACGCAGCCTACCGCGCGCTGTTCGGCTTTGACGCCGTGACTGAGGAACTGATCCTGCGCGCCGACCCGTCGCGCACGCTGCTGCCGATGGCGCGCATCGACTTTTTTTACAACGAGGAGACCGGCGCCTACCAATACTGCGAGTTCAACACCGACGGCACCAGCGCCATGAACGAAGACCGCGAGCTCAACCTGGCGCAGCAGCGTTCCACCGTGTACAAAGACTTCTGCGCCGCCCATAGTACCCGCACCTGCGAGCTGTTCGACAGCTGGGTGCATACGCTGCGCGGCATCTGCGCCCGCGTGCGCGGCGTGCAGCAGCCGTATGTGGCCATCGTGGATTTTCTGGACTGCGGCACCGTCAACGAGTTTGAGGTGTTCCGCCGGCATTTTGTGCAAAACGGCCTGCAGGCCGAGGTGTGCGACGTTCGCAGCCTGCGCTATGACGCCGCGGCCAAAGCGCTGTACGGCCCGGCCGGGCACAGGATCGACGCCATCTACCGCCGCGCCGTCACCAGCGATATTTTGGAGCGCTACGGCGACTGCGCGGCGCTGCTGGCCGCTGTGCGCGGCGACGCCGTGCTGCTGGTGGGGGACTTCCACACCCAGCTCGTGCACAACAAAACGATCTTCCGCATTTTGCACGAGGCGCAGACCCAGGCGCTGCTCACGCCCGCAGAACAGGCGTTTGTGCAGGCGCATGTGCCGCTGACCAAGACGTTTGCCGAAAGCGACGTCCCGCGCGTGCTGGCCCATAAGGACGACTGGATCTTAAAGCCGCTGGACTCCTACGCGTCGCGCGGGGTGCACGCCGGCGTCGAGAGCACCCAGGCCGAGTGGGAGGCCATCGTGCGCGCCACGCCGCGCACCGGCTACCTGCTGCAGGCGTTCTGCCGCCCCTATGTGACCGAAAACTACGGCATCGGCCCCGACGGAACCTTCGGCAAAAACCGCTACTACAACCTGACCGGCGTGTACGTCTACGACGGCGTGGCGCAGGGGGTGTACTCCCGCGTGTCGCTCAGCCCCATCATCTCCAGCCAGTACAGCGAAAAAACGCTGCCCACCCTGCTGGTGGATGCATGAACCGCCGCCGCCCGGGGCATACTTTCCCCGGGGCGCAGCGGCAGCACGCCCCAGACCAAAAGGGGAGGGGGGCGGCGCTGTGCGGGAGACATCCTACCATGCCGTCATTGCCGAGATGACGGTGCGCGCGCTGTGGGACACCCAGAACGTCATCGACTGTATCCCGGATGAACTGTGGGAAAAACCGTACAGCGGTTCGCCGCTGTGGCAGCACGTCTACCACATGCTGCACATGCTGGACCAGTGGTTCATCAACCCGCGCGCCAACGATTTTGTCGAACCGCCCATCCACACCCCCGGCCTGGACGAACTCAGCATCTACCCGGCCGAGGGGCTGGACCGCGCGCAGATCGACGCCTATTTTTATACCATCAAGGCCAAGCTGTCTCTGTACCTGACCTCGCTGCATGACGAGGACCTGCTGCAGCGGCCGGACCACTGCGAGTGGACGCGCTTTACGCTGATCTTGTCCCAATACCGCCACCTGCACCTGCATTTGGGCATGCTGATGGGCTTTGTGGCGGCCGAGACCGGCCTGTGCCCGCGCACGCTGGGCCTGGGGGAAGAGTTTCCCCGCCCGCCCTATGACCCCTACCGTTAGGAGAAACTTTGTATGAGACCGACCTGTTTTTGCCTGCCGCTGGGCCTGCTGCTGCTGGCCGGGTGCGCGCAGGCGGTGGATACCACGCCGGTATGGCAGCAGACGCTGCTCGCCACCGGCGCGGAAATGGAACTGAGCAACTGCACCCTGCTCAGCGAGGAACCGGTGCCCTATGCGATGGGCCGCGAGCACGGCAACGACTGGCAGGACCGCCCGGCGCTGGAAGTCGAGGGCGTGCCTGTCGTGACGCTGCGCGGCGTCGAGGCAGAGGATGTCGAGCTCCGCTTTGCCGAAAACATCGCCGGGCTCTACCTCTACTACGACAAAATGATGCCGCAGGTCGACCTCGACTACATAGTGACCGAGCTGCCGGACGGCAGTTTGCAGTACCGGCTGGATACCGTGTACAATTTTGAGTTCGTCCTCACCACGCAGGAGGGGACCGACACAATGCTGGTCATCTGCCACCGCGAGGGGCTGGCCGCCAAAAACGATTATTGAAAGCCCGGCGCCCCGGCGTCCGGTTTGCGCTCATCCTCACCACGCAGGCGTGGGCCACCAAAATGATCCCTAAAAACGCAGCGCCCCGGCCATCGGCCGGGGCGCTGTATTTGTGCAGCTTTGTGCGGCCTCAGGGGGCCGGGGGCTGCGGCAGGTCCACCGTCGTGGTGGGGAAGGCGAAGCTGCACCCGTCGCGGGCCGCCAGCTGCAGGATCTCCAGGTTCAGGCGGCTGCGCTCGCGCAGGTAGTCGCCGTAGGGCACCGTCGTCAGGTAGACACGCGCCAGCAAGTCGATGCTGTACTCATTGAACCGGTCTACCGTCACCGTCACGGCGCCGGTCACGGTGGGCTGGGCCTGCAGCAGTTCGGTCAGGTCTTTGCACAGCTGTTCCAGGCGTTCGGGCGGGGTGTCGTAGGTCAGCCCCAGCGTGAACTGCCACAGCCGGCTGCTGCGCTGGTTGAAGTTCTGGATGGATTCGGCGCAGACTTTGGCGTTCTCGATGGTCACGGCCACGTTGTCGGTGGTGCGGATGCGCGTAGAGCGGAAGGAAATATCCTCCACCGTGCCCTCGCAGTCGCCCAGCAGTACGTAGTCCCCAATGCCGAACGGGTGCTCCAAGACCAGCGTGATGCCGGCGATCAGGTTGGACAGCGTCGACTGCGCCGCCAGCGAGATCGCCAACCCGGCCACACCGGCGCCGGTCAGCAGCCCGGCCACCGGCACGCCCAGGCGGTCCAGCAGCGCAATGCCGGTAAACGCCGCGACCAACGCGCGGAAGATATTCTCAAAAAAGCGGGCCATCGTCTGGTTGGTCTGCAGGTCCAGCTTGTTTTGCGCGCTGCTCAGCAGCAGGCGGCTGATCGGCGCGGCGCGCCAGGCGCCCAGGCCGACAAAAAACGTCACCAGCAGGTCGCGCAGCGTGCCCAGCACGCTCATCAGCAGCGCGTGCTGCGCCACAAACGGCGCCATGACCAGCGCCAGGTACAACAGCAGCACCCGCAGGATCTGTGCGGTGGGGCGTACGTAGCTGTCCAGCAAGATATACAGCCACTCGGCCAGGTGGGCGCGCAGGCCGTCCAGCATGCGGCGGATGAGCCGCACGTATAATTCCGGCACGGCCAGGGCGGCCAGCACCAGCAGTATGGCGGGCAAAAATTGCAGCGCCAGGCCAAAGGACAACGCTTCCATGGGGTCGCCTCCCTGCAAAAAAGTTGGTGGCTTTATCATACCATACCCCTTGCATTTTGTAAAACCTGTGCTATACTGTGGGGGTAGAAAGTCTGTTTCAGGGCGGGGTGAGATTCCCCACCGGCGGTAAGCGGCCAACGTGCCGCAAGCCCGCGACCGGCTGCCTTGGCAGCCGCTGACCCGGTGCGAGTCCGGGGCCGACGGTATAGTCCGGATGAAAGAAACGGAAAGCTGTTTGCCATGCTTTTTTGCGCCCTGTTGCCGTATTGCTGCGGCAGCAGGGCGTTTTGTCTGCCGGCAGCAGGGCGCAGGGCAGCCTCCCGCGGTTTTATCACAGGGGAACCGGCTTTCGCAATTTTCCTGTTTCGGGAGGTATTTGTAACATGACCAAAACACATGACCGCGTGCGCAAACTCACCGTGACCGCCATGCTGGCGGCCGTCGGCTGCGTGCTGATGATGCTGGATTTCCCGCTGCCGATGCTCATCCCCTCCTTCGTCAAGATGGACGTGTCGGAACTGCCGGCGCTGCTGGCGTCCTTCAGCCTGGGGCCGGTGTACGGCATCCTGGTCTGCCTGCTCAAAAACGTGCTGGCGGCCATCTTCCACGGCTCCACCGGCGGCATTGGCGAAGTGTGCAACTTCCTCATGGGCGCGGTGTTCGTGGGCGTGGCCGGCTGGATCTACCAGCACCACAAGACCCGCAAAGCGGCGGCGCTCGCTTCGCTGGCCGGCGCGGCGGCTATGGCGGTGGCCAGCGTGCCCATCAACTATTTTCTGTCCTACCCGGTGTACGCCGCGATGTTCGGCGGCATCGACCTGATCCTCGAAGCCTACCAGGCCATCAACCCGAACGTCGACGGCCTGCTGGGCTGCCTGATCGTATTCAACCTGCCGTTCACCCTGTTTAAAGGGATCATCGACGCGGTGCTGTGCTTTTTGATCTACAAACCGCTGTCGCCCATCCTGCACGGCCGGCGCTGAGCGCCGGGCACGCTGGGATTTTTCCGGCGGCCCCTTGACGGTTTCGCGCTTTTTTGCTATAATAGCCGGCGTTACAACAGAATAGCAACTTATCAAGAGCGGCTGAGGGAACAGGCCCTGTGAAGCCCGACAACCTGCATGGAAATGTAAGGTGCCAAATCCTGCGGGGAACCGAAAGATAAGCCTTTGGCGCGCAGTCTTTTGGCTGCGCGCTTTTTGTTCTCACCGGTTGCAACTTCTGCTTATGCACATAAGGGAGGTTTTTTGTATGTCCAAAGTTCTTTTCACGTCCGAATCCGTCACCGAGGGGCATCCCGATAAGATCTGCGACCAGATCTCCGACGCCATCCTCGACGCCATCCTCGCGCAGGACCCCGGCGCCCGCGTCGCCTGCGAGACTGCCTGCTCCACCGGCCTTGTCCATATCATGGGCGAGATCACCACCACCTGCTACGTCGACATCCCCGGCATCGCCCGCCAGGTCATCCGCTCCATCGGGTACGACCGCGCCAAGTACGGTTTTGACTGCGACACCTGCGGCGTCATCTCCAACATCGACGGCCAAAGCCCCGACATCGCGCTGGGCACCAACGACGAAGTCGCCGGCGCCGGCGACCAGGGCATGATGTTCGGCTACGCCTGCGACGAGACCCCCGAACTGATGCCGCTGCCCATCAGCCTGGCCCACAAACTGGCCAAACGCCTGACCGAGGTGCGCAAAAGCGGCCTGCTGCCCTACCTGCGCCCGGACGGCAAGAGCCAGGTCACGGTGGAGTATGAGGACGGCAAGCCGGTGCGCATCGACGCTATCGTCATCTCCAGCCAGCACAGCCCCGAAGTTTCGCAGGAACAGCTGCACGCCGACATCAAGCGCGAGGTCATCGCCCACGTCATCCCCGCCGAAATGATGGACGAGCGCACCAAATACTACATCAACCCCACCGGCCGTTTCGTCGTGGGCGGCCCCCAGGGCGACACCGGCCTGACCGGCCGCAAGATCATCGTCGATACCTACGGCGGCTACGCGCGCCATGGCGGCGGCGCGTTCAGCGGCAAGGACCCCAGCAAGGTCGACCGCTCGGCCGCGTATGCGGCGCGCTGGGTGGCCAAAAACATCGTGGCCGCCGGCCTGGCCAAAAAGTGCGAAGTCCAGCTGGCCTATGCCATCGGCGTGGCCAAGCCGGTCTCCATCCTCGTCGATACGTTCGGCACCGGCACGGTGGCCGACGACAAGATCGAGGCAGCGGTCGAAAAGGTCTTTGACCTGCGCCCGGCGGCCATCATCCGTGATCTGGACCTGCGCAAGCCCATCTACCGCCCGCTGGCGGCCTATGGCCACATGGGGCGCGAGGAACTGGGCGTGCGTTGGGAGAACACCGACCGCGTCGACGCGCTGAAAGCCGCGCTGGCGTAACGATCCGTTCCGCAATTCAAACAAAAGCGCAGGGTAAAGCCCTGCGCTTTTTGGTTTGCCAAATACCGGGCATTGGGGTATAATAAAGGATAATATTGTGGAAGTGTGCCGGAAAGGGGGCGTGGCATGGAAAACACTACCCGGCAGCTGCAAAAGCTGGAAGGCGTCGTCGAACATACGATCTACGAAAATGCCGAGACTGGCTACGCCGTGTTTGAAGTGGACGCCGGCGGGCAGGACGTCGTCGTGGCCGGCAATGTCGGCGGCATCGACAACGGCATGCATGTCACGGTGTACGGCCACATGGTCAACCACCCCAGCTATGGCGAACAGTTCCGCGCCGAATCCTGCGAGGCCAGCCTGCCGCAGGACGAAAGCGGCCTTTTGAGCTATCTTTCCAGCGGCGTGCTGCCCTATATCGGGCCCGCCACCGCCAAAAAGATCGTCAAGCTGTTTGGCGGGGACGCGCTCACCGTCATTGGCGAGACGCCGCAAAAGCTCTGCGCCATCAAGGGCATCACCGCGGAAAAGGCTGCCGCCATCTCGCGGGAGTTTCACCGCCTGTACGGCGTGCGGGAGGCCGTGGCCTGGTTCACGCAGTTCGGCCTCTCGGCGCAAAACGCCGTCACGGCCTACCGCGCGTTTGGCCCGCACACCGTCGAGGCGCTGACCCAGAACCCCTACCTGCTCTGCGGCGAGCCGCTGCAGCTCAAATTCGGCCAGGTGGACGGCATCGCCGCCGCCTTGCAGTTTGAGTCCGGCAGCCGGCTGCGGGTGGCCGCCGGGCTGCTGTATGCGCTGCGCCACAACGCCGGCAACGGCCACACCTGCCTGCCGCGCGCCAAACTGCTGGCCAGCACGGCGCGGTTTTTGCGCGTCGAGCCCGACGCGATCGAGGCCGGTTTGCAGGAGATGCTGCAGGACGGCGAACTGTGCGCGCGCACCTTTGCGGATACCGAGTATATCTACCTGCCCGACCTGCTCGCGGCCGAGGAGGACATCGCCGCCCGCCTGGGCGAGCTTTCGACGTTCCCCACCGAAGCGCCGCGCACGCTGGAAAGCGACATCCGCGCGCTGGAGATCACCCAGGGCTTCGCTTATGCGCCGCTGCAAAAAGAGGCCATCCGCTTAGCGCTGTCCAGCCGCGTCATGGTGCTCACCGGCGGCCCCGGCACCGGCAAGACGACGACGGTCAACGCCATCCTGAGTTTGTACGAGGCGCTGTACGACCGCGTGGCGCTCTGCGCGCCGACGGGCCGCGCCGCCAAGCGGCTGAGCGAGTTGACCGGCCATAACGCTTCCACCATCCACCGCCTGCTGGAGGTCGACTACACCACCGGCGCGGTGCGGTTCATCCATAACGAGAAAAACCTGCTCAAATACGACGTCATCATCCTGGACGAGATGAGCATGGTGGACGTCAAGCTGTTCCAGGCGCTGCTGGCCGCGGCGCGCCCGCACTGCCGCATCATCATGGTCGGCGACGCCGACCAGCTGCCCAGCGTCGGGCCCGGCAACATTTTGGGCGAGATCTTGCGCGCCGGCATCGTGCCCACCGTGCGCCTGACCGAGATCTTCCGCCAGGCGCAGCAAAGCCTCATCGTGCAGAACGCCCACCGCATCGTGCAGGGGCAGATGCCGCAAAAAGGCGGCGCGCAGGACGATTTTTTCCAGATCGAAGCGGTCGGCCTGGCCTGCCAGCGGCTGGTGTGCGACCTTGTCGCCACGCGGCTGCCCAAGGCCTACGGCCTTGACCCCGTGCGCGATATTCAAGTTCTGTGCCCCACCAAGGTGGGCCCCACCGGCAGTGTGGAACTCAACGCCCGGCTGCAGGCGCTGCTCAACCCGCCGGGGCCCGGCAAACCGCAGCTGGGCGGCGAGAACGGCGGCAAGATCCTGCGCCTGGGCGACAAAGTCATGCAGATCAAAAACGACTACGACATCACGTTTGAGCGCGCCGGGGCCGAGGCCGGCGTCGGCGCGTACAACGGCGACCTGGGCGTCATCACGGCCGTCGACCGCGACGCGCGCTCGGTCACCGTAATGATGGACGACCGCAAGTACGTCTACTCGGCTGACCAGCTCCATGAGCTGGAACCGGCCTACGCCGTCACCGTGCACAAAAGCCAGGGGTCGGAGTTCCCGGCCGTCATCGTGCCGGTGGCCGACGTGCCGGCCCGCCTTTGCTACCGCAACCTCTTGTACACCGGCGTCACCCGCGCGCGCAGGCTGTGCATCCTGGCGGGCAGCGCCCGCACCGTCGAGGCGATGGTGCGCAATGTGCGCCAGAACATGCGCTACAGCGGGCTGCGCTATCTGCTGGCACAGGCTGCGCCCTCGGCCAGCCCCGCCCCGTGAGCGCGCTGCGCCTGCCGGCAGGGGCCCCGGGGCGGCTGCTGGCGCTTTTGTACCCGCGGCGCTGCCCGTTCTGTGACGCGTTGCTGGGCCCCGACGCGCGCGAGGGCGCACTGTGCCCGGCCTGCGCGGCCGAAGAACAGCGCCTGGCGCATCAGCCGCCGCGTCTGCCGGCGACCGAGCACGCGTTTTACGCGCTCAGCAGCGCGTCGGCGGCCTACTACTATACCGGCGCGGTACGGCGCACCATCCTGCTGTGCAAGCGCGGCGCGCACCCCTGGTATGCGCGGGAACTCGCCGACCGCATGGCGGTGCGCCTTTGGGGCGCGCAGCCGGCGGCACGTCCCGGCGAACGCCCGCAGGCGGCGCTGCCAACGGGCATCCCTTTGTACCACTGCATCGTGCCGGTGCCGCCGCACCAGGCCTGGCCGGGCATGCCCGGCCTGCCGCTGCTGCTGGCCCGCCGTTTGGGCGCCGTGCTGGGTGTGCCGGTGGTGCAGGCGCTGCGCACGCGGCGCAGCGCCGCCCAAAAACAGCTGGGCCGTGCCGGGCGCATGCAAAACGCCAAAAACGCCTACGCCTGCCGCCCCGGCACAGACCTCAGCGGCAAGCGGGTGCTGCTTGTCGATGACATCATCACCACCGGGGCCACGGCTTCGGCCTGCGCGCTGGCGCTGTTGCAGGCCGGCGCGTCGGACGTCACGGCCGCCGCCATCGCAGCGGTGGAAGAACTGCCCCGGCAGCAACGCATCACTACGGAGAAACACACATGAAACAACAGGACATCGGCATCGACCTGGGGACGACCTCCATCATCATCGCCACCGAAAAACAGGGCGTCATCTTCCACCAGCCGGCCATCGGCGCGGTGGACACCCGCAGCGATACCATCGTGGCGGTGGGGGACGAAGCGCTGCGCATGGTGGGGCGTGCCCCGGCGTATATCGACCTGGTGCGCCCGCTCAAGGACGGCGTCATCCAGGACCACCGCATGACCAACGAGCTGATCGTGCGCTTTGTCAACGAGGTCTGCCGCTCGCGCCTCCGCAAACCGCGCGTCGCGGTCTGCGTGCCGGCCGCCATCACCGGCGTCGAGGCCGACGCCGTCGTCGAGTCGGTCATGGCGGCGGGGGCGCGCCAGGTCTTTCTGGTGGACGAGCCGGTGGCCGCCGCGCTGGGCGCGGGGCTGCCCATCCGCCAGCCGCACGGCTGCATGGTCGTGGACATCGGCGGCGGCTCCACCGACATCGCGGTCATCAGCATGGGCGGGCGGGTGCGCGCGGCCAGCGTGCCGGTGGCCGGCAACGCGTTCGACCGTGCCATCGCCCAGTATGTGCAGGAAAAATTCCAGCTGGCCATCGGCCCGCTGACGGCCGAGGCCCTCAAAAAGCAGGTGGCCTGCTGCACCAAAAGCGAGTTTGAGGGCGTCATGGAAGCGCGCGGCCATTCCTGGCAGACCAACCTGCCGGCCCGCCAGCGCATCTATACGCGGGACCTCTACGAGCCGGTGCAGCAGCTGGCATCCCGCATTGTGGCCGCAGCGCGCGAAGTGCTCGAGAGCACCCCGCCGGAGCTGGCGGCCGATATCTCCGCCACCGGCGTGCTGCTGACAGGCGGCGGTTCGCTGCTGCGCGGCCTGGCCAGCTACCTGGCCGGGGAGCTGCACGTCGATGTCGCCATCGCGCCCGACCCCATCAACTGCGTCGCCCGCGGCACTGCCATCAGCCTGAGCGAAGGCCGATACCTGACCGCCGGTTTCCGCGACGCCACGCCCAAAGCCTGGAAAAAGACCATCCAGAACATCCGCGACCCCTTTGCCGGCGAGTGAGCCGCAAAACGCTATAGTAAAGGAACCCTGCTATGCCTGATCTGACCCAAGAATTCTGCGCTTTGCGCGACCAATATATCGAAAGCAAGTTCTCCCGCCTCAACCCCGCGCAAAAGCAGGCGGTCTTTACCACCGAGGGCCCGCTGCTGATTTTGGCCGGCGCAGGCTCCGGCAAGACGACGGTGCTCGTCAACCGCATCGCCAACATCATCCGCTTTGGCAGCGCGCACGGCAGCGCCGAGCTGCCCGCGCCCGTCACCGCGCAGGATGTGGCCGACCTGCGCGCCGCGCTGGAAAGCGGGCGTGACCTTGCGCGGGAAGCGCAGCGCCTGGCCGTGCGCCCGGCGCGCCCGTGGAACGTGCTGGCCATCACCTTTACCAACAAGGCGGCCGGGGAGCTCAAAGACCGCCTGCGCGCCATGCTGGGCGAGACGGTGGGCGGCGACGTCCATGCCTCGACCTTCCACTCGGCCTGCGTGCGCATTTTGCGCCGCGACGCCGAGCGCATCGGTTTCCCCAAAAGCTTTACGATCTACGACGCCGACGACCAGCAGCGCGTCATCAAGCAGATCTACAAAGACCTGATGATCGACGACAAGTTCCTGCCCGTCAAGTCCGCCGTCGGGCAGATCAGCGCGTTTAAAGACAAACTCATCACGGCCGAGGAAGTCGCCGCCGAAGCCCCGCGCGACACCAAGGCGGCGCTGCTCTCCAAAATTTACACCGCCTATGCCGGGCGGCTGCGCACCGCCGGCGCGATGGATTTTGACGATCTGATCTTCCACACCGTCCGCCTGCTGCAGACGGACGAGGAAGCGCGCAGCTACTACCAGAACAAGTTCCGCTACGTCGTCGTCGACGAATACCAGGACACCAGCGTCGCCCAGTTCCACCTGGTGCGGCTGCTGGCGGGCGGCACCAACAACGTCTGTGTCGTGGGCGACGACGACCAGTCCATCTACAAGTTCCGCGGCGCCACCATTGAGAACATCCTCAACTTTGAGCAGGTGTTCACCGGCGCGCGCACCATCCGGCTGGAACAGAACTACCGCTCTACCTCCAACATCCTCGACGCCGCCAACCGCGTCATCCAAAACAACGCCGGCCGCAAGGGCAAGACGCTGTGGACCCAAAACGGCGACGGCGCCAAGGTGCACCACTACACCGCCGCCAGCGAGCAGGACGAAGCCAGCCACATCGCCGATGTCATCGGCGAACACCTGCGCGAAGGCGCGCACCTGCGGGACCACGCGGTGCTCTACCGCATGAACGCGCAGTCCAACCCCATCGAAACCTATTTCGCCCGCGCCGGCATCCCGTACCGCATCGTCGGCGGCCAGCGCTTCTTTGACCGCAAGGAAGTCAAGGACATCAACTCTTACCTGGCGGTCATCGTCAACCCGCGCGACGACGTGCGCCTGCGCCGCATCATCAACGAGCCGGCGCGCAAGATCGGCGCGTCCACCATCGAAAAAGTCGGCGAGCTGGCCGCGGCGGCCGGCGTGCCGATGCTGCAGATCATCGCCGACGCGCGCGACTACCCAGAACTGGGCCGCGCCGCCGCCCCGCTGGAAAAATTCTACGAACTCTACCGCGAACTGTGCGACCTTTCGGTCACGCTGCCGCTGGACGAGTTTGCCGGCGAGGTCATCCGCAAGACCGGGTATGAGGCGATGCTCAAAGCCCAGAAAGAGGAGGGCGAGGCCCGGCTCGAGAACTTGGGCCAGCTCGTCAGCTCGGTCAAGACCTACGCCGACCAGAACGGCGAGGACGCGACGCTCTCCGGCTTTTTGGAGGAAGTTGCCCTCATCTCGGACCTCGACAGCTACGACCAGGACGCCGACAGCGTCACGATGATGACCATCCACTCCGCCAAAGGGCTGGAGTTCCCGTACGTGTTCGTCGTCGGCATGGAGGACGGCATCTTCCCCGGCGATATGGCGCGCTACGCGCAGGACGATATGGAGGAGGAACGCCGCCTTTGCTACGTCGCCATCACCCGCGCCAAAAAGGAACTCTACCTTTCCAGCTCCCGCAGCCGGCTGATTTTTGGCCAGACGCGGCGCAACCCGCCGTCCTGCTTCCTCGACGAGATCGGCCCCGAACACCTGGACGAGACCCAAAGCGAGGAACTCACCTGGACGTCGGGCGGTTTTGGCGCGGGGTACGGCAGCTACAGCCACACGGTGCCCGGCGGGCGCAGCGGGTACTCCGGCGCGTCGCGCGGGTACCTCAACAGCGAGTACAACGCCCGGCCGCGCGGCGGCTTCGGCGCGGGGTACGCCAGCGGCTTTGCCAGCGGCGGGCACGAAAGCCCGCGCTATGACGGCGGCCGCCATATGGCGCAAAGCGGCGGGTTCGGCGCCGGGTACGGCAGCCGGGCGTCGCACCACAGCGGCGCGCCGGCCACGCCGGCCGGGGCCGGCACCTCGACGCTGGCCGGTATGCAGAACACTGCGCCCAAAAAACAGGGGGCGCAGTATGCGCCGGGCGACGTCGTCGAACACCGCGTCTTCGGCCGCGGCACTGTGCTCAAAGCCACGCCGGTGGCGGGGGACTGCATCGTCGAGATCCAGTTCGACCGCGTCGGCGTCAAAAAGACGATGGCGAACTATGCGCCGCTGAAAAAACTCTCGGAATAAAAAAAGGAGGGCATCTGTATGCTGGTCCAACTGATCTCCCACACCGCGGAGCCGGAAAAAACCATCGCGGCGGCGGCCAAGCTCTGCTACTCGGACGCACACATCGAAACGCTGCTCGACGGCCTGACGCCGGAAAAGACGGCGGCGTTTTTGCAGCGCCTGTCCGACGTCGGCCACGCCAGCCCCATCGAGCACGCCAGCTTCACCTTTGGCATCGAGGGGGTCTCCCGCACGTTTCTGGCGCAGGTGACGCGCCACCGCATCGCTAGTTTCAGCGTGCAGAGCCAGCGGTATGTGCGCTTGGAGGATTTCCGCTACGTCGTCCCGCCTGAGATCGAGGCCATCCCCGCGGCGAAGGCGCAGTTCCTCGACGCGATGAACGACGACGCGCGCCGCTACCTGGAGCTTGTCAAAAGCCTGGAGGACGCGCACACCGCCCGCCTTGTGGCCGAGGGCCTCGACGAGAAAACCGCCCGGGCCAAAGCGTCCAAGCAGGCCAACGAGGACGCGCGCTTTGTGCTGCCCAACGCCTGCGAGACCAAGATGGTGCTGACGATGAACTGCCGCAGCCTCGTCAACTTCTTCAACCTGCGCTGCTGCGAGCGCGCCCAGTGGGAGATCCGCGCTGTGGCCGACGAGATGCTGCGCCTGGTCTTGCCGCTGGCCCCGCATATCTTTGCGGCGGCCGGGCCGCGCTGCCTGACCGGCCCCTGCCCCGAAGGCCGCATGTGCTGCGGCCGCCAGGCACAGGTGCGCGAAAAATACGCAGCCCTTAAACAGGAGGCGCTGAACCGTGGGTAAGCTGATCATTTTTGAAGGGCTGGACGGTTCCGGCAAAGGCACCCAGACGGCGCTGACCGCGCAAAAACTGGCGGCGCGCGGGGTGGACCTGCGGCAGATCACCTTCCCCGACTATGCCAGTGAATCCTCGGCGCTCGTCAAACTGTACCTGGCCGGGGCGTTCGGCCAAAAACCGGACGACGTCAACGCCTACGCGGCGTCCAGCTTTTTCGCAGTGGACCGCTACGCCAGCTACAAGACCGGCTGGGGCGCGTTTTACCGCGATGGCGGGCTGGTCCTCTCGGACCGGTACACGACGTCCAACGCCGTGCACCAGTGCTCCAAGCTGCCGCCGGCGCAGTGGGACGGCTTTTTGAACTGGCTGTTCGACTTTGAGTATAAAAAAATCGGTATCCCCGCGCCGGACGCCGTCGTCTACCTGGCGGTAGACCCGCAGGTCTCGCAGCGGCTGCTGGCGGCGCGCTACCACGGCGACGACAGCAAAAAAGACATCCAGGAAAAAGACCTCGACTACCTTGCGCGCAGCCGCGCAGCGGCCGAGTACTGCGCCAAAGCGCTGGGCTGGAAGCGCATCGACTGCACGGCGGACGGCCCGCAGGGCAAAACGATGCGCACCGTGGAACAGATCAACGACGAAATACTTGCGTATTTGCGGGATATCCTGTAAAATGTGGGGAGCGGAAAGGGGAGATGCCCATGCTGCGCATGGCGACGGCGAAAGACCTGCCGGCGCTGGTGGAACTGCGCTGCGCACGGTACGGCGGCAGCCGGGCGGATGCGGCCGGCTGGTTGCAAAACGTGGCCGGGCTGGACCACACTCTGCTGGTGCAGGCGGGCGGCGGGCCGGTGCAGGCCATGCTGGCCGCGGTGCCGGTGCGGTATATGCACCACCGGGGCGTTTGGTTTTGCGGGGCGGCGGCCGCCGACGGCGTGCCGCTGCAAACGCTGCTGCCGCGCCTGCTGGGCAGCTGCCTGCGTGCGTTTGCCAAAAGCGGCGCTGCGTTTGCGGTGGCAGCCCCCCAGGACGCCAAACAGGCAAAGGCGATGGAAACGCTGGGGTTCCACAACCTGCTGCCCACGCGGGTGCTGACGATGCCGGTGCGCCCCAACCTGCTGGCCCAGGCGGAGTTTGACAGCCTGACGGTGCGCCAGTGGATGGAACGCCGCGCGCGCAGCCAGCCCGGGCAGATCGCCCTGCCCGAAGCCGCTATGAACGAAGTGATGACCCAGCTGTACCGCCGCGGGCTGACCGTGGTCTCCAGCCGGCGCGGGTACGGGTTGTACCTGACCCGGGACGGCGAGATGCAGTTTTTGGAACTGCAGGCCGACAACGATGCGGCCGCCGACGCGCTGCTGCAAGCTGCGCGCGAAAAAACCGGCACACAGCACGCGCGCGTGCTGCTGGCCGAAAACCAGACCCTCTACCAGGGGGCCGGGCGGCGGCACAGCTGCGGCATGATCGCCTTTTTGGCCGAGCCTTTCCCGGTCACGGACGTCTATTTTCGGATGCTGTTGTAAGCGGCGCAGGCAGACCCAAACCAGGGTGTGGAACAAATTGTATAGGAATCATAAGGAGTTTTTTGCATGAGGATCAACCGTAACGACGGCAGCGACACCAACCAGATGCCGCAGGCGCAGCCTGCTGCCGCCCAACAGCCCCAAAAGCCCGCGCAGCAGCCCGCTGCGCCCCAGAAGGGCAAGGAAGAAAAAAAGAAACCGCCCAAAAAGACCCGCGCCAAGCCCGTGCGGGAGGAAGAATACGACGACGAGGACGAAGAACCCCGCCGCCGTTTCCCGTTTGGCTGCCTGATCCTGCTGCTGTTCGCGGCGCTGGTGGCGTTCGGCGGCTTCCAGGTCCTGCAGCTGTACCAGGAGATCGACGGCGCCGCCACGCTGGGCGAGGAGCAGACCGTCGAGATCGAGCAGGGCTCCTCCGTCGCCGTCATCGCCGACCAGCTGGAGCAGGCCGGCATTGTCGAGCACGGCTGGCTGTTCCAGCAGTACGTCAAGTTCAGCGGCCTGGCCAGCGGCATCCAGTATGGCGAGTTCGCGCTGCGCCCCGGCATGGACTATAACAGCATCATCCAGACCATCTCGCAGGAAGTCCGCCGCCCCACGACGAACGTTACCATCCCCGAAGGCACCACCGCCGTCGGCGTAGCGCAGATCTTTGTGGAAGCCGGGCTGGTGGACAGCGTCGATACCTTCCTGGCCTGCGCCAACGGCACCGACGGGTCGGATTTCAGCCAGTACAGCTTCTGGTCCGCCATCCCCGACAACGGCCGCCTGATGAAGTGCGAGGGCTATCTCTTCCCCGAGACGTACAACGTCTATGCCGACGAGGACGTCTACTACTACGTCGACACGCTCTACGCCGAGTTTGACAAGCAGACCGCCGGCCTGGCCGATACCATCGCCGCCAAGGGCACGTCCATCGACGACGTCGTCAAGCTGGCCAGCTTCATCCAGGAGGAAGCCGGCCTCGAGGCCGAGGACGCCCGCGTCAGCGCCTGCTTCCACAACCGTCTGGAATCCGACGACCCGCTGTGGGCCGAGCATAAGCTGGAGTCCAACGCTTCCAGCTATATCATGCAGGACAGCGAGAACAACTACCTCTGGAACTCGCCCACGGCCGAGTACTTCGGCTGGCCGGAGCAGGGCGCCATCCCCGAGGACGTCCTTGCCGCCTACGACACCTACCGCATCAGCGGCCTGCCGGCGGGGCCGATCTCCTGCCCGGGGTACGCGGCCATTGAGGCGGCGCTCAACCCCGACCAGGAATACCTCGACGAAGGGTACTTCTTCTTCGTCACCGGCCACCCCGACACCGACGTGGCAGGCCAGTATTTCTACGCCAAGACGGCCGACGAACACCAGGCCAACGTCGAGATCGCCGGTTGGGCCTACTGATCCACAAAAACCATTTTACCCGGCGCGCGGGACCCCGTGCGCCGGGCTTTTCGCAGGAGGGAACAAACATGCTGCAACAGCCGGAACTGCTGGCCCCCGCGGGCAGCCTGGAAACGCTCAAATACGCGGTGCTGTACGGCGCCGACGCTGTCTACTGCGCCCTGCCGGAGTTCGGCATGCGCGCCGCGCCGGTCAACCTGACGGTGGAAGAACTGCAGCAGGGCTGCATCTACGCCCATGCGCGGGGCAAAAAGGTCTACCTGACGCTCAACACGCTGCCCACGAACGAGGAACTCAAAAAACTGCCGCAGTATATCCAGGAGGCCGCCGCGGCCGGCGTCGATGCGTTCATTATTGCCGACCTCGGCGTGCTGGCGCTGGCAAAGCGCTATGCGCCCGACGTCGAGCGGCATTTCTCCACCCAGGCCGGCATCACCAACTATGCCGCCGCCACCGCCGCCTATGAGCTGGGCGCCAAGCGCGTGGTGCTGGCGCGCGAACTGCCGCTGATGGAGATCGCCCAGATCCGCGACAACTGCCCGCGCGAGCTGGAACTGGAAGCCTTTGTGCACGGCGCCATGTGCATGAGCGTCTCGGGCCGGTGCCTGCTTTCCAGCTATATGACGGGCCGCAGCGGCAACCGCGGCGAGTGCGCGCAGCCCTGCCGCTGGAAGTACGCCCTTGTTGAGGAACACCGCCCCGGCCAGTATATGGAGATCGGCGAAACACCGGACAACGGCAGCTACATCCTCAATGCCAACGACCTGTGCACCGCGCCGTTTCTGGATCTCATCTGCAAGGCGGGTGTCGATTCGCTCAAGATCGAGGGGCGCGCCAAGACGTTTTACTATGTCGCGTCGGTCACCAGCGCCTACCGCCGCGCGCTGGATACCTACCTGCGCGACCCGTTTAACGACGATTTCCGCCTGCCGCCCGACGTCATTGAGGAACTGGACCGTACCAGCCACCGCCACTATTCGCCGGGGTTCTATTTTGGCAAAGAGCAGGCGCTGCAGACCCCCAGCCACACCTACGTGCGCCGGTGGGATTTCATCGGCACCGTCGACGATTGGGCCGACGGCGTCGCCCACTGCACGCAGCGCGGCAAATTTGCGGTGGGGGACACGCTGGAAGTGCTGCAGCCCGACGGCGCCACCGTCACGCTGACCCCGGCCTGGATCGAAAACGAGGACGGCCAGCGCGTGGACGCCACGCCGCACCCCATGATGCGCTACACCATCCCCTGCGAGACGCCGCTGATGCCCTGCAGCCTGCTGCGCATGCGCAAGCAGGAACCGGAAGCATAAACAACAAGGACTGCCCTGCCGAAAGGCAGGGCGGTTGTTGTACATGTGGGGCAAAAGCGGTCATTCGGCCCAGAAAGCGGCCAACTCCGCGCGGAAACGTTCCGTGTCGTACACCGTGCGCAGGTGGTCCCAGTGCGGCGGCATCAGGCGGCGGTTCTCGGGTGCGGTAAAGCGGTCGTCGATCAGCAACACCACGCCTTTGTCTTGCGGCGTGCGGATCACCCGCCCCGCAGCCTGCAAGACTTTGTTCATGCCGGGGAAGCGGTACGCATAGTCAAAGCCGGAACCGCGCGTTTTCTCAAAGTGTTCACGCAGTTGTTCCTGGCGCGGGCCTACCTGGGGCAGCCCGGGCCCAACCACCGCCACGCCGATCAGCCGGTCGCCGGTCAGGTCCACGCCCTCGCCAAACACGCCGCCCAGCACCGCAAAGCCCACCAGTGTTTGGGTGCTGCCGGGGGCAAAGCGCGCCAAAAACGCCGCGCGCTGCGTCTCGTCCATGGCGGTTTCCTGCCGCAGCGCGGCAAGGTCCGGGTAACGGGCGGTAAAATCCTCCCACACCGTTTGCAGGTAGCTGTAACTGGGGAAAAACACCAGGTAGTTGCCGGTCTTGCCCGCCGCCAGGCAGGCGATCAGGTCGCTGACCGGCGCCACACTGGCCGCGCGGTCCTTGTAGCGGGTGCTTACCTGCCCGGCGCACCACAGCCCCAGGTTGCTTTGCGGGAATGGGCTGCGCAGCGCCACGGCATGGGCGTCGGGCACGCCGCACAGGTCGCGGTAATACCCGGCCGGCGTCAGCGTAGCGCTGAAGAGCACCGCCGCGCGCCCCTTGGCAAAATCGCGGGCCAAAAAAGCGCTGGGGTCCAGGCACAGCATGGCGGCGCGCACCTCGCTGCCGTGGGCGCTGACCTGCAGCACAAAATGGTCGTCAAAGGTGTCGGCCACGCGCAGCCAGGCGCGCACGTCAAAGTACAGCTGCAGCAGCGCGTCGTGTGTCTCGCCGGGGGCGCGGTGCTCGTCCAGCCAGCGCTGCAGCGGCTCGCACAGGCGGGTCAGGGCGCGGTCCAGTTCCTCGGCGCGGGTCTCTTCAAAAAAGGTCTTGCCAAAGCGGGCGTCGCCGTCGGCTTCCTCGCAGCGGCGCCGCCAGTTCAAAAACAGCGCGTTGACGGTCTGCAGCGCGTTTTTCAGGCTGCTTTTGCCTTTGCCCAGCCGCTTTTTGGCGTCCAGAAACGCGCTTTTGCACAGCGCGGTGCTGTGCATGTCGCGGGCGCGGCCCGGCAGGTTGTGCGCTTCGTCGATGAGGAACAGGTAATCCCCGCGCCCCTCAAAAAAGCGCGCCAGATGCACGACGGGGTCGAACAGGTAGTTGTAATCGCCGATCACCACATCGCACCACAAACTCAAATCCAGCCCCAGCTCAAACGGGCAGACGCGGTGCTGCCGCGCCAGCGCCTGCAACACGTCGGGGGTCAGGGCCGGGGTGTCCAGCGCCTGCCACAAAGCGTCCTTGATGCGGTCGTAGTAACCGTCGGCGTAGGGGCAGGCTTCCGGCGTGCATTCGCGTACTTCCTGCAGGCAGATCTTATCCCGCGCCGTCAGCGTCACGCTGCGCAGCGGCAGCGCCGGGTCGCTGCCGCGCAGCACATCCAGCGCGTTTTCGGCGGCGGCGCGGGTGGTGCCGCGGGCCGTCAGGTAAAACACCGGCCCGCCCTCGCCCAGCGCTTTCAGGGCAGGGTAGAGCACGCTCATCGTCTTGCCGATGCCCGTTGGCGCCTGGCACAGCAGCTGGCCGCCTTCGCGGCAGGTCTTGTACACCGCGCCGATCATGGCGCGCTGCCCCGCGCGGTAGCTTGCAAAGGGGAAGGGCAGGGCCTCCAGCGCGGCCACGCGCGCTTGCCGCCACTGCGCGGCGCGTTTGGCCCAGGGGGCGTACTGTGCCAGCAGTTCCTGCACAAAGGCGTCCAGCGTCTCGGCGTCAAAGGGTTCAGTGAAATAATACGCCTGTTCTTCGTCGACCTGATAATAGGTCAGCCGCACAGCCACGCGCGCCAGGCCCTGCTGCCGGGCATAGATGGCGGCGTACACCTTGGCCTGCGCCCAGTGCTCGGGGCTCTGCGTGCCGGTAATCTCCTCGGGCGGCAGCAGCGTCGTCTTGATCTCGTCCACCGTAACAGCGCCGTCGGGCGCGGTATAAATGCCGTCGGCCCGCCCCTCCAGCGTGAAAGCGACGCCGTCGCAGTCGTACCGCTGCCGCAAAGCGACCTCGGCGGCGTAATCGGGAAATTCCCGCACGGCGGCGCGCTGCAATTTGCGGTGCAGGCGCGCGCCCTCGTTGGCGCGGTCAAACCCGGTAAACCGGGCGTCGATGCTGCCGCGGCGCAGCAAAAATTCCGCCAGCCGCCGGATGGGCAGTGTCAATGCCAAAGATGCCGGCTGCATGGCGGTCCACTCCTTTTATAAAAAATCAATAGGTGCGCTCGCACACCTGGGCGATCTTTTCGCGCAGGGCCACAAAATCGCCAAACGCCACCGGTTTGCCGGCCGGCGACCGCAGCAGCGCCGCCGGGTGGTAGGTGGCCATAAACAGCGTGCCGTGTTTGTCAAAAAACTTGCCGTGATCGCGCGAGACCGAAAACCCCGGCGCGATCAGCTGCTGGGCGGCCACGCGCCCCAGGCAGACGACGATTTTGGGCCGCAGCAGCGAAAACTGCTGGCGCAGCCACGGCAGGCAGGCATCGGCTTCCTCGGGCAGAGGGTCGCGGTTTTGCGGCGGGCGGCATTTTACCACGTTGGCAATGTACACGTTGGTCTTGCGGTCCAGGTCCACGGCTTCCAGGTAATGGTCCAGCAGCTGGCCGCTGCGCCCCACAAAGGGCTGGCCCTGTGCATCCTCGCTGGCGCCGGGGCCTTCGCCCACAAACATCACTTCGGCGTCCGGCGCGCCCTGGCCAAACACCACATGGGTGCGCGTTTCGCACAGGGCGCAGCGGCGGCAGGCCAGGCATTGCTGTTGTAAAGTCGGCAGATCCATGCAAAAAACCTCGCATTGCTCAAAGGTGGGGAATCTATTGTACCCATCATACCACTTGCGCGGCGTCTTTGCAATCGCCGGGCAAAAGCGCGCAGCACGGTGCAAAACCAAAATGCCGAAAAAATTTCGCAAAAAGCCTTGACACGGGGCGTTTCTTTGGCTATAATAACTAACGTTGCAGCCGCCATGGCGGCGCAGCGGCTGGGTATGGCCCGGTAGTTCAGTTGGTTAGAACGCTAGCCTGTCACGCTAGAGGTCGTCAGTTCGAGCCTGATTCGGGTCGCCATTTGCTGCTATAGCTCAGTTGGTAGAGCGCATCCTTGGTAAGGATGAGGTCAGCAGTTCAAATCTGCTTAGCAGCTCCAGCGCGACGCCCACAGCGCAAAACCGCTCTGTGGGCGTTTTCCATAGGGGCATAGCTCAGTTGGTAGAGCAGCGGTCTCCAAAACCGCGTGCCGAGGGTTCGAATCCTTCTACCCCTGCCAAGAAAAACCGCGTATCTGCGTAAGATACGCGGTTTTTTCGTGCCCAAAAACGGGTTGCTACCCTTATTGGAACGGGCTGCCCCTATTTTGCCCGTGCTTAATAACAAACAGCGCCCACGTTTCGGCGTGGACGCTTGGAAAACGGCAGGAAGTCAGCAATAGAATTTCGTTTCGCCAAAAGTGTCTTGCCATTTCGCAAGAATCGTGGCAGACTGGCTTTCGATTGCTTCCATGATGGCGGATAATGTTCGCGCGGGGATATGCGAATTGTTGTTTTCAAGGATACAGCCACCCGCTTCCGTTATCCAAATCTTCGTTGCATTGCCTGTCGGAGTTCCTTTCGCGACATGAACGTGGACGGGTTCGAGCGGAAGGCCTTCGTTTGTCCAGAAAAACACTACATATCCAAAAAGCCGGAACAGACTAGGCACTTTCGATCCCGCCTTCCCGCGAATACTTGATCAGCAGGTGCGCAACGGATTTTACAAGCTGACGGAGCTGTTCCATTTCGATTTCGGAATAGCCGTGATTCTCCCACTTATAGCCGGGGATCGCACAGGTCGCGGACTTGAACCCGTTTTCAATTGGGGTTTCGATATTGACGATGGTACACCCGTCGGCTTTGGGTTCTGAGTAGGTGATCTCTGT
>DXEI01000140.1 GCA_019115045.1 Candidatus Gemmiger excrementipullorum | reverse complement strand
GCTGGCAGGCGGCGTGCAGCAGCTGCTGGGCATCGGCCGTACCGAAAAATTTGCCCAGATCCTGGCCGCGATGGGCGACGCGTTTTTTACCCGCCGCGTCTGCCTGCTGGGCGGCGGCGTCTGGGCGGTGGCGGCCATCACGCTGGTGGCGGCCGCAGCCTGGCTGGCCGCCGGCAAGGGCGCGCAGCGCCGCGGCGTGCTGGCGCTGCACTTGGCGTGCGCGTTCTGCTTTGCGGCGCTGTATGCGTTCCACCTGATCTTGTACCACTACAATTTTTCCGACGTCGAGGGCCTGGCCCTCAAGGACTATGACCGCTACCTGACGCCCTATTACCAGGCGTGGATGCTGGCCATGCTGTGCCTGCTGGCGCGCGCTGCGCGCGGCAAACTGGGGCAGCTGGCGCTGGGCGGCGCGGCGGCGGTGGTGCTGGCGGTGTTCTGCTGGCGCGGCGTGCCGGCTGCCGGATTCTGGACCGGGGCCGACAGCCTGTACACGCTGCGCGCCGACGTGCGCAGCCGCGCCGCGGCCATGAACGCCGTGTTGGGCTGGGACGACAACGTCCTGGTGCTCAGCCAGGGCGACGACGCCACGCGGTGGTACTACTACCGCTATGAGCTGACGGCGCGGGTCGTCAACGGCTTCGGCGGCTTTTACGGCCGCCTGGGCGAGACCGAGGACCGCTGGGACAGCGATTTCATGAACCTGGTCGAGAGCGAGAACTGGACGCTGTACGACTACAAGGCCGTCTGCGTGCCCGCGACGCTCGTCGCCTATATCGCCGAAAAAGACTGCGACTACCTGCTTATCGACCGCGCCGACGATTACCTGGAGCGGGAGTTCAGCCCCCTGTTTGAGGGTGGCCTGACCGCCGACATGCCGGCGACGCTCTACCATTTTGAGGGCGAGGACGCCGCCGTGCCCTTTACGGTGGCGGCGGTGGCGGAAAGCGAGGTGGCGTGATATGGCGCAGCGCAAACCGTTTGGCTTCCGCAAACCGCTGTTCCGCCCGCAGCAGCTGTTGCTGCTGGCCTACCTGCTGGCGGCGGCGCTGTGGCTGGCGCAGGCGCTGGTGGGCAGCGCCGTCATGCTCAACTATAAGCTCAAGGGCGAGATGCCGCAGCGCACGGTGCCTGCGGCCGAACTGACGACCGAGAGCTTTGCCCCCTACAGCTCCAACCAGTGGTGGACGCCGCCCGACGACGACCCCAACTGGTACCTTTCTACCGACAGTGACCCCCACATCTACTGGCAGGGGCAGGGCTACCTCGAGACTGTGCGCCTGGACGCCGTCCACCGGCTGCCGCCGGAGGGCGTGGCGCTGTACTACCTGCTGCCCGGTCAGACCGATTACAGCGAGGCGCAGAAAGTCTACGCCCGCGTCACCGGGGCAGGGCAGTACACCTTTGACCTCGGCGGGCGGTATGTGACGGGGCTGCGCATCGACCCCGACAGCGCCGGCGGCGTACCGACGCGGTTTACCGGCATCGAACTCAACCCCGTGCAGCCGTGGTATGCCCGCCTGCTGCCCACGGGCGGGCAGTGGCTGGTGCTGGCGTTTGCCCCGGCGCTGGCCGCGGCGGCCGCCGGGTTGGCGTGCGCGCTGGCCGGCAAGGCCGAGCCCGAAGAAACGGACGCGGCCGGGGATGTAAAACGACCGTAAGGAGAATTTCATGGAACTACTGTGCGTACTGGCAGCCGTGCTGGCGCTGTTTTTGGCCAGCGCCGCGCTGACGCAGAAAGCCCGGGTCCCGGCGGGGCTCGCCCCGCTCACGGCGCTGTCGCTCATCGCCGCCGTGTTCACGCTGGCCGGCATGGCCGGCGTGCTGTACGCGGCGGGGTGGTGCGTCTACGCGCTGTGCCTGGCGGCAGGCGTGTGGGCCTTCTGGCCGCGCAAAGGCCAAAGCCCTGACTGGCGGGCGCTGTTCACCCCCGCCAGCGTCGTGTTCTGGGCGTTGACGCTGGCCTTTGCGGTGTATTTTTCTATCCGGCAGCCGCTGGCCTCGGGCTATGACGAACTCAGCCTCTGGGCCACGGCCGTCAAGGTCACCAAAGTCGACAACAGCCTGTACGCTACCGCCACGCTGGGCACGCCGTGGGCCGTCACCCAAAACCCCGGCCTGCCGCTCATCAGCTATTTCTTCCAGTTTTTTGGCGCCTATGCCGACTGGAAAATCTACCTCGCCTACGACGCGCTGTACTTTGCCTGCTATGCGGCGGTGCTGGGGGCGCTGCCGTGGCAAAAATGGCGGGTGGCCGTGCCGCTGGCCGCCGTGTTGTGGTGCACGCCGTTTTTCTTCACGATCTACAACCACACCATCTACCTGGCCGACACCTACCTGACCTCCTACGGCGACGTGCCGGCGGGGCTGGTGTTCGGCGCGGCGGTGGCCATGTGGCTGGCGCTGCGCCAGCAGGGCGGCCCGCGCTGGGCCGTGCTGCCGGTGCTGGCGCTGGCCGCCAACCTCAAGGCCAACGACTTTGTGCTGAGCCTGGCGGCCGCAGGGCTCATCGCTGTGGATGCGTGGCTTTTCTGCGACGGCCCCTTTAAAAACGGTCTTGCCCGCCGCACCGGCTTTGCGGCGGCCTGCTTTGCCGCGCCCATGGCAGTGTACTACCTGTGGAACACCCGCTATGTCGGCTGGCTGGTCGCGCGCAACGCCAGCGAGAGCGGTGTGGGTGAAACCTCCGCCGCTTTGTCCGACGTCGTCGTCAACGGCGTCAAGATTTTGCTGGGCCAGCCGGTCGAAGGCTTTTTTGCCGAGCGCCAGCCCCAGTTTTTGCAGGCTATGGCCGATATGGGCGCCCAGTTCTGGACCAGTGACGGCAAACTGAGCATGATCGGCCCGGGCCGCAACGTTGTGGCGCTGATCTTGGCCGTGTTTGCGCTGGCCGCCGTTGTGGGGGCGGGGCGGCAGCTCAAGGCGCGCATCGCCGCGCTGGCGGGGCTGTCCACGCTGTGCTTTGCGGGGTATAACCTGATGCTGGCCCTCAGCTACGGGTTCATCTTCAAGCCCTTCCAGGCCGAAAGCCTGCAGGACTACAACCGCTACATCTACAGCTACTACATCGGCTGGTTCCTTATGGCGCTGGCCTGCCTGGCGGTGGCGCTGCTGCCGCAGGTGGGCAGGAGCCTGCGCATCCTAAAAGAAAAAGACGGCCCCACGGCCATCTTCCGTACCGAATTGTGCACGCCCCGCTGGGGCTTGGCCGGGCAGGGGGCGGTGCTGCTGCTGGCGGCGGCCATGCTGCTGCGCGTCGACCAGATGGTGCTGCCGCAGCTCAGCGTGCTGGGCTTTGCCGACAGTGAATTTGCCGACCGCCGCAGCATCCGCGCCGAGGCGGAGCTCGTCTGCCGCTACCTCGACGAGGACGACCGCGTCTTCTTCGTCAGCCAGGGCGACAATGGCGAGCGCTGGTTCTCGGCCGTGTTTGATTTCTACCCCTACCTCGTCGATTATTCCGGCATCGTGTCTGAGATGATCGGCGGCGGCGGGGAACTGGGCCTGCCCGAACTCCGGCCCCAGGAGGAAGGCCCCAAAAATTACTACTACCACGGCTTCACGGCCGAAGAACTGGACGCCATCGTGCGCGGCAACGGCTGCACGGTGCTGTACCTGCAAACGCTCGACGATATTTTTGTCGAGAGCTACCGGGAACTCTTCACCGACGGCCTGGCGGCGGCCCGCAGCGGCGATACGCTGCTGTACCGCGTGACCGACGCCGGCTTTGCCCCGGTGGAAATGGAGGTGGCCGCCCCGTGAAACACTTTGTAAAACGCTGGTTTGCCCGCCGCGGCGCGCTGCCGCTGACCTGCTACCTGCTGGCGCTGGCCGCCTGGCTGGCGGTGGGGGCCGTGCATGCGGGCGGCGACGCGCTGGCCCGCGGCAGCGGCGCTTTGTATGAGCAAGCCGTCCCCCTTGCGGACTGGCAGCTCGTCGGCCTGGCCCAGACCGCCGCCACGCCGGAGACAGCGGCCTTGCAGGAGGCCGTCACCCTGACGACCACCGACGGCGACCCGCAGATGATCTTGGAGGATGTGTCGGACCGCACCGTGCGCACGCTGAGCTACACGGTGACATTTGCCGGCGACGCGCGCGAAATGTGCCTGTACTACACCACCGCGGCAGGGCAGGACTACAGCCAGGACCGCCGCGTGTTCCCGCAGGCGCTGGGCGGCGGGCGGTACCTCTACACGCTGCCGCGCACGCCCATTGTGGCGCTGCGGCTGGACCCCTGCAGCCCCGACGCCAACAAGACGGTGGACCTGACCTTCAGCCCGGCGGCCATCACCCTCAACGGGGCCGACACGCTGCCCGCCGTATGGCAGTATTTTGTGCCCACCTGGCACCAGGCGTTCTGCCTGGCGCTCTACCCGGCGCTGGCGGCCGCCGCCCTCAGCTGGCTGCGCGCCTGCCTGTACGCCCTGCGCCGCCGCGGGCGGTGAATATACGCTGGGGCGATGGCTTATATTCCGCATTGTAGGGCGGGGTCTTGACCCCGCCGTACTACACATGCCAACGTATCGAAAGTCCCCCTGATCGCCGCCGCCGACGTGCCGCCGCCCTGTAAACAGAAAACCGCCCTGTGGAACGTTCCACAGGGCGATTTTTTTGGATTTTCTTTGGTCCGCCTTTGCAAAGAGAGGACCAGAACCATCCGGGGTCAGGTGATCTTCAGCGCGCGCTGCACGCGGTAGACGATGTACCGGAACAGCCCCACGATCAAGCTGCCCTCCACCCACAGGTAGTTGGGCAGGTTGCGCCAGGCAAATTTGGGTTTGTCCACCTTGGGCAGGGCGGCTTTCGCCTCGGCAAAACCCTTGGCGTAGTCGTCGCCAAAGCCCCGGTGGCGGAACATGACTACTTTGAGCAGGTACCCCAGCGCCATCGGGATAAAATTCACCGCCAGCATCAGCAGCGGCTGGTTTTTGTAGGGCAGCAAAATGCTGTTGCGCCCGCTCTGGATGCTCTTGAACGGGTTATACCGCACCGCGCCCGTCGTCGCGCCGCAGATATGCCGGCAGCGCGCTGTGGGGCAGTAGACGTTCTTGTAGCCGAAGTTGTTGGCTCGCCACGAAAGGTCGACGTCCTCATAGTAGGCAAAAAACAGCTCGTCAAATACGCCGATCTCGTCCAAAATCGCTTTGCGGTACAGCGCCGCGCCGCCGCAGGCCGAAAACACCCGGCAGGGGCGCTGGTAGCGGCTGGCTTTCAGCCCGTCGCCGCGCTTGCACGCAAACCCCAGGATCGTCACATAGTCCCCGGCGTCGTCGGCCAGTTCCGGCTCATAGTAGCGCAGCATCAGGCTGGACACCGCAAAAATTCTGGGGTCGGCGTCGGCGGTCTTCAGCAGCTCGGCCAGCCAGTCGGGGTCGGCAAAGGCGTCGTTGTTAAACAGCGCGACATATTCGCCCTGGGCGATGGCGATGCCCTGGTTCACCGCGTGGGAAAACCCGGTGTTCTCCTCATTCTCGATCAGGGTATACCGGTCACGCCCGCGGTAGCTGCGCGCGATCTCGCGGCTTTCGTCGGTGGAACCGTTGTCGATGACGATCAGCTCAAAGTCCTGCTCGGTCTGCGCCCAGATCGACTCGATGGAATCGCGCAGCCAGCCCGCGCCGTTGAGGTTGGGGATAATGACAGATGCTCTCATCGCTCTTCCTCCCTGGTGCGGGTCAGAACGCCGGGCCGCGCATGACGCTCAGCGTCAGCACGGTGCTCAGCCCCAGCCACAAAACGGCCAGCGTGGCCAAAAACGCCACAACCAGCGTGCGCAGCAGGTAGGCCTGCGCCAGGCGGCGGCGCGCCGGGTTTTTGGCAAAGCCCAGGCTCCACGCCAGCGAAACGATGAACCCGACGACCGGCACGGCAAACAGCAGCAGCGCGCCGAATGTCGCCCAGTCCGAGAGCGCTTCCACCGGCGGCTCTTTGGCGGCGGCTTCGTTTTCGTAGCGCGGGGCGGCGGCTGCGGGCTGCGCCGCGCGGGCGGGGTCCGGCGGCAATGCCGCGCCGCATTGCGGGCAGGCCGTGGCATCGTGCGGGGTCAGCAGGCCGCAGTTTTTGCAATAACGCATGGTGTATCCTCCGTTTTAATCCAACGCCAGGCCGCGGTTCAGCTGGGTGTTCAGGATGATCTGCGTGTTGGTGGAACCCAGCTTCTGCATCTTGGTCAGCAGGTGTTCCAGCGCGTCGATGTCGGTGCAGCTGACCTTGACGATAAAGTTGTAGCTGCCCGTCACGCGGAAACATTGCAGCACCTGGGGTTCAGCCTCGATCATCGCCAAAAACTCGGCGCGGGTGGCGGCGTCCACCAGGACGGAGATCAGCGCCTCCACCCGTGCGGCGGCGTCGGGGCGGCGCAGCACGACGGTGTACCCGGCAATGATGCCCTCCTGCTCCAGCCGGTGGATGCGGCTGGAGACCGCCGGGCTCGTCAAACTGACGCGCTGGGCGATGTCTTTGACGGGCATACGTGCATTTTCGGCCAAAAGCTGTACGATCTTATGGTCTAAATCGTCCATGGGATGCATGACCTCTCTTTGCTTTTGTATAATGCGCACAAAAAAATAAAATGAAGAAAACCGCCCTTGTGCTGTTTGACAAATTGGGAAAGTATACTTTTGCCTGCACAAACTATATATAATTAAGCGGTGACGGCCATATTATAATATTTCTGAAAACAAAATGCAAGGCCGCCGTTTGACATATTAAGAAAAATCGGTATAATTATAACTGTAATCATTCACGACATTCTCTGACCTTTATATACTTTCCCACCCCTCTATGCACAAAGGCCCGCAGGCAACTGCGGGTCTTTGTGTTTGCGGCGTTTTTTGCCGGCGCACACCTTTGTAACAATTTCTTGACAATTCTATGAAATCTAGGTAGAATACAAATAGGACTACAGGGCCCAGCCGCCGGGCAAACAGACGGCGCGGCCCATTGGGCGCCGCCCCGCGGGGGCGCGCTTTTTGCCAACATGCAAACGCCCGGTTTTGGGCTTTTCTTCGTACTTTTCGCGCTGCTGCGGCCAAAGTGTGTATATTTTTGCACCGTTGGCCGCATCGGCCGCGTTTTGCCATAGAAAACTGCATACGGAAAAAGTGCCCCGCACGTGCTGCGCCCTCCTATTTTTTAAAGGAGTGAACCGACTATGCCACCTATTTTGACCGTGGTGTTGGTCCTGGTTGCCGCTGCCGTTGCCGGGGCGCTTGGTTTTTACCTGGGCGGGCAAAACCGCAAGCGCACGGCTGAAGCCAAGATCGGCTCTGCCGAGGAGGAAGCCAAGCGCATCGTCAACGATGCCATCAAGGCGGCCGAGCAGAAGCGCAAAGAGACCATCATCGAAGCAAAAGACGAAGCCTTTAAACTCAAAAGCGAAGCCGACAAAGAGATCAAGGACCGCCGGGCCGAAGTCTCCCGCCAGGAGCGCCGCATGGACCAGAAGGAGGAAGCGCTCGACAAGCGCACCGCCGCCATGGAGCGCAAGGAGGAAGAACTCAAGCGCCGCAGCGAGACGGTAGAGGCCCGCCTGGACGAGCTGGAACAGCTGAAACTGCGCCAGACCGAAAAGCTTGAGACCATCGCCGCCATGAGCAAAGAGGACGCCCGCGCCGTGTTGCTCAAGCAGGTGGACGACGAGCTGACCCACGAAAAGGCGATGAAGATCAGCGCCTACCACGCCAACATGAAGGACGAGTGCGACCAGATCGCCCGCGACCTCGTCGGCCAGGCCATCGCGCGCTGCGCCGCCGACGCCACCAGCGAGGCGACCGTCAGCGTCGTGCCGCTGCCCAGCGACGAGATGAAGGGCCGCATCATCGGCCGCGAAGGCCGCAACATCCGCGCGCTGGAGACCGCCACCGGCTGTGACCTCATCATCGACGACACGCCGGAGGCTATCACGCTGTCCAGCTTTGACCAGACCCGCCGCGAAGTCGCGCGCATGGCGCTGGAGCGCCTGATCGCCGATGGGCGCATCCACCCGGCCCGCATCGAGGAGACCGTCGACAAGTGCCGCCGCGAGCTGGAGATCCAGATGAAGCGCGAGGGCGAAAAGGCTGTCATGGATCTGGGCATCCACAGCCTGCACCCCGACCTCGTCAAGCTCATCGGCCGCCTGAAATACCGCACCAGCTTCGGCCAGAACGTGCTCAGCCATTCCATCGAGGTGGCGTGGCTGGCCGGCCTGATGGCCGGGGAACTCGGCGTCAATGTGCAGATGGCGCGCCGCGCCGGCCTGCTGCATGACATCGGCAAGGCGCTCGACCATGAGATCGAGGGCAGCCATGTGCAGATCGGCGTCGACATCTGCAAGAAATACCGCGAGAACCCGCAGGTCATCCACGCGGTGGAAGCCCACCACGGCGACGTTGAGCCCAAGACGGCGCTGGCGTTCATCATCATGGCCGCCGACGCCATCAGTGCCGCGCGCCCCGGCGCCCGCCGCGAAAATATGGAAAGCTATATCAAGCGCCTCGAAACGCTGGAAGCCCTGTGCAACGGCTTTGAGGGCGTCGAAAGCTCCTACGCCGTGCAGGCCGGGCGCGAGGTGCGCATCCTCGTCCAGCCCGACAAGGTCAGCGACGACCAGGTCATCCTGCTGGCGCGCAGCGTCGCCAAAAAGATCGAGAACGAGCTCGACTACCCCGGCCAGATCAAGGTCAGCGTCATCCGCGAGAGCCGCGCGACCGAGTACGCCAAATAACATCCTGCCGCAGCACAGCACCCCCGCGCCCACGGCGCGGGGGTGTTTTGGGTTTATGGGGCGGCTGGCCTTTTGCCCGGCGCCTGTGCCGGGCGGCGGGGCGCTGCCGCCGCCGCGCTTGGCAAAGCACTGTTGCCGTTTTGTTCTTGCATAATCGCGCGCGGCGGCTTATAATAGTTCATATCTGGGCGTGTGCCAACAAGAGGGGAGGGGTGCGCCATGCCGCCAAAAGAAACGCCGCATAAGCCCGTGCTGGGCATTTTGGGGGGCCTGGGCCCGGCCGCCAGCTGTTACTTGTACCAGATGCTGACCGACCACACCCCCGCCGCCCGCGACCAGGATCACCTGGACATCGTCATCTCGTCGCGCGCGTCCACGCCGGACCGCACGGCGTTTATCCTCGGCCAAAGCGACGAGGACCCCTTTGCCGTCATGGAGCAGGACGGCCGCAGCCTGGTGGCCTACGGCGCCACGGTGCTGGCCATCCCCTGCAACACGGCGCACTATTTCTACGACCGCCTGGCCGCCGCGCTGCCGGTGCCGGTGCTGAACATGCCGCAGCTGACCGTGCAGGAGGCAAAGGCCGCCGGCTGCACCAGGCTGGGCATTCTGGCCACCGACGGCACCCTGGCCGCCGAGACCTACCAGATCGCCTGCCAAAAGGCCGGCATCGGCTGGGCTGCGCCCGCGCCGGCGCACCAGGCGGGGGTCATGTCGGTCATCTATGACGACATCAAACAGGGCCGCCGCGCCAACATGCAGGCGTTCGCCGCCGCCGTGGCGGACCTCAAGGCCCAGGGGTGCGACCGCGCCGTGCTGGGCTGCACCGAGCTCAGCCTCGTCAAGCGCGACGAACATCTGGACGGTTTCTTTCTTGACAGCACCGAGGTGCTCTGCCGCCACGCCCTGCTGGCCTGCGGCGTGACGCCCATTGGATTTGACGCAGAAGGGGAGGGACAGCCATGAAGACCAGCCCCCGCTGCCGCCAGCCCGGGTTCCGAATGTGCCGGGCCGCCGCCACCGCCTGAACCAAGACTTTGAACGAAAGGGATGCCCCCAGCATGGACAACAAAAAATTCTACATCACCACCCCCATCTACTACCCCAGCGACAAGCTGCACATCGGCCACACCTACTGCACGGTGGCCACCGACGCCATGGCGCGCTACAAGCGCCTGCAGGGGTACAAGGTCATGTTCCTGACCGGCACCGACGAGCACGGCCAAAAGATCGAGCTCAAAGCCAAAGAGGCCGGCGTCACGCCGCAGCAGTTCGTCGACAACATCGTCGACGGCCCCAAGGGCGTCAAGGACCTGTGGAAGCTGATGAACGTCAGCTACGACCGGTTCATCCGCACCACCGACGACTACCACGTCGCCGCCATCCAGAAGATCTTCAAAAAGATGTACGACAAGGGCGACATCTACAAGGGCACCTACAAGGGCAAGTACTGCACCCCGTGTGAGAGTTTCTGGACCGAGAGCCAGCTCGTCAACGGCTGCTGCCCCGACTGCGGCCGCCCCGTCGTCGACGCCGAGGAGGAAGCCTACTTCTTCCGCCTGTCCAAATACGCCGACCGCGTGCGCGACCTGCTTGTCAACACTGACTTTTTGCTGCCGCGCTCCCGCGTCAACGAGATGGTGCACAACTTCATCGACCCCGGGCTCGAGGACCTCTGCGTCTCCCGCACCAGCTTCAACTGGGGCATCCCGGTGGACTTTGACCCCAAGCACGTCGTCTATGTGTGGATCGACGCGCTGTTCAACTACACCACGGCGCTCGGCTTTATGAACGACCGCTACCCCGACAGCGACTACGAGACCTTCTGGCCCGCCGACGTGCATTTCATCGGCAAGGAGATCGTGCGCTTCCACTCCATCATCTGGCCGGCCATGCTCATGAGCATGGAGATGCCGCTGCCCAAACACGTCTACGGCCACGGCTGGCTGCTGCTGGACGGCGGCAAGATGAGCAAGAGCAAGGGCAACGTCGTCGACCCCTACCTGCTGGCCGAGCGCTACAGCGCCGACGCGCTGCGCTACTTCCTGCTGCGGGACTTCCCGTTCGGCTCCGACGGCAACTTCTCCAACGAGTTGCTCATCAACCGCATCAACATGGACCTCGCCAACGACCTCGGCAACCTGCTCTCGCGCACGACGGCCATGGCCGACAAGTACTTCGGCGGCACGCTGCCCGCAGTCCAGGCCGAAGGCCCCGAGGACGCCGCCCTGCTGGAAAAGGCGCAGGGCCTGCGCGCCCGGTACGAGGCCGACATGGAAGCCTACGCCTTCCAGAACGCGCTGGCCGATGTGTTCGAGGTCATCGACGCCGCCAACAAGTACATCGACGCCACTGCGCCCTGGGTGCTGGCCAAGAGCGAGGAAAGCAAGCCCCGCCTGGCGCGCGTGCTGTATAACCTGGCCGAGACGCTGCGCATCGCCACCGTGCTGCTGCAGCCGTTCATGCCCGACGCGTGCGAAAAGATCTTTGCCCAGCTCGGCGTGGACGCCGGCGGCAAGACCTGGGCCAGCGCCGCTGCGTTCGGCACGCTGCCGGCCGCGGCCACGCTGCACAAGGGGGCCAACCTCTTCCCGCGCATCGACACCGCCAAGGAACTGGCCGAGCTCGAGGCGCTGGAAGCCGCCCAAAAAGCCGCCGCCCAGGCGGCAGCCCCGGCGGAAGAAAAACCCGCCGCCCCGGCGGCCGACGCCGCGCTCATCGGCGAGCACGAGGAAACGATCGACTACGATACCTTCTGCAAGGTCGAACTGCGCGTGGCCGAGGTGCGCGCCTGCGAGCGCCTGAAAGAGAGCAAAAAGCTGCTGCACCTGACGGTGTTCGACGGTGAGCGCGAGCGCTGCATCCTGTCCGGCATCGCCAAGTGGTACGCGCCGGAGGATCTGCTCGGCAAAAAGGTAGGCATCGTCGCCAACCTGGCCCCGCGCCCGATGCTCAAGGGCAAATACACCAGCGAGGGCATGATCGTCGCCGCCGACACCGACGCCGACGGCGGCTGCGCCATCGCCTTCTACCCCGACAACGTCCCCGCCGGCGCGCGCATCCACTAAAGCCGCCGCGCGAAAGGAAAGATCTCTTATGAGTGAACCCCAAACGCAGGCCGCGGCCCGGCCGCCGCAGGCGGCTGCGCCGTCGCGCCTGGACGCCTTTTTTGCCGTGCCTGCCGTCGCGGTGGTCATGGCCATCCTCTGCAACGCCATGTGGGGGTCGGCGTTCCCGTTCATCAAAATGGGCTACCGGCTGTTTGCCATCGACGCCGCCGATACCCCGTCCATCCTCTGCTTTGCCGGCGTGCGCTTTATGCTGGGTGCGGTGCTGGTGTGGCTGTGCGGCCTGCTGCTGGAGCGCAGGTTCCCGCCGCTGCCGCGCGGGCGCGACCTGGCCGCCTGCTGCGCGCTGGGCCTGTGGCAGACCGCCACGCAGTATTTCTTTTACTATACGGCGGTGGCGCTGCTCACCGGCGCGCTGGGCGGTATTTTGAACAGCACGCAGAGCTTTATGGGCGTGATCCTGGCGCATTTCCTGTACGGCAAGGCCGACCGCATGACGCTGCCCAAAGCGCTGGGCTGTGTGCTGGGCTTTGCGGGCGTGCTCGTCGTCACGCTGGGCGGCGGCGCGGGCGGCAGCGTGACCGGCATCGTCTGCATGCTGCTGGCCTCCGCGGTGTTCGCCAGCTCCGGCCCGTGGAACAAAGCCGTCACCCGCCGCGTCAACAGCTTTGCCGTCACCGGCATCAACCTGGCGTTCGGCGGGCTGGTGCTGGCGCTCGTGGGGTTTGCCATGGGCGGCGGCCTGCACCCGCAAAGCGTCGCCGCGGTGCCGGTGCTGCTGATCCTGGCGCTCATCTCGGCCGTCGGCTATGTGCTGTGGGCGCTGCTGATGAAAAACAACCCCGTCTCGCGCATCAGCGTGTTCGGGCTCGTCATCCCCGTCGTCAACGTGCTGCTGTCGGCGGTGCTCAACGGCGAACCGCTGTTCCGCTGGAACTACCTGGCCGCGCTGGCGCTGGTCTGCGCCGGCATCGTCCTTGTCAACCGTGCGCCTGCGCCCAAAACGGAGTGAGTTATGCGCAATATTTTTGACACCCATGCCCATTACGCCTCCCGCCGGTTTGACGCCGACCGCGCCGCGCTGCTGGACGCGCTGCCGCAGGGCGGCGTCGTGGGCGTGCTGGAATGCGCCACCCACTCGGGCGATGCGCCGCAGGTGCTGGCACTGGCACACGCCGCGCCGTATTTCCACGCCGCGCTGGGCATCCACCCCGAGAGCTTGATCGAGGAGGACGCCCCCACGGTGGCGGTCTACGGCGGCGACTGGCGCGCCGAGCTGGCCGCGATGCGTCCGCTGTTCGACGACCCGGCCGTCGTCGCGGTGGGGGAGATCGGCCTCGACCACCACTGGCCGGTGCCGCGCCAGCAGCAGTACGAGCTGTTCGAGGCCCAGCTGCAGCTGGCTGCCGAGCTGGACCTGCCGGTCTCGGTCCATGACCGGGACGCCCACGCCGAAATGTACGAGCTGCTGCGCAAGTATAAGCCCCGCGGCGTGCTGCACTGCTACAGCGGCAGCGCCGAGGACGCCGCCTGGCTGACCGCCCAGGGGCTGTACCTGGGCTTTGGCGGCGCGGTGACCTACAAGGGCGCCAAGCGCGCGGCCAAGGTGCTGGCGGCCATCGACCCGCAGTGGGCCCTGCTGGAGACCGACTGCCCCTACATGGCGCCCGAACCGGTGCGCGGCACCCGCAACGACAGCCGCAACATCGCCCACGTGGCGGCTTACATTGGCACGCTGTGGCAGATGGACGCGCAGCAGGTGCTGGACCTGACGGCCGCCAACGCGCGGCGCTGTTTCAACATCGTATAACCATCGTCATAATATACGAACTGTATATTTTGGATAAACTGATTCAGGAGTGAACACACATGAAAGCACGCATCCCCAAACACCGCGAATTTATCATCGACTTCCCCAAAGAGATCCCCCAGGCCAAGGCCGACGAGGGCTGGGACAAGCTGACCCAGATCGTGGAGGATTACAAAAAGGCCCACAACGGCCAGAGCGTCTACGCCCCGACCTTTATTGAGGACTGCGAACCCGCAGTGAAAAAACTGCAGGAGGAGTACGGCTTCACCTACACGATCCAGGAGATCAAGTAAACCGGCCGTTTGGCCACCTACCAGGCGCAGCGCTTTGCCCCGGCAACGCCGCCTACCACATGCGAAAACGCGGCGCTGCCGGCGCCTTGCCCAACGGGCAGGGGGCCGCGGCGCCGCGCGCTGTTTTTTACGAGAGGGGGGCGTCCCTATGCCAAAAACCGTGATCCGCCCGGCGGCGCCGGCCGACCTGCCGGCGATCCTGGCGCTGTACCGTGTGCTGGACGAAGAGCTGGTCGACCTGCAGCCGGAGTTTTTCTGCGCCGCCCCGCGGGAAGAAGAACCCCTTTTGCAATATATCCAGGCGGCGGATGCAGATTTTCTGCTGGCCGTGCAGGACGGCGTTACCGTCGGCTTTGCGCTGGTGGTGTACGCGGGCTGGACGCCGTCGTTCAGCTGCGTGCTGCCGCACCGCTATGCCGGCTTGTATGACCTGGTGGTCGCGCGGGAACACCGCCGCCAGGGCGTGGGCAGCGCGCTGCTGGCCGCGGCCAAGCAGTGGGCGCGCGACCGCCGGCTGGAATACCTGGAGCTCAACGTCCTGGCGCAGAACGAAAGCGCCATCGCCCTGTATGAAGCGCACGACTTCGTCGAGGCTTCGCGCACGCTGCGCTGTATGCTGTAAAGCGGGGGCGCCCTGCGGGGTTCCCGGTCACTTGCCCGTTCCCGCCAATCTGTAGGGCGGGGCTGCGCCCGCAGGCGCGTTTCGGAGCGCAACCAGGCCGCAAGGCCTGGCTCTTGGCGCGAAGATCTTGGCCCCGCCATGGACGCTCCGCGGCAGATGCTTGCCTTGCCCGTTTGCCTGCCGTTCCCGGCCGGCCTGTAGGTGTTCGCCTTGTGGCAACGTTTTTGGGGTTGTGTACGCGGTACCCTTATTTGTAGGGGAGGCATATATGCCTCCCGGCAGGGGTGTGCCCCGCGCGGGGGTTACGGGCAATGTGGCCGTTCGCCCCGGTTTGTAGGGCGGGCGTTCACGCCCGCCGAACATATTGATTTTCTCTAAAAAATCATCGGTGCGGCGGGGTCTGCGCCCGCAGGCGCGTTTCGGAGGCCAACCGCCGCGCAGCGGCGGCTCTTAGGCCGGAGATCAAGACCCCGCCCTACAATGCGCGATACACAACCTGCGGCCCGCCAACGCCATAACGTTTTGCGGGCGGCATAGTTGCTGCCCCTGCGACGCATAGACCGAACGCGGCCGCAATGCAAAAACGTATCGTACACTGACCGCATGAAAACAAAAAGCTGGGGCTGCACCTTGCGGTGCAGCCCCAGCGGTCTTACTTCTTCGGAGTCATAGCCTCATAACCCTCGTTCGTTATTTTTCGGACGGACCCTTTCTTACCATGAGATCCACATCCTATCTTTAGGCGAATCTTGTGACCCTTTTGGAGTCTAGGTCAATCGTACATTGGTCTTACCCTCTGGTTCGTTATTTGCTAAAAAGCATTTGTGGAACGGAGTAGAGAACGTTGCGATGCGAAGATTCCTGGGGGTGGGGGTTTGATGCTGAGGATCAACCTCTTAACTCTAGTACATTGGAGTATCTCCTTGTGGATCAGGTGAAGTTCAGGCTAAACCTGTTCGGCGGTGTGGTGGTGGTCTTCATCATCTACCAGCCTTCTTCCATCCTAATCTATATGCATGCCAGGGGTCTGTTTTGACGGGCTCCTGGGTCTGCTAACTGTATGTTGGGAACCAAAACATCAGGTTTTATAAATCTTTTACAGGTTATGACCTGCGGCTTTTGATGTGGTTCTTTCGCGTTAGCAGGCCCAGGCCCGCCGGTGATGAATGGGATCTTTAAAGTTTACCATAGGACTTGAGCCTCCTTTCTTGCGAATCCTGCCGGCGGCCTTTACTTCATCTTTCCGGCCCCTTTACTGCCCTCGTGATGTTGGATCGGAGTCCTTAAAGTGTTCCCGCTTCATCCTTCAAGAAGAAAGAACTTTGTAAAGTTTATGCGGTACGGTGTTCTCTTTATACTTCAAAACCCAACATCTTAGAAAATCCATTTCGTAGTTCTTTTTCATTAAGAACTTGCGTTCTTTTTGAGAAAGAAGGTAGAAAGAATTTTGTAAGACCAGCTTTGATAAAAGGGAAGCAGCGTTTCCGTTTTGACTTCACAAGAACTTGCATCTTAAGAACTTTAGGAAATCTTCTTTAAGATGTCGATCTGTTCACGATCGGTCTTTGTGTGGGTACCTTGGAAAGTGGCAACTCTTGGAGCTTTTAGCTCCTTATCTCCGGCTGTTTTCTTTCTGTGACTATACTATAGCACACCCCTGCGGTTTCGTCTATTCGCAGTTTCCACAACCTTATAAAGAATTATTTGTACATATTTAGGGTTGAAAAGTCTATTGGCGCGTGGTACAATAAATATGTTGGGGTTCCATAAGCCAAGCCGCCGCCTCGGATGAGGCGGCGGCTTTTTGCGTGGTTTGCGGGGGAAGGGGGCGTTACATGCTCTCGGGGGCGTTGATCTTGAACATCGTCAAAATGTTGTGGATCACGCCGCGCACGCCCAGGCACAGCGCAATGCGGCTCTGCTGCACGGCGCCCTCGACGTCCAGGATGCGGCAGGCGTTGTAGAAGCGGTGGAACGCCGTCGCCACGTCGATGCAGTAGCGGGTGATGCGCGCGGGGTCGTACTTTTCGGCCGCCGCGGCGATCTCGGCCGGGAACGCCGCCAGCAGCCGCAGCAGCGCCTGCTCGGCGGGGTCGGCCAGCACGCCGGCGTCGACGGCGTCGGCCCCGGCAAACGTCACGCCCTGGCTTTCCAGCCGTTTGAGCAGCGAGCAGATGCGCGCGTGGGCGTACTGCACATAGTACACGGGGTTTTCGCTGTCGTTGCGCACGGCCAGATCCAGGTCAAAGTCCAGCGTCGAGGTGCTCTCGCGCTGGTTGAAGAAGAACCGGGCCGAGTCGATGGGCACCTCGTCCAGCAGGTCGGTCAGCGTGATGGCTTTGCCGGTGCGCTTGCTCATGCGCACGGGTTTGCCGTCGCGCATCAGGTTGACCATCTGCATCAGCACGACGTCCAGGCGGCTGCCGTCCAGGCCGATGGCGTCCATCGCGCCTTTCATGCGGGCGACGTGGCCGTGGTGGTCGGCGCCCCAGACGTCGATGGCCTTGTCAAAGCCGCGCACGGCCAGTTTGTCGTAGTGGTAGGCGATGTCGGCGGCAAAATAGGTGGGGATGCCGTTGGCGCGCACCAGCACCTCGTCCTTGGCTTCCTCCTCGCCGTCGTCGGTCTTGCGCTTGTTGGCCACGCCGTACTTG
>DXEI01000139.1 GCA_019115045.1 Candidatus Gemmiger excrementipullorum | reverse complement strand
ACCTGACGCCGAGCCACCACTTCCCCACCGGCGTCACGATGCCGGCCCCCCGCCGCGCGCAGCTGCTGGCCTGGGCGGCCGCCCGGCCGGGGCGTTATATTTTGGAGGATGACTATGACTCGGAGTTCCGCTACGACACCCGCCCGCTGCCCAGCCTGCAGGGCATGGCCGGGCCGGACGGGCCGGTGGTCTACCTGACGACATTCTCCAAAAGTCTGGCGCCCGGCATCCGCATCGCCTGCATGGTGCTGCCGCAAAGCCTGCTGCCGCGCTACCGGCACGACTTTGCGGCCTACGCCAACACCGTGAGCCGGTTTGAGCAGCAGACGCTGTGCGAATTTATGGCCGGCGGCTACTTTGCGCGGCACCTGGCGCGCATGCGCCTGGTGTACAAGCGCCGCATGGAGACCTTTGCCGCCGCGCTGCGCCGGGCGCTGCCCGGCGTGCAGCTGCAGCGCGTGCACAGCGGGCTGCACTTTTTGCTGACGCTGCCCGGCGCGGGCGGCGAGGCGGCGATGGTGCAGGCCGCCGCCCGCGAGGGCGTGCGCCTGCGCGGCCTGCGCGAATACTACCTGGCCCGGCCGGAGCTGTGCCCGCCCGACACCGTGGTGGCGGGCTACGCCGCGCTAAAAGAGGAGGATATCCCCGCCGTGGCGGCCGCCCTGGCGCGCGCCTGGCGGCGCTGAGGCCCCGGTATACAACAAAAACACCCGGTGCGGGAAGTTCCCCGCACCGGGCGTTTTGGCATTTGGGCCGGTTATTTGGCGGCCGTACCGCCGGCGATCTCCTGGATGGAGGCCACGGTGGCGGCCAGGTTCTGCATATCGCTGGGCACGATGAGTTTGGTCGCCTGGCCGTCGGCGACTTTCTCCATCGCTTCCATGCTGCGCAAAGCCAGCATGCTCTGGCTGGGCGCGGCCTCGTTGATCATGCGGATGGCGTCGGCCTGGGCTTTCTGCACAGTCAGCAGAGCCTGGGCTTCGCCCTCGGCCTCACGGATGCGCTGCTGCTTGACGGCCTCGGCGCGCAGGATGGCGGATTCCTTCTCGCCCTCGGCGCGGGTGATGGCCGCCTGCTTTTCGCCTTCGGCCAGCAGGATGGAGGCGCGCTTCTCGCGGTCGGCCTTCATCTGCTTTTCCATCGCCTGGCGGATCTCCAGCGGCGGCTCGATGTTTTTGAGCTCGACGCGGTTGACTTTGATGCCCCAGCGGTCGGTGGACTCGTCCAGGCTGGCGGTGATGCGGCTGTTGATGGTGTCGCGGCTGGTCAGCGTCTCGTCCAGCGTCATGGAGCCGATGATGTCGCGCAGCGTGGTGGCGGACAGGTTCTCGATGGCCTGGATGGGGCGGCTGACGCCGTAGGCGTAGAGCTTGGCGTCAAATACCTGGAAAAAGACGACGGTGTCGATCATCATCGTGACGTTGTCGCGGGTGATGACGGGCTGGGGCTGGAAGTCGGCGGCTTCCTCCTTGAGGGAGACGCGGCGGGCGACGCGCTCGATAAACGGCGTGCGCAGGTGCAGGCCGGCTTCCCAGGTGGTCTTGTAGACCCCCAGGCGCTCGACGACAAAAGCGTTGGACTGCGGCACGATGACGATGCAGCGCACCAGCAGGATCAAGATAGCGACCAGCAAAACGGCAAGGGCCAAAATCATAACAATCCTCCTTCTCTTTGGGTAAAACCTTACACGGCGGCGGTATCGGCCGTCACCGGGCAGACGATCAAGACGGCGCCGTCAACATCGGCCACACGGCAGGGCGTGCCTTTGGGCATCGGCGTGTCGGCGCGGGCCTGCCAGTCCAGGCCGTCCACCCGCACGCGGCCCAGGTAGCCGGGCTGGATGTCGGCCAGCACGACGCCCTGTTTGTGCAGCACCAGGCGGGTGCCGTTGGTGACGGGGGGCGGGGTCTCTTTGCGGCGCTTGGCCAGCGTGGGCACCATAACGCCCAGCGAGATCGCCGAGACGACGGCGAACACGATGGCCTGCATCGGCAGCGAAGTGGTGAAGAAGCTGACGACCAGCGCCGCACCCGCCCCGACGGCAAACCACACCGAGACGAGCGCGGTGGTGGCGGCTTCCAGCACGATAAAGGCAATGACTGCGACCAGCCATACCAGGGTATCCATCCCCATACAACAGGCCTCCTTTCTTACCTGCAAAGCGCGGTATGCGCTTTGTTGCCAACACTGTAACACCCGGGCGGGGTCTTGTCAAGAATTTGTCCTGTAAAATGTTTGACAAGCGCCCTGCGTTTTGTAAAAGATGTACAATTTTAGGCGTCATGCTTCAGCAGGCTGCCCAAATTTCACCATACAAGAAAGGCCGCCCTGTCCAGGACAGGGCGGCCTTTCGCCGATCCAACACTTGTCTGCCCTCTGCAGTGCAGGGCGGGCATCCCCGCCTGCCAAGCCGCCGTACGGCGGGCAAAATCATCCGCCCTGCAATCCATTCCAAAGCAGCTCTGAACGCGGAGACAGAGGGTTTCTTACTGCGCTTAATAGATGGAAAAATACCCCACATGGGCGGGGGCGTTGTCCTCGACCAGGACGGTGAAACCGCCGGGGTTGCCCTCGGTCGATTTGCCGAACGCCTCCTCGGCCAGCAGGTGCGGCCCGCGGTTGAGGATGATCTCGGCCGTCTGGGTCTTGCCGACGCGGCGGTAGTGCAGCACGTCGCCCTCGGCGCGCACGATCTCCATGCGGCCGCCATCGAAGGCGTCGCAGCTGCGGCGCAGGCGGGCCAGCGTTTTCATGGGGCCGCGCAGGCGTTCCTCAGTCGAGTTCCAGTCAAAGAACGCGCGGTTGAAGGGGTCGCGGTAACCCTGCATGCCGATCTCGTCGCCGTAGTACACCGACGGCACGCCGGGCAGCGTAAAGATCATGGCGTAGCCCAGCAGCATTTTGCGCAGCCCCTCGTCCACTTTGTTCGGCGCGACACGGCGGCCGCTCTGCCAGTAGCGGTCGCGGCCGTTGGCCGGTTCGCCGGCAATGGCGGTCAGCGCGCGCTCGGTATCGTGGGTGGAGAGGAAGTTCATCGCGCAGTCCAGCGCCGGGGGCGGGTAGTTTTCGCAGATGGTCATGATCTGCTCGGCCACGGCGGCGGCGTCCGCCCCGCGCAAAAAGTCCAGCGTCGCATTGCGGAAGGGATAGTTCATCACGCCGTCCAGCCCTTTGCCGCGCAGGTAGGTGCGGCGCTGGCCGAAAGCCTCCTTGGTGGTGGCGTCCTCCCACACTTCGCCAAGAAGCAGTTTGTCCTCGCCATGGGCTTTGACGGCGCGGCGGATCTTCTCGATAAACGCATCGGGCAGTTCGTCGGCGACGTCGAGGCGGAAGCCCGACGCGCCCAGGCCCAGCCAGGTGTCGATGACGCCGTCCTCGCCGCAGACAAATTCCTCGTAGCTGGGGGAATTTTCCTCCACTTCGGGCAGCGTCTCGAACCCCCACCAGCAGCGGTAGCCGCTGGGATAGCCGGAGTCAAAGTCGTACCAGCCGCGGTAGGGCGAGTGGCGGTCGCGGTAGGCGCCGCCGGGGCCGTAGCGGCCTTCGCGGTTGAAGTAGAGCGAGTCCGACCCCGTATGGCTGAACACGCCGTCCAAAATAATGCGGATGCCCTCTTTGCGGGCGGCCGCGCACAGGGCGGCGAACTCCTCGTTGGTGCCCAGCAGCGGGTCGGCCTTGAGGTAGTTGGCCGTGTTGTAGCGGTGGTTGGCGTGTGCCTCAAAGATCGGGTTGAGGTAGAGGCAGCTGACGCCGAGCTCGCGCAGGTAGGGCAGCTTTTGCTGGATGCCCGCGAAATCGCCGCCGTAGTAGTCCATGTTCAGGTAGCCTTCGTCCTGCTCATTGGGCCAGAAATACGGCTCACCCGTTTTGTCGGCGCGGTAGATGCGGTCGGCAAACGGCATGGGTTTGTTGGGCACGCCCTCGCAGAAGCGGTCGGGGAAGATCTGGTACATCGTGGCGCCGCGGAACCAGCCCGGCGTGGCAAAGCCCGGTTCATACACCGTCAGCTGCCAGCTGGCGCCGCCCGTCCAGCTCAAAAAGCC
>DXEI01000015.1 GCA_019115045.1 Candidatus Gemmiger excrementipullorum | reverse complement strand
GCGGTCGCGAGCCAAAAAACGTTGTCGTGAGGCGGGCGGCCATGGGCGGCATGTATGCCGCCCCTACAACGCGAGGCACACACCATATAAACCCGGGGGCGGGCGGCGGGGCGGGGTTTTGCGGGCGGCATGTATGCCGCCCCTACGCATAGACCAAACGCCGTCGCAACCAAAAAACGGTATGGTAAAACAAACGTGGCGGGCCGCATGCATGCGGCCCGCGGCCGTTCGTCCTGTGGTGACGTTTTTGGGTTTGTGTACGCGGTCCCCTTATTTGTAGGGGAGGCATACATGCCTCCCGGCAGGGGTGTTTTGCCGCGCGGGGGTTGCGGGAAACACGACCGTATACGCCGCATTGTAGGGAGGGCGTTCACGCCCGCCGCACATTATAAAAATTAAAAAAATTATCGGTTCGTCGGGCGAAATCGCCCGCCCTACCATGCAAAACAAACAACATTCAACCCATAAACGTCCAATGTCCGCACCGTTTCGCGGGCGGCATGTATGCCGCCCCTACGCACGGACCGAACGCGGTCACAATGCAAAAACGGGTTTATTGGGCACACGCCCGCGGGCCGCATACATGCGGCCCCTACAATGCAAGATAAACGGCACGCAAACCACAGACAGGAAACAGGTCCGGCGGGCATACCAGACACCCAAGCAAACACCAACATCAAACACAATGAAATTTTTGGAGAGGGGCATCACGATGGAAAGTACAAAATTTCAGCCGGTGGAAGGCGGCGTCTGCGCCGCCAAAGGCTTTGCGGCGGCAGGCGTGCACTGCGGCATCCGGCGCAGCCAGACAAAGCCCGACCTGGCGCTGATCAAGGCCGAGGTGCGCTGCGCGGGAGCGGGGTGCTACACCACCAACAAGGTGTACGGCGCGCCCATCACGGTGGACCGCGAGCACCTGGCCGACGGCTGCGCCCAGGCCATTTTGGTCAACAGCGGCAACGCCAACACCTGCGCGCCGGGCGGCGTCGAGCTGGCGCGCGCCACCTGTGAGCTGGCCGCGCAGGCGCTGGGCGTCGCGGCGGCCGACGTGCTGCCGTCCTCGACCGGGGTCATCGGCCAGGCCATGAGCCTGGAGCCGTTCGCCGCAGGCATCCCCGCCGCGGCCGCCAAACTGGAAGCCAGCGCTGCCGGCAGCCACGCCGCGGCCACCGCCATCATGACCACCGACACCCACCCCAAAGAGTACGCGGTGGAGTTTACGCTGGGCGGCAAACCCTGCCGCATCGGGGCCATCGCCAAGGGGTCCGGCATGATCCACCCCAACATGGCAACGATGCTGCTGTTTATGACCACCGACGTCCAGGCCGAGCCGGCCGTGCTGCGCAAGGCGCTGGCCGAGGTCGTGCCCGCGACGTTCAACCAGATCACGGTGGACGGCGATACCTCCACCAACGACACCGTGCTGCTGCTGGCGTCCGGCCTGGCGGGCGCGGCGGTGGGGCCCGACGGCGAGGGCTACCAGACGTTTGTGGCCGCGCTGACCCAGGTGGCCGAGCACCTCAGCCGGGAACTCGCCGCCGACGGCGAGGGCGCGACCAAGCTGCTGGAATGCACGGTGACCGGCGCGCCCGACGTGCTTACGGCCCGCGCTGTGGCCCGCAGCGTCGTGCACTCGACGCTGTTCAAGGCCGCAATGTTCGGCGCCGACGCCAACTGGGGCCGCGTGCTGTGCGCCATCGGCTACACGCCGGGGGATTTTTCCATCGACAAGACCTCGGTGCGGCTGCGCAGCCGGGCGGGCGAGGTGTTCGTGTGCGAGAACGCCGCCCACCGCCCCTACAGCGAGGAGGAAGCCGCCAAAGTCCTGGCGGAAGATGAGATCGACATCCTCGTCGACCTGGGCTGCGGCAGCGCCGCCGCCAAGGCGTGGGGGTGCGACTTGACCTACGACTACGTCAAGATCAACGGCGACTACCGCACCTGAACCGGGGCTATATAAAGGGGGAGAGACGGCCATGAAAAACGAAGAGATGGCGCTGCTGTTCAGCGAGGCGACGCCCTACATCCAGAAATACCACGGCAAAACGCTGGTCATCAAATACGGCGGCAACGCCATGGTCAACGACGAGCTCAAGCTGGCCGTCATGAACGACCTGGTCACGCTGACGCTGCTGGGTGTGCGCGTCGTGCTGGTGCACGGCGGCGGCCCCGCCATCAACGAGATGCTGGCCCGCGTGGGCAAAACGTCCCAATTCGTCGGCGGGCTGCGCTATACCGACAAAGAGACGATGGGCATCGTGCAGCAGGTGCTGGCCGGGCAGGTCAACAAGGACCTGGTGGCGCTGCTCAAGGGCCGCGGCGTCGGGCTGTGCGGCATGGACGGCCATATGCTGACCTGCGCGCGCAAAAGCGACGTCGACCTTGGCTATGTGGGCGAGATCGAGCGCGTCGACACCACGCTGATCGAGCATCTGCTGGCCGACAGTTTCATCCCGGTCATCGCCACCGTCGGCATGGACGGCAACGGCGTGCCCTACAACATCAACGCCGACACCGCCGCGGCCGAGATCGCCATCGCCCTCAAGGCCGAAAAGCTCGTCAGCATGACCGACATCGTCGGGCTGCTGCAGGACAAAAACGACGAATCGACGCTGATCCCCGAGGTGGAAGTCTCCGAGATCGAGGGGTACAAGGCCGCGGGCGTCATCGCGGGCGGCATGCTGCCCAAGATCGAGGGCATGGCCGACGCCATCTACCAGGGCGTGCACGAGGCCGTCATCATCGACGGGCGGGTGCCGCATTCCATTTTGCTGGAGATGTTCTCCGACCGCGGGGCGGGCACGATGTTCTACCGCCGCGGCAACCGGTAAAGGGGGCGTTTTGTATGGACAGCAAGGCGATCATCGCGCGTGACGACGCGCATGTGCTGCACACCTACGCGCGCAGCCCGCTGGCGCTGGTGCGCGGCGAGGGGCTGTACGCCTATGACGCCGAGGGCAGGCGCTATCTCGACTTTACCTCCGGCATCGGCGTCAACGCGCTGGGGTACTGCCACCCGGCCTGGGTGCGGGCCGTTGCGGCGCAGGCGGGGCAGCTGCAGCATACCTCCAACTTATACTATACCGCGCCCTGCGGCGCGCTGGCCGAAGCGCTGTGCCGCCGCACCGGGCTGGACGCCGTGTTTTTTGGCAACTCGGGCGCTGAAGCCAACGAGGGGGCCATCAAGGCCGCGCGCAAATACAGCGCCGATACCTACGGCCCCGGGCGCGACCGCGTGCTGACGCTCGTCAACTCTTTCCACGGGCGCACGCTGGCCACGCTGACGGCCACCGGGCAGGACGTGTTCCACCACGATTTCGGGCCGTTCCCCGAAAAATTCGCCTACGTGCCGGCGGGCGATTTTGCCGCGCTGCAGGCGGCCGCCGCGCCCGACACCTGCGCCGTGCTGCTGGAGCTTGTGCAGGGCGAGGGCGGCGTCGTCGCGCTGGAAAAAGACTATGTGGCGCGGGTGGCGCAGCTGTGCCAAGAGCGCGACATCCTGCTGCTTGTCGACGAGGTGCAGACCGGCGTCGGCCGCACCGGCACCTTTTTGGCGTGCGAGCAGTACGGCTTGCAGCCCGACATCGTCACGCTGGCCAAGGGCCTGGGCGGCGGGCTGCCCATCGGCGCGGTGCTGCTGACGCGCAAAGTGGCCGAACACATGGGCCCCGGCAGCCACGGGTCAACGTTCGGCGGCAACCCCGTCGCCTGCGCCGGGGCGCTGGCCGTGCTGGACACGCTGGACGAAACGCTTTTGCAAAACGTGCGCGACCGCGCCGCGCAGCTGGGCGCCGGGCTGGCCGCGCTGCCCTTTGCGGCCCAGGTCACCGGCCTGGGGCTGATGGCGGGCGTGGCGCTGCGGGGCGGCGTTTCGGCCGCTACGCTGCGCGCCGCGTGCGAAGCCCGCGGCCTGCTGGTGCTGACCGCCAAGGACCGCCTGCGCCTGCTGCCGCCGCTGACGCTGACGGCGCAGCATGTCGACGAAGCGCTGGCCGTTTTGCGCGCCGCGGGGGAGGGCATGGCATGAAACACCTGCTTACGCTGGGCGCGCTGACGCCGCCCGAGATGCTGCATATTTTGGATATTGCCGACGAGTACAAGCGCCTGCACAAGGCCGGGGCCGACCCCAAGGATCTGCAGGGCAAGACGGTGGCGCTGCTGTTTGCGCAGCATTCCACCCGCACGCGCGCCAGCCTGGAGGCCGGCATCTACCACCTGGGCGGGCTGGGCGCGTATTTGAGCGCGCGCGACCTGCAGGCCGCCCGCGGCGAGCCGCTGCGGGACACCGCCCGCGTGCTGGGGCGGTACTATGACGCCATCGTCTGCCGCACCTGCAAGCAGGCCGACCTGGAACTGCTGGCGCAGGTCAGCGGGGTGCCGGTCGTCTCCGGCATGACGGACTACGCCCACCCGCTGCAGGCGCTGGCTGACCTGATGACGGTGCGCGCGTACAAGGGCCGCCTGGCGGGCCTGCGCGCCGGGTTCATCGGCGACGGGTGCAACGTCTGCAACAGCCTCATCGCCGGGTGCCTGGCCATGGGCATGACGCTGACGGTGGCCTGCCCGCCCGGCTACCGCCCGGCTGCCGACGTGCTGCGCCGGGCCGCAGGGTACGGCGAAGCCTTCCGCCTGACCGACGACCCCGACGAGGCTGCCCGCGGCGCCGACGTGCTGTTTACCGACGTGTGGGTCAGCATGGGCATGGAGCGCGAGGCCGAGCGCCGCCGCCGCGATTTTGCCGGCTACACGCTGGACGCCGCGCGCCTGGCGCTGGCGAAGCCGGACTGCATGGTGCAGCACCCGCTGCCCGCCCACCGCGGCGAAGAGATCGCCCCCGACGTGCTGGAACAGCATGCCGCCGAAATTTTTGACGAAGCCGAAAACCGCCTGCACGTGGGCAAAGCCGTGCTGGGCGTGCTGCTGGCGGGGCGGTGAAATGCGCCCGCCGCACCGATGAATTTTTAAAATTTTTTCAATGTGCGGCGGGGCCAAGGCCCCGCCCTGCAAACCGGCGGGAACGGGCGATGTACCCGCAAACCCCGCGCGGGGCGCACCCCTGCCGGGCCGCATATATGCGGCCCGTGGGCGGTTGCCTTACAATATCGTTTTTTTGTTGTGACTGCGTTCGGTCCATGCGTAGGGGCGGCATATATGCCGCCTGGCAAACATTCTGCTATTGGCTTGTTCCCGGTGTGGATGGCGTATACCGCGCATTGTAGGGCGGGCGTTCACGCCCGCCGCACGAATGCGGTTCGGTAGGCACAGACCCCGCCGCAAAAACATTTCCGTTGCCGCCGCACTCCCCTTACAAAGCAAATGGCCGGGGCCCCAAACGGGGCCCCGGCTTTCTGCATGGGGCGGGCAAAATTCAGTCGTCGTCGCGCAGCACCAGCGCCAGGCCCCCGGCATCCCACTGGAAATCCGCCGCCGCGCAGCCGCGTTCCAGCAGGCGGGGCAGGGCGGGGTCGCCCAGGCGGCAGCAGCGCCGCGGCGCGCGCCAGTGCGCCAGCCCCCGGGCCGAGAACACCAGCAGCTGCGCCCCGCTGTAGGGCAGCACGGCGCGCAGCGTCAGCCCGGCGGCCAGGTACTGCGCGCAGAGGTCGGCGCAGGCGGCCGGGTCGCCGTCCAGCAGCTGCACGGCCCACACATGGTAGCTTGCGCAGCGCGCGGTGGCCAGCCGCAGCGCGGCATGTAAAAATTGGCGCAGACGGGTATAGCGCGCCGCCGTCAGCGGCGGCGTCAGCACAGCGCCCTGGCCGTCGGCCCCAAAACCGGCCGCGCGCAGCGCCGCGGGCAGCGGGTCGTCGGCAAACAGCGGCAGCAGTGCCGCCGCGGCCTGCAAGGCGTCGGCGGCAAAGTCCCCCAAAAGGCGCCCGCCGTGCAGCGCGGGCCCCAGGCCGGGCGCGGGCAGCAGCGGCAGCGCCGCGCCGCAAAACGCCCGCAGCGCGGGCGCGTCGCCGGCGCCCAGCAGCCGGGTCTCGCAGGTGGGTTCGGCGGAAAGTACGGTGCGTTCCAGTGTTTGCAGCATAAGCAAAAGGTCCCTTTCTGTACAAAAAATCAGTGCGGGACCCATTGTACAAAACCGCGCCCGCCAAACCTGCCGAAACACGGCGGGCGGCGGGCGCGATTTGGGTGAATTTAAAGATGAAGAGCAGGCGCAGGCTTACCCTTGGTGCGGTTTTTCCGCCTGCCTGCGGTGCGCCAGCTCGGCAAAGGTGTGGTCGCGGGTGAAGTGGCGGCGGTAGGGGTTGGCGGGCAGGGCCGGGTCGCGCGGGGCGGCGGGCGGCGCGGCGG
>DXEI01000138.1 GCA_019115045.1 Candidatus Gemmiger excrementipullorum | reverse complement strand
TGCGCTCAGCCACCCGGCGGTGGCGCGGCTGCCGCAGGCGCTGTACTTCCCCTGCCTGGGGGCGGCGTTCGCGGCATTGTGGGCGCTTGTCTACTTTGTCGTGCGCCGGCGCCGTGGCGAGTGAACGCCCGGCACAGAAGTATTATCAAGAAAAAGCGGCCGTCCCGGTTTAAGGGGCGGCCGCTCTTTACTTATTACTTGTTACGGTTTTGCTGCTTTCACCCAATCATGCCGCTGGCGGCGATGGCCGCCACCGCCTGCTCGATGCGCTGTACCGGCATCGTCAGCGCAAAACGCACGTACCCTTCGCCGCTGGGGCCAAAGCTGGAGCCCGGCGTGCAGATGACGCCGGCTTTTTCGATCAGCTGCAAACAAAAGTCCATGCTGCTGGCATACCCGGCGGGCACCGGCGCCCACACAAACATGCTGCCGTGGCTGTCGGGCACGTCCCAGCCGATGCCGCGCAGCCCGCCGCACAGCGCGTCGCGGCGGCGCTGGTACTCGGCACATTGGGCGCGCACGCTGTCCAGCGGGCCGGTCAGCGCGGCGATGGCCGCTTTCTGGATGGGGATAAACATGCCAAAGTCGATCTGCGTGCGCAGCTTTTTGCAGGCGGCGATGACGTCGGCGCGCCCTACCAAAAAGCTGATGCGCGCGCCGGTGACGTTGAAGCTCTTGCTCAGGCTGAAAAACTCCACCGCGCACTCTGCCGCGCCGGGGGTGTTGAAGATGCTGCCGCCGTGCACGCCGTCAAAGATGATGTCGCTGTAGGCGTTGTCGTGCACCAGCAAAATATCGTACCGGCGGCAGAAATCCACCAGCTCGGCGTACAGCTCCGGCGTGCCGACGCTGCCCACCGGGTTGGCCGGCAGGCTGACGAGCATCAGCTTGGCCTGGCGGGCGACCTCCTCGGGGATGGCGCGCACGTCGGGCAAAAAGCGGTTCTCCTTCGTTAAGCGGTAGTACCAGGGCTTGGCGCCGCCCAGCATCGTGCCGGTCATGAACACGGGGTAGCAGGGGTCGGGCAGCAGCACGACGTCGCCGTCGTTGCACAGCGCCAGCCCCAGGTGGCCGATGCCGTCCTGGCTGCCGGAAAAACTCATCACCTCGTCGGGCGTCAGGCCCGCAACGCCAAACCGGCGCTGGTAGTACGCGCAGACGGCCTGCAGCATCTCGGGCAGGTCGCGCAGGCTGTATTTCCAGTTTTCGTCGTCCTGCGCGGCGTCGATGAGCGCCTGCTTGATGTGCGGCGCGGGGGCGAAATCCGGCGTGCCGACGCTTAAATTGTACAAATGGCGGCCCTGCGCTTCCAGCGCGACCTTTTTGTCGTTGAGCGCGGCAAAGATCTCGGGGCCGAACAGCTCCAACCGGTGGGAAAATTCCATGCCAAAAACCTCGATTCCGAACGTAAAATGGGAAGTATTGTTTTATTATAATACCGCGCCGCGCGCCTTGCAAGCCTTGCCGCGGCGCGGTATAATGGGCGGGAGATCAAGCGAAACGGGGGAACACGATGGACAAGCAAAACCGTATGGCGGCGGCCTGCCTGCTGTGCGGCATTGCGGCGGCCGGGCGCGCGCTGCTGGCAATGCCGAACGCCGCGGGCCTGCAGGAACTTTCGCTGACGGCGCTGGCGGTGGTGGGGTACCTGCTGGTCTGCCGCCGCACGGCGCTGCCGCTTATATGCGGCGCCGCGCAGCTGGCGCTGGAACTGGTGCTGTGCGGCAGCCAAAGCGGCGGGGCCTGGGTCTGGCTGCTGCCTGCGCTGCGCGCGGCCGACCTTTGGCTGCTGCTGGCGGCCTGCTGGCGCATGCTGCGCCTGGCCGGCCAGCCGTCCCACGCCATGCCGGCCGCGGCCGCCGTGCCGCTGGCGGTGTATACGGTGGCGCGCTTTGTGCCGCAGGCGTCGCCGGCGGCGGGCATCAGCTTTGTGGCGTTCAGCGTCCTGCTTTTGTGGTACGCCGTGCTGATGCTGCGCGCCTACAGCGCGGCGCGCGCCCAAAAGTGACCGCCGCCGCGCTTTTGTGCCCTGCCAAGGTTGTAGAATCCGCGCAGATATGCTATACTAATTCCATCTATTGGATGCCAGACTGGGAAAGAAGGTCTTTGTATGATCCCCTTTAATGTGCCCCCCTGTGTCGGGGAGGAACTGGAATACGTCAAGCAAGCCATCGACTCGCATAAGATCTGCGGCGACGGCGCGTTCACCAAAAAGTGCAACGCCTGGCTGGAAGAGCGCTTCCACGCGCAAAAGGTACTGCTGACCACCAGCGGCACCACCGCGCTGGATATGGCGATGCTGCTGTGCGGCCTGCAGCCCGGCGACGAAGTCATTTTGCCCAGCTACACCTTCTCCAGCACGGCGACCTCGGCGGTGCTGGCCGGGGCCAAGCTGGTGTTTGTGGACATCCGCCCCGACACGATGAACATCGACGAGACCAAGATCGAGGCCGCCATCACCGACCGCACCAAGGTCATCATGGTCGTGCACTACGCCGGCGTTGCCTGCGAGATGGACACCATCATGGACATCGCCCGCCGCCACGGCCTCAAAGTGGTCGAGGACGCGGCCCAGGGCGTCATGAGCCAGTACAAGGGCAAGGCGCTGGGCACCATCGGCGATTTTGGCTGCTACTCTTTCCACGAGACGAAAAACTACTCGATGGGCGAGGGCGGCGCGCTGCTCATCAACGACCCCGCCTACAATGAACGCGCCGAGATCCTGCGCGAAAAAGGCACCAACCGCGCCAAATTCTTCCGCGGCCAGGTGGACAAGTACACCTGGGTCGATTTTGGCGACAGCTACCTGCCCAGCGAGCTCAACGCCGCCTACCTGTGGGCGCAGCTGCTGCGCGCGGACGAGATCAACGACGACCGCATGCGCAGCTGGGACGCCTACCGCGAAGCGTTCGCCCCGCTGGCCGCCGCCGGCAAGGTGGAACTGCCCACGGTGCCCGCGGGCTGCGTGCACAACGCGCACATGTTCTACCTCAAGTGCAAAGACCTTGCAGAGCGCACCGCGCTGATCCAGTACCTGAAAGACAACGAGATCCTGGCGGTGTTCCACTATATCCCGCTGCACTCCGCCCCGGCGGGGCGCAAGTTCGGCCGCTTTGACGGCGAGGACCGCTATACCACCCGCGAGAGCGAGCGCCTGGTCCGCCTGCCGCTGTACTACGGCCTGACCGAGGCGGACCGCAACCGTGTGATCGAACATGTGCTGGCGTTCTACGCGCAGTAAGGCCCTGGGGCTGACGGCGGCGGTGGCCGCGGCGGCGCTGGCGTTCCTGCTGTTGTATGGGTGGGCGGTCTACCGCGTGCCTGTCACCGACATTTATCTGCCCGCCAGCTCCTGGAGCGATGAGGTCGTCTACAGCAAGCAGCTGGCGGCCGTCGTGCAGTACGGCGCGCCGCAGGGGTATTTCGGCTTTAATGAGTCCCACGCCCCCATCGGTACCTTTGCGGCGTGGGGCCCGGCCATCTTTTGGATGTACGCGCTGCCGGGGCTGCTGCTGCGCGGGCAGAACGCCTTTATCTGGTGCAACCTGTTTTTTGCCGTGGCGGGCTGGGTGGTGTTTGCCCGGGCCGCGCGGCTCAAAGCCTGGCAGCAGGCGGCGTTCGCCGTGGCGCTGGGGTGTTTGAACGCACCCATACGCTATATCTTTTCCGCCATGCAGGAGCCGCTGCACTACGCCCTGGTGCTGGCGGTCACCGGCACGGCGGTATGGGTGCGCCGCACCGGCCGCCGCACGGCCTGGGCGGCGCTGTGCCTGCTGTGCGCGGCGGCCACGCTGGCGCGCCCCTACAACGCGGCGCTGTGGCTGTACCCGCTGGCATTGGCCTGGCCGCGCCGCCGGACCGTTGCGGGCTGCCTGGCCGGGGCGGCGGTCTCGCTGGGCGGCACGCTGGTGCTGATGAGCCGCTTTTACGCGCCCTATTTCTTTGAGAATGTCGACCTTGCGCCGCTGCGCATGCTCGCGCATTTTGAGGTGCTCTCGGCCGTGCGCTACACGGCCGGCAAGCTGGCGGCGGCGCTGACCCAGGCCGGGCAGGAGATCGCCGGCGCGCTGGCCGGGCAGGGGGGCGGCTACTACCTGGCGTTCGCCCTGCTGGCGGTGCTGACGCTGGCCTGCCTTGTGTGGGACGCGTATCACCGCCGCCCGCTGTTCTGGAAAACCTGCGCCCTGACGGTGGCGCTGGCCGTGTTTTTGGCGCTGATGCTTTTGTACCGCACGGCCGAGGCCTCGCGCCATACGCTGGTGCTGGACATTTTGCTGCTGGCCGCACTGCTGCTGGAAAACCCCCGCCCGGCTGCGGGGGCGGCCGCCGGTGCGGCGGCGCTGGCGCTGGCCGGTGTGCTGGCGCTGACCGCCAACGGCGGTTTCGCCCTGCCGCCCTACCGGGCGGAGCTGGCCGCCGAAGTCGACGCCCTGCACGCTGCGCTGGCTGAGAGCCAGCAGGCGGTGACCGGCAGCGACCCGTGGGACCGCACCATCGCCTATTCCTTTGGCGACGCGGCGGCTGTGGGCATGCTGTATGCCGCGCCCGACGGCATGGGCCTGCAGTTTGACGAAGCCGCCTACCTGCAGGATACCGACCACACCATCTATGCGCGTTATATGATGACGAGCCCCGGCAGCGAGGTCGAACAGCGCCTGCTGGCGGAGGGCTGGACGCTGCTGTACCAGGGAGAATACGCTACTGTTTATGAACGGCCGTAAGGAGGGCCCGGTGGATATGCAACACCTGCCGATCATCACAGGGGAAAAGGTCGTCCTGCGCCCCATCACCGACGCCGATACCGACCGCATCGTGGCCTGGCGCAACACGCCGTCGGTCATGCAGAACTTTATCTTCCGCCAAAAATTCACGCCCGAGATGCACCGCGACTGGCTGGCCACCAAGGTGGCCGCCGGCCGGGTCGTGCAGTATATCATAGAGGATAAGGCCGCCGGCCGCGCGGTCGGCTCGGTCTATTTCCGCGATGTGGACCCCGTGAACCACAGCGCCGAGTACGGCATCTTTATCGGGGAGGAAAGCGCCCGCGGTAAAGGCTTTGGCACCGAGACCGCGCGCCTGTTTACCGCGTTCGGCTTTGCGCAGCTGGGGCTGCACCGCATCAGCCTGCGCCTGCTGGCCGGCAACGAACCCGCGCGCCGCAGCTATGAAAACGCGGGCTTTGCCGTAGAGGGCGTCTTCCGCGATATGGTGCTGCTGGACGGGCAGTACCGCGATGTGGTGTTTATGGCCCGGCTGGCCCCGCCCCAAAAGGAGAAGTAAATTGGTTACGACCGTAAAAAAATGGCTGCAAAAGACCCCCAACGCGCTGCTTTGCGTATTGGGGGCGGCTGCGTTTTTGCTGGCCTTTTGCACGCTGGCCTACCGCACGCCGCTGACCGAAGTGTGGATGGCGCCCAATATCGACAATGACGAGGTCATCTATAACCGCCAGGTCGTCAGTGTGCTGACCCACGGCGGGCCGCAGGGGTATTTCGGCTACGACGAGACCCACGCCGCCCTGGGGCGCTACGGCACCTGGGGCCCGCTGCTGATCTGGGCGTATGCGCTGCCGGGCTTTTTGTTCGGCGCAGGGGTCAACACGGTGTTCTGGTGCAACCTGCTGTTTACGGCGGCGGGCATCGCGGTGTTTGCCCGGGCCGCGCGCCTGACGGTATGGCAGTGCGGCGTGTTCGCCGCCGCGCTGGTGTGTGCCTGGGCGCCGCTGTCGGCGGCCGTCAGCGGCGGGTCAGAACCGCTGCACTACGCGCTTTGTTTCTGCGTTGCCGGGGCGGCGGCTGCGCTGGGCCGCGGGTTTTCCCGCAGGTGGCTGGCGCTGGCCGTGGCGGCCTGCGCGCTGGAAACGATCTTCCGCCCCTATGCGCTGCTGCTGTGGGTGTTCCCGCTGGCGGCGGTGTGGCGCTGCGGCCGGCGCCCGCGCGCGGTCTGCCTGGCGGCGGCCCCGCTCAGCTTTGCGGCGGCGCTGTTTTCCATGATGCAGCTGTCGGCACCGTATTTCAGCAGCGGCGGCATGGATTTTGGCGCATGGCAGCTGCTGGCCCGGGCTGATGTTGCCGGGGCGGTGCAGCACGCGCTGGCACACGCCGCCAAAGAATGGCGCACGGCCTGGGTGGGCGGCATTTTGCCCACGCTGCAGGGCGACGCGCAGTACGTCGGCGTGGGCTGCGTGGCGTTTGCGGTGCTGCTGGCGGTCACGGCGGTATGCCTGGCGTATGACCTGCGCCGCGGCCGCCCCTGCCGCCTGAAACTCTGCGCGCTGGGGTTTGCACTGGCTGTGGCGCTGGTGCTGCTGTTTATGTACAACATCGCGCCGCGCCACTTGACATTGCTGTGCGTGCTGCTGCTGGCGGCCCTGGCGGCCGAGGATGCGCCCCGCGCCGTCGTCTGGCTGCCGGTGCTGGCCGTGCTGCTGCTGCCGCTGCAGGCGCAGCGCAGCAGCTTGTCCACCTGGTTCCCCGAGATGGGCGACCAGGTCGCCGCCGTGGAGGCCGCCCTGGCCGAAAGCCAGCAGGCGGTGGACAGCGCCGATGCGTGGGACCACACGCTGGCCTATGCCTACGACGACGGCGTCTACCACGGGTACCTCTACGGCGTGCCGGCCGGCATGGGCATCCAGTTCGACTTCAACACCTACCTGGCCGACGCGGCCAACCCCATCCGCTCGCGCTATGCGATGGTCGGCCATGGCACCGACGCCGAGGCCCGCCTGCTGGCGGACGGCTGGCAGGAACTGGTCTCGACCGAAGAATTGATCGTCTACGAGCGGCCGGACGCCGCACAGGAATAAAGAAGGGAAACAGAATGCAGAAGATCTCCTACGTGATCCCGTGCTACCGGTCGGAGCATACCCTCCCCGCGGTGGTGGGCGAGATCACGGCCAAAATGCAGACGCTGCCGCAGTATGACTATGAAGTCATCCTCGTCAACGACTGCTCGCCCGACGATACCCTCGGCACGATCCGCCGCCTGGTGGCGGCCGACGCGCATATCCAGGGCGTCGACCTGGCGCGCAATTTCGGCCAGCATGCGGCGCTGATGGCGGGTTTCCACCAGTGCAGCGGCGACATCGTCGTCTGCCTGGACGACGACGGCCAGACCCCGGCCGATGAAGTGGACCGTCTGCTGCAAAAGCTGGACGAAGGGTGCGACGTCGTGTATGCCTGCTACGACAACAAGCAGCAGGCCGGCTGGCGCAACCTGGGCAGCTGGGTCAACAGCAAAATGACCGAGATCATGCTGGGCAAGCCGCCGCAGCTCGTCGTCAACAGCTACTTTGCCGCCCGCCGCTTTGTGGTGGAGGAGATGCTGCGCTACGAGCATTGCTACCCCTATGTCATCGGCCTGGTGCTGCGCACGACCAAAAACATCGGCAACGTGCCGGTGCACCACCGCGCGCGGGAGGAAGGCCGTTCCGGCTATACCCTGGGCAAGCTGCTGGGGCTGTGGATGAACGGCTTCACCTCGTTTTCGGTCAAGCCGCTGCGCATTGCCACCTACTTTGGCACGCTGTCGGCGCTGGCGGGGTTCCTTTACCTGATCTTCATCATCATCAACCATTTTACGCGCCACACCGCGCCGCTGGGCTGGGCGTCCACCACGGCGCTGCTGCTGCTTTTGGGCGGCATGATCCTGCTGGTGCTGGGCCTGATCGGCGAGTATGTCGGCCGCATCTACATGTGCGCCAACGCCGCGCCGCAGTATGTCGCGCGCGAGTATCTGCGCCATGACGGCGGGGAGGCACAGCCATGAAACAGCGTGCCAAATGGTTTTTGCTGCTGCACGTCATCCTGGGCATCTACGCCGGCAGCAGCGTGTGCAGCAAGCTGGCGGCGCGGCAGCCCTTCCTCAGCGCGGCGTTCGTGCTGCTGTACGGCGGCATGCTGCTGGCGCTCGTTGTCTACGCGCTGGGCTGGCAGCAGGTCATCAAACACCTGCCGCTGACCACCGCCTACGCCAACAAAGCCGTCACCGTCGTGTGGGGCATCGTGCTGGGCGCGCTGCTGTTTGGCGAAAGCGTCACCCCCCGCCAGCTGCTGGGCGCGGCGGTCATCATCGCCGGCATCGTACTGTTTGTGCGGGCCGACCAGAAAGAGGAGGGCGGCCAATGACCCAAGCACAGCTGCCCTACGTGCTGCTGTATCTGGGCAGCACGTTTCTGGCGTCCGTCTCGCAGGTGCTGCTTAAAAAAGCGGCACTGCGCGAGCACAAGTCCCTGCTGGCCGAATACACCGACTGGCGCGTACTCCTGGGTTATGGGCTGTTTGTGGCCTGCACGCTGCTGACGATGCTGGCCTACAAGGGCGTGCCGCTCAACGTCGGCCCTGTGCTGGAAGCCACCGGCTACCTGTATGTGACGGTGTTCGGCGTCGCGATCTTCCACGAGAAGATGGACCCCAAAAAGATCCTGGCGCTGGCGCTGATTTTGGCCGGCATCGTGATCTACGCTTTGTAAATACGGCAACACAAAACCCCTGCGCATCCGTTGTGGAGCACAGGGGCTTTTTTATGTAACGGGTTCAGCGCCATTGCGGCAGCCGGCGGCGGCGCAGCAAAGCGTCGGTTTGCAGCAACGTGGCGGCGTAGTCCAGCGCGGCGGCCAGCAAGATGCCAAACACCACGTCGATGACGCTGTGCTGTTTCAGCAGCATCGTGGACGCCGTAATGGCCAGGCACAGCGCCGCGGCGGCCGGGCGCATCCAGCGCAGGCGCGGCGCGTCGAACAGGCGGCTGCGGTAGTAGGCCAGCATCAGCGTGACCGAGTTGAAGACGTGGATGGACGGGCAGACGTTGGTGGGCGTGTCGTGCCGGTAGAGCGCGCGCACGGCGTGTGCGAACACATCGTCGCCCGGCACAAAGTGCGGGCGCAGGCTCACGCCGTTGGGCACCACGGCAAAAAACAGAAGCGAAAGCGTCATGCCGGTAAACAGCGGCAGGCACAGCCGCCAAAAATCCGCCCGCGGCGCGCGCCGCAGCAGCAAAAACAGCGTGAACGGGATCCACGGGAACCACAGCGCATACGGCACGATGGCGTACTTGCAAAAGGGGATCAGTTCATCCAGCTGGCAGTGCAGCCACAGGTCCGGCACGCGGACCAGGTGCTCCAGCAGGGAAAAGCAGGTCAGGTAAAACAGCAGATACAGCGCCATGAACCCGACAGGATGGCGCGCACACCAGTTACGCATAGATAAAACTCCTTTTTGGGCGATACCGGCTGGCGATGCCTTATTATACGCCGCCGGGCCGGCCGGCCGCAAGCGCAAAACGCGACAAGAAAACCCGGTGCATGTGCCTGGGATTTGTCGCTTTTGACACGGCGGGGGCCGGGCGGCCGTGCCAGGGGACTCTATCTACTATAACGATGCAAATGTGATGATTTTTGCAGGGATCTGCAAATTTTTTGAAAAATTCAGCCCTTCGCCGTCCGGTTCTGCGGCGCGCGCCGGCGCAGCAGCGCATACCCCAGGCAGCCCAGCGCGCACAGGGCCGAGAGCGCCTCGCACCCGCGCCACCAGGCGGGGGACTGCCAGGCGATGGCGATGGTGCCGCTGTACCCGGCGGGGATCGTCAGCACCACGCGCGCGTTTTCGCCGCTGGCGACCGCAAAGGCCGCGCCGGTGGCGGTGTCGGCGGCGGTGTAATGCCCGTAGTTGAAGAGGGGCACCGAGATATCGGCCGTTTCCCCGGCGTTTTGGACGCTCAGGTAGGCGGCACCACCGCGCTTTTCGTAGCCGGTCAGCGTCAATTCCTCGCTGCCGGGCTTGGGCTGTGCCCAGACCGTCTCATACAGGCTCGTGCCGTCGATCATATACTCGCCCACGCCGGCGTCCCGCGTGCCGTCCCGGCTCAGGGTGTTGGCCGTCGTCTCGGTGCAGCCCAGCAGCTGCATCTGGAACACCCCCACGCCCAGCGCGCAGCACACGGCCAGCGCGGCGGCGGCCGCGCGCGCAGCCTGCGGGCGGTGCTGCCGCCAAACGCCCAGCGCCAGCAGCGCGGCCAGGCACAGCAGCAGCGTGGCAAACGCCAAAAAGCGCCACGGGTACTGGAACGTCCCGGCGGCTTTGCCGGCCGCCGCGCCCAGCCAGCTTTCCACAAAATCCCAGGGGAAGGCCTGCAGCGCCAGCACGGCGGCCAGTGCGGCGCAGCCCACCGCGCTGCGCAGCGCCGCGGGCTGCGCCCAGCGGCCGCGCCGCCAAAGGCAGACGGCCGCCAGCGCCAGGCCCAGCAGCAGCGGCAGGCCCAAGGTCAAACTCATATCGGTGGAAGTACCGGCCGCGGTGCCGCCAAAGCCGGGGCCAAAGGGGTTCAGCAGCTGCATCAGGGTCAGGCCCTCGCGCTGGGGCTTGCCCACCAGCGCGCCGTTGACCTGCAGCGGTGTCGTGGCGGCCGTCTGCAAAAACGGCAGCAGGAACCAGGCGCTCAGCCCGGCGGCCAGCGCCGCGGCCTTGGCCCAGGCCAGCAGGCGGGCGGGCGCCAGCGTCTTGCGCAGGTGCAGCAGGCAGAACAGCAGCAGAAACGCGGCCGTCAGCCCGGTCGAGATCAAGTGGCACTGCACCAGCGCGGCCATGCCCAGCGCCAGCGGCGCCCATTGGGCAAAGCGCGGTTTTTCGCAGGTGTAGATCTCATACACGCCCAGCAGCACCAGCGGCAAAAAGGTCATGGCGGTATACTCGCCCACCGCGGCGCGGAAGTATACGCACACCAGCCGGTAGCTGGAAAGCGTGTACAGCGCCGCGCCCAGCACGCCCAGGCGGCGGCTGCCCGCGATGCGCGCAAAGCACAGGTAGCTCAGCCCGGTGCACGCCAGCGTCACGGCGAACACATAGGCCTGGTAACAGACGCGCAGCGGCAGCCAGGCGTTGTACAAAAGCGCGGGCAGCGTCAAAAACAGCTCGCAGTAGCACAGCGGGTTGATGTACCCGTAGCCGTTCAGCGTCGTGGTGGCCATGCGCACCGGCACCTGCCCGTAAGAAAGCTCGGCCGCCATCGCCGCGATGCGCTGCAGGTGGTAGCCAAGGTCATGCCCAAAATACAGCCGGTCTGCAAACAGCGGCAGGCAGGCCGCCAGCGTGATGCCCAGCAGCGCCAGCGGCAGCCGCAGCGCACGGCGGCGGGCCGTGCCGCTCTCGCCCACGCAGGCGAACAGCAGCCACCACAGACCGTCCAGCGCCGCAAACGCCAGCGCAAAGCACAAAAGCCGCGTCACGCGGTAGACGGGCTGCTCGGTCAGCGTGATGCCGTACAGGTACAGCTGGCCCTCGCCGTACTGCAAGGTGGCGGTCAAATCGTCCAGCCGCGCCCCGGTGCTGACCCAAAGCCGCGTCGTCGCGCTGCGGTGGCCGTCGTCCAGCGTCAGCGGGTCGGCCGTCACGGCGGACGGTACTTTCACGGAGGCAAACGTCAGGCTGCCCGCGCTGTTCTGCACATTAAAGGTCGGCGCGTCGGGCGTCTGGCAGGAATAATACTCCATCGTCACCTCATACGCGCCGGCCGCCAGCGACGCCGGGGCCGAGGAAAACGTCACTTCCTCCTCGCCGGTATACGCGCCGTCGTTGTACACCTCCAGCGCGCCGCTGTCCGCGCTCACAGCGGCAATATCGGCAAATTCGTTCGCAAACTCGGCGGGCGTCAGCGTCAGCTTGTACGGCGCGCCAAACAGCCCGGCGGCCAGGTACAGCAGCACGGCGGCCTCGGCGGCCAGCACGGCGGCAAACAATTTGTTGCGCCGCAAAAATGCGGCAAAACGCTGCCTTGTTTTCACGTCACAGGCCCCCTCAGCCGTCCCAGATCATGATCTTGGCGTTCAAAATCGAGCTGTCCTCCACCGTGGCGATGTAGTCGCCGCGGGCGTTGCGCTCGGTGCGGTCGCAGTCCAGCAGGCAGATGGCCCGCGCTTCCTCGCTGCCGTCGGGCAGGCGCACCGTGTATTTGATCACGGCGTTGTCGGGCACCAGCGCCCCCTGCACATAGACGCGCACGCCGTCCAGCAACTCACCGGCGTCGTCCTGCGCGCGGCCGCACCAGGCCAGGTCATACCCGCCGTAGGCGCGGTAGGTCTGGTAGCCGTACACGCTGCCCGCCAGGCCCTGCGGCACTTCGCCCGCGCCCATGACCTGGGCGTGCAGCTCCCGCCCGGCAAACCGGCTGAAGAAATAACTCTCGGCGTCGGGGTTGCTGCCCCAGACGTTCTCATTGCACAGCAGCAGGTCGTCGGCCGTCACATCGTCGGCCAGGCCGCTCTCGATGGTATGTACAAAAAAGTAGTAGTTGTCCAGGTTTTGCGCATGGTGGCTGCGCAGGCAGGCACGGGTATAGGCGCCGTTGGCGCACAGCCCCACGGCCAGCACCCCGGCCAGCGCCAGCCGCAGCACGGCACCGGGGGCGCGCGGCAGTTTGGCCAGCGCCCGGGCCAGCGCGGCCACCAGCACGCCCAGCAGCAGCGCCAGGCCGATGGAACTGGCCGCCGCCGGGATGTACCCCCATTTCCAGGTGATGGCTTCGGACTGCTGGTACCGCGCGGAGCACGCCAGCAGCAGCGCCGGGCCGCCCCACAGCGCAAAGCCCAGCAGGCCCAGCCCGGCCAGCGTGCGGCCGGTCAGCTGGGCGCGCGCCGCGCCAAAGCACAGCGCCAGCCCGGCGGCCAGGCCCAGCAGCAGCGGCCAGATCTTGTCGCCGTTTGTGATGACGCCGGCGTCCTCACCCAGCATCAGCGGGTTCAAAAAGGGGATCGAGGCCGCCATCTGCTGCACCGTCACCCGCGCGATCTGCGGCAGATCCAGCGAGAGGGCGTTGCCGGTCGCACCGCTCCCGCCCGAGGACAGCAGGTGGAACCCCAGCGCCACGGCGCTGCCGCCCAGCACCGGCGCGCAGCCCAGCAGCCCCTGTTTCAGGCTGCGGCGGTATGCCACCCACGCTGCGGCGGCCAGCACCGCGTACAGATACCCGGTCTCGTAGGTGCCGCAGCACACAAAGGCCAGCACGGCGGCCGCCGCGGCCCAGCGGCGGTGGCCGGTCGTCTGCCACCGCAGCAGGCACAGCCAGGCGGCCATGGCCCAAAACAGCGTCTTTTGCGGCACGGCGTAGTAGCTGTACATGCCCTCGTTAAAAATGGGGGCCAGCGCCAGTGCCAGCGCAAAGCCGCCCAGCGCCAGCGTGCCGCTGCCGCCAAACCGCACGACGACGCGGCTGACCAGGTAGGCGGCGGCCGCCGTCACGCCGATGATGTACAGCCGGTAGCTCGTCAGGCTGCCAAAAAACAGCAGCGAGAACGCCGACGGGTAATGGAAGGGGAAGAACCGCACCTCTTGCAGCGTAAAATAGCGCAGCCGTTCGCCCAGGTCCTGCGCCAGGTACTGCCAAAAGGGCAGGCGCTCAAAGTCAAACAGCCATTTGTTCAGGGTCAGGCGGTCGTCGCCCTCGGGCGGGACGCTGATGGTCACGCGCAGGTACATGACGGCGCACACCAGCACCAGCAGATACCCGGCCGCCAGCAGCAGGCGGCGGTGCCGCCGGCAGGCATTGCAAAACTGTTTCATGCGGGGCCTCCTTGCCAAATTCGCACAATGTACCTTATTATAGCATGCCGCCGCACTGCGCGCAACGCAGGGGGCGGGAGCCAAAAAGGCAAACGAAAACCCCCGACGCTGCGGCGTCGGGGGAAGTGTGGTGGACGGTACAGGACTCGAACCTGTGACCTCCTGCACGTCAAGCAGATGCTCTACCAGCTGAGCTAACCGTCCGTATTGGGTTTTGCGGCCGCGTTTCTTGCGACGCCAATAATCATACCAAAGCCGGAAGAAAAAATCAAGCCCTTTTTTAGAAAAAATTCAAATTTTTTCAAAATCGCGGCGCTGTGCGCGGTGGACGGCCGCATAAAATTGTGGTATACTATATCGGTTACAGTGGGGAGGTATAGGGAAATGCGGGTACTGGGCATCGACCCCGGCTATGCGATCGTGGGCTGGGGCGTGGTGGAATATGTCGGCAACCGCTTTGCGCCCGTCGGCTACGGCGCGGTGCTGACCGAAAAAGACACCCCGTTTGAGCAGCGCCTGGTCGAAATTTACGACGCCGTCACCGACATCTGCCGCCGCTACCAGCCCGAGGCCCTCTCGCTGGAAAAGCTCTACTACCAGCACAACCAGACCACCGTCATCGGCGTGGCCGAGGCGCGCGGCGTCATCCTGCTGGCGGCCGCCCAGTGCGGCGTGCCGGTGTATGAGTACACCCCCATGCAGGTCAAGCAGGCCGTCACCGGCTACGGCAAGGCCGTCAAAAAACAGATCCAGGAGATGACCCGCAGGATGCTGCGCCTGGACACCGTCCCCAAACCGGACGATACCGCCGACGCGCTGGCCATGGCCATCGCCCACTGCCATTGCAGCCGCAGCCGCCTGATGGGCACCCTGCCGCGGTAAAGAAAGGAAACTGCCATGATCTACTGCCTGACGGGCAAAATCCTCAAAAAAACGCTGGACACCGCCGTCATCAGCTGCGGCGGCGTCGGCTATGCCGTGCAGATCCCGCTTTCCACCGGCGAGGCGCTGCCCGCCCCCGGGCAGGAGGGCACGGTGTACACCGTGCTCAACGTCAGCGAGAACGACGTCTCGCTCTACGGCTTTGCGACGGAGGAACAGCGCGACTGCTTTAAGATGCTCACCGCCGTTTCCGGCGTGGGGCCCAAGGCCGGGCTGGCCATCCTCTCGGTCATGAGCCCTGAGAAAGTCGCCCTGGCCGCGTCCTCGGGCGACCACAAGGCCTTCACCAAGGCGTCGGGCGTGGGGCCCAAGCTGGCGCAGCGCATCACGCTGGAGCTCAAAGACAAAGTGGGCAAGGGCCTGGCCTCGGGCGAGGGCTTTGCCGCCGGCGGCATCGAGCCGCCGCCCCCCAGTTCGGCCCCCGCGCAGGCGGTGGCGGCGCTGGCGGCGCTGGGCTATACGCCGTCCGACGCGGCGGCGGCCGTGGCCCGCGTCGACGAGACGCTGCCCGTGCAGGAGATCATCAAAGTGGCGCTGCGCAGCCTTTCGCGCGCGCGGTAAAAGAGGGAACAGACTGTTATGAACCAAGAATATACCGTGGACCCCAGCCGCCTGGTCAGCCCCGACGCGCAGCTCAGCGACAGTGAGGAGATCAGCCTGCGCCCGCGCACGCTGGAAGAGTATATCGGCCAGGAAAAAGCCAAAGGCAACCTGCGCGTCTACCTGCGCGCGGCGCAGCAGCGCGGCGAGCCTATGGACCACATCCTGCTCTACGGCCCGCCGGGCCTGGGCAAGACGACGCTGGCCGGCATCGTCGCGCAGGAGATGGGCGTGCAGATCCGCATCACGTCGGGCCCCGCCATCGAAAAACCCGGCGACCTGGCCGCGCTGCTGACCAACTTGCAGGAGGGGGACGTCCTTTTTATCGACGAGATCCACCGCCTGTCCCGCCAGGTCGAGGAGGTGCTCTACCCCGCGCTGGAGGATTACGCCCTCGACATCATGATCGGCAAAGGCCCCAGTGCGCAGAGCATCCGCATCAACCTGCCGCGCTTTACGCTGGTGGGCGCGACCACCCGCGCCGGGCAGCTCACCGGCCCGCTGCGCGACCGTTTCGGCATCCTGCTCAAGCTCGAACCCTACAGCCCGCAGGAGCTCGCGCAGATCATCACGCGCAGCGCCGGGCTGCTGGGCATCCCCATCACCGGCGAGGGCGCGCTGGAACTGGCGCGGTGCAGCCGCGGTACGCCGCGCATCGCCAACCGCCTGCTCAAGCGCGTGCGGGACTTTGCCACCGTGCAGGGCGACGGCGCCATCGACGGGCAGACCGCCGTGGCCGCCCGCAAGTGGATGGACATCGACGCCATGGGCCTGGATGAACTGGACCGCAGCCTGCTGCGCGCCATCATCGAGATGTACGGCGGCGGGCCCGTCGGCCTGGAAACGCTGGCCGCCGCCCTGGGCGAGGAGAGCGTCACGCTGGAGGACATCTGCGAACCCTACCTGATGCAGATGGGCTTTTTGACCCGCACGCCGCGCGGCCGCTGCGTTACCCGCCTTGCGTATGAGCACCTGCACATGGCGGTGCCCAAGGCCCGGCAGGGCGGGCAGCTCGACGGCCAGCAGAGCCTGTACGGGGGCTGACGCCCCCGCCCGCACAGAAGTTTTTCCGGCGCCGGGATCCCGGCGCCTGCCGCCCGCCGCAGCCCTGCGGCAAAAGGGCGTATACAACCGGCCATACGGCCACCTACAACGAAAGGACTGGATCACTATGGGTAAACTGTTTGGAACCGACGGTGTCCGCGGCGTAGCGGGCAAAGACCTGACCTGCGAGCTGGCGCTGCAGATCGGCCGCGGCACGGCGGCCGTGCTGACGCAGCTGGACGGCCACCGCCCCAAGATCCTCATCGGCAAGGACACCCGCGTCTCCGGCGATATGCTGGAGTCGACGCTCGCCGCCGGCCTGTGCAGCGTCGGCGCCGACGTCGAGCTGCTGGGCGTCATCCCCACGCCGGGCGTCGCCTACCTGGTGCGCAAGTACAACGCCGACGCCGGCATCATGATCTCGGCGTCCCACAACCCGATGGAGTTCAACGGCATCAAGATCTTCAAGGGCGACGGCTACAAGCTGCCCGATGAAGTCGAGGAGCAGATCGAAGCGCACGTGTTCAACAACGGCGCCGACATCCGCCTGGCCGAGGGCGCCGGCATCGGGCGCATCCATATGTGCCGCACCGGCGTCGACGACTATGTCGACTACCTGCAAGAGCATATCGAAGCCGACCTGACCGGCCTGAAAGTGCTGTTCGACTGCGCCAACGGCGCTTCGGCCAACGTGGCGCAAAAGCTGTTCCCGCGCCTGGGGTGCGAGTGCGGCTTTATGGGCACGCTGCAGGACGGCGTCACCGTCAACGACGGCTGCGGTTCCACCCACCTGGAAGCGCTGGAAGCGGCCGTCAAGGCCGGCGGCTATGACTGCGGCATCGCGTTTGACGGCGACGCCGACCGCTGCCTGGGCTGCGACGAGACCGGCGCCGAGATGGACGGCGACAAGATCATCGCCCTGGTCGGCGCCGATATGAAAGAGCGCGGCCGCCTGGACGGCAACACCGTCGTCGTCACCGTTATGTCCAACCTCGGCTTTATGAAACACATGGAGCGCCTGGGCATCGAGACGGCCCGCACCGCCGTCGGCGACCGCTACGTGCTGGAGGAGATGCGCGCGCGCGGTTACGCCATCGGCGGCGAGCAGAGCGGCCATGTGATCTTTTTGCACCACGCCACCACCGGCGACGGCGAGCTGACGGCCGGCAAGCTGCTGAAAGTGCTGGCCCGCAAGCGCGCCGAAAACCCGGCCGTCAAGATGAGCGACCTCAACGCCGTGTACACCAAGTTCCCGCAGGTGCTCATCAACCTGACCGCCAACAAAGAGCAAAAGCAGGCCTACAAAGAGGATGAATACATCGCCGGCTATATCGAGAGCCAGCAGCAGAGCCTGATGGGCATGGGCCGCGTGCTGGTGCGCGTCTCCGGCACCGAGCCCAAGATCCGCGTCATGGTCGAGGGCGAGGACCAGGCCGCCATCCAGTCCAGCGCCGAGCGCATCGCCGAGATGATCCGCCAGCGCATCCTCACCAAATAAGAAAGGAGCGCCCGCCATGCAGCAGTGGCTCAAGCAGGAAAAAGCCCAGTGGCAGCCTTGCGCCGCGGTGTTGCGCGCCTATGCGCCGCTTTTGCTTAAAACGGCGCTGCTGGGGATGTTTTTGTGCCATGCGCTGTTTGTGGCGTACGGCCATACCAGCCCCGATGGCACCAACGAAGGGCTGTACTATTACTGGAACCAGCGCTGGGCGCTGTCCATCGGCCGCTGGTTGATGCCGGCGCTCAGCGCGGTGGGGGCCAATGTCGTCATGCCGGCGGTGTTTTTGGCGTTCAACGCGCTGTGCACAGCCCTTACGGTGCTGCTGCTGGCAGACCTGTGGCAGGTGCGCAGCAAAGCGGTGCTGGTGCTCTCGGTGCTGGCTTTGCTGACTGCCCCCTCTGTCATTGAGCAAAACCTCGTCATCTATATGGCCTACGACTATGGCTTCAGCATGCTGGCGGCGGTACTGGCCGCCTACCTGGTGCTGGCCCGGCGCGGCTGGCACTGGTTTGCGGCGGCCGTGGTGTGCCTGGCGCTGTCCCTGGGGGGCTACCAGGCGTGGATCGGCTTTGCGGCCGGCGTCGTCGTCATGACGCTGCTGCTGGACTGCAGCGAGGGGATGCCGCTGCCGCGGCTGCTGCGCCGGCTGGGCCGTGCGGCGGCCATGGGGCTTTTGGGCGGCGCGCTGTATTTTGCCGTGCTGCAGGTAGAGACCCGCCGCGCCGGCGTGCCGCTTTCCAGCAAGGGCGGCCTCAGCGATTTTGGGGCCGGCAGCCTGCTGGGCCACCTGGGGCAGGGCATTTTGCAGGCCTACCGCGACTTTGCCGCCTACTATACCAGCGGCCCCAACCATACCGGCAAGGCGCGGCTGCTGGTGCTGCTGGGCGCGGCGCTGCTGGGCGCGCTGTTCTGCGTGCGGCTGCTGCGCCGCCGCCAATGGCAGCAGGCCGCCGCCGCGCTGGTGCTGGCGCTGGCGCTGCCGCTGGCCATCGACCTCGTCGACGTCGTCGTCGAGGGCGAGGTCAACACGCTGATGAGCCACCCGCTGCAGATGGTCATCCCCTTTGCGCTGGTGCTGGCCTGGCGGGAAGCAGGCCCCCTGTGGTGGCAGCGTCTGGTGCGCCTGGGCGCCGCCGCCGCGGTGGCGCTGGTGTGCTGGTGGGGCACGATCGTGGCCTATGCCTCCTACCAGACCGTCGCCATGGCCTACCGCTATGTGGGCACGCTGACCGACGCGATTTTGACGCGGGTGCTCAACGACCCCGCCTACGACAGCGATATGCGGGTGCTGATCGCCGGCCTGCCGGACGAGAGCGAAGCGCAGAAATTCAATTTCCTGTTCGACAAGAGCGCCTACACCAAAAACATGGTCTTTTGGGACGGCACCGCCGGCGTGCTGGGCAACTGGAAGCATTATATTTACGACTACCACGGCCTTTGGATCGGGGAAGTCAGCACCGACGAATACTACGACATCATCGACAGCGAGGCGTTTGGCGGGATGCCGGTGTACCCGGCCGAGGGTTCGCTGCAAACGTTTGGCGACATCCTCGTCGTCAAGCTGGAAGAAGACCCGCCCCGCTGAACCCAAACGATTGGAAAGGAGCACCGCTTATGCGCCCTGCCGATACCTGGCGGGATTACGAGCTGCTGGACGCCACCAACCACAACCGGCTGGAGCGCTGGGGCAAGGCTTTGCTGATCCGCCCCGACCCGCAGGTCATCTGGAAAAACGCCGAGGCCACGCCCCTGTGGGCGCAGGCCGACGCCGTGTACTACCGCTCTGCCAAGGGCGGCGGCCGGTGGGAGTACCACAAACAGCTGCCGCAGAAATGGCAGATCCACTGGCAGGAGCTCACGCTCAACGTCAGCCCCACCGGCTTTAAACATACCGGCGTTTTCCCCGAGCAGGCCGTCAACTGGGCCTGGTACCAGCAAACGATCCGCGCCGCCGGCCGGCCGGTCCGGGTACTCAACCTGTTCGGCTACACCGGCGGGGCCACGCTGGCCTGCCTGGCGGCCGGGGCCAGCCTGACCCATGTGGACGCCAGCAAGGGCATGGTGGCCTGGGCGCGGGAAAACGCCGCCGCCAGCGCCCTGGCGGACCGCCCCTGCCGCTGGATCGTCGACGACTGCACCAAGTTCGTCCAGCGCGAGATCCGCCGCGGCAGCCGCTACGACGCCGTCATCATGGACCCGCCCAGCTACGGCCGCGGCCCCGGCGGCGAGGTGTGGAAGCTGGAGGATAACGTCTACGACCTCATTGCGCTGACGGCGCAGGTCCTCAGCGACGAACCGCTGTTTTTCGCCATCAACTCCTACACCGAGGGGTTAAGCCCCGCCGTGATGGAGTATATCGTCAAAACCACGCTGTGCCCTGTGTGGGGCGGGCGTACCCACTGCGACGAGATCGGGCTGCCGGTCTCGGCCACCGGCGGCGTCGTGCCCTGCGGCGCGACCGCCATTTGGGAGAGATGAACCATGCCTACCGATACCCCCATGCTGCGCGTGCAGCAGGTCAAATTCCGCTATGACCCCGAAGCCCCGCGCTATGCGGTGGACGGCGTCAGTTTGGAGCTGCGCCGCGGCGAGTTCGTGGCGGTGCTGGGCGCCAACGGCTGCGGCAAAAGCACGCTGGCCAAACACCTCAACGCCATTCTGCTGCCGGAGGCCGGCACCGTCCTCGTCGAAGATATGGACACCCGCAACGAGGACCACCTCTACGACATCCGCCAAAAAGTCGGCATGGTATTCCAAAACCCCGACAACCAGATCGTCGCCACCATCGTCGAGGAGGACGTCGCCTTTGCGCCGGAAAACCTCGGCGTGCCCCCGGCCGAGATCCGCACCCGCATCGACGAGGCCATGAAATTGGCCGGCATCTACGAAAAACGCCACGCCGCGCCCTACAAACTCTCGGGCGGGCAGAAACAGCGCGTGGCCATCGCCGGCGTCATCGCCATGCGGCCGGACTGCCTCGTCTTTGACGAGGCCACCGCCATGCTGGATCCCCACGGCCGCGGGCAGGTCATGCGCACCATCCGCCACCTGCGCGAGGCCGGCATCGCCATCGTCGCCATCACCCATTATATGGAGGAAGCCGCCCAGGCCGACCGCGTTCTGGTCATGAACGGCGGGCGCATCGTTATGGAGGGCACGCCCGAGCAGGTGTTCAGCCAGACGGCACGCCTGCACAGCTACCACCTCGACGTGCCGCAGGCCGCCGAGCTGCGCGACGCGCTGACGGCCGCCGGCATCGACATGCCGGAAAACGTCATCACCCCCGACCGCTGCGCCGAGGAACTGTACAAACTGCTGGCCGAGTGAGCGCCGCGCCCTGCGGGCAGCACCGGCAGGGCAGATTTTGCGGGAAAGGAAAAGACCGTGTCAGAGATCATCCGTGCTGAGCATCTCAGCTATATCTACAACCCCGGCATGCCGGACGCCACCACCGCGCTGGACGATGTTTCCTTTGCGGTGGAGGAAGGCGATTTCGTGGGCATCATTGGCTCCACCGGCAGCGGCAAGTCGACGCTCATCAGCCATTTCAACGGCCTCAACCGCCCCACGTCGGGCCGCGTGCTCGTCGACGGGCAGGACCTGTGGGGCAAAGGGGCCGACCTGCGCGCCGCGCGTTTCCTTGTCGGGCTCGTCATGCAGTACCCCGAGTACCAGCTGTTTGAGGAGACCTGCGCCAAAGACATCGCCTACGGCCCGCGCAACATGGGCCTGGACGAGGCGGAGATCGAGCGCCGCGTGCGCGAGGCCGCGGCCTTTGTCGGCCTGGGGGAGGAACTGCTGCAAAAAAGCCCGTTTGAGCTTTCGGGCGGGCAGAAGCGCCGCGTCGCCATCGCCGGCGTCATGGCCATGCACCCGCGCGTGCTGGTGCTGGACGAACCGGCCGCCGGCCTCGACCCCGAGGGGCGCGACGCCATCCTGGGGCAGATCAAAGCCTACCACGAGGCCACCGGCATCACGGTGCTGCTGGTCAGCCATTCGATGGAGGACATCGCCAAATACGCCAACCGCGTGCTGGTGCTGCACAAGGCCAAAGTTGCCATGTACGACACGGTGGAGGCCGTCTTTGCCCGCGCGCAGGAACTGGTGGAACTGGGGCTCTCGGTGCCGCAGGTCACGCAGATCTTTTTAAAGCTGCGCGCCATGGGGGTGGACATCCCCACCGACGTCTACACCATCCCCTACGCCGTCAAGACCATCCAAAAGGCGCTGGCCGCCAAGCAGGCAAAGGGGGTGCAGTGATGCTCAAGGACATTACCATCGGGCAATACTACCCCGGGCAGTCGGTGCTGCACCGCTGCGACCCTCGCCTCAAACTTGTGGCCACCATCGCCTACATCGTCGTGCTGTTCGTGGCGTCCAACCCGCTGGGCATCGTGCTGTCGCTGGCGCTGCTGGCGGCGCTGTACCGCGCCGCGCGCATCCCCGGCAAGCTGATCCTGCGCAGCCTCAAGCCCATCGTGCCGCTGGTGCTGTTCACGGCGGTGCTCAACCTGTTTTTTGTCTCGGGCGCGGGGCAGCCGCTGGTGCATTTTTGGGTGTTCAACATCTATGCCGAGGGCGTGCGCTACGCCATTTTGCTGGCGGTGCGCGTCTGCGCGCTCATCGCCGGCACCAGCTTGCTGACCTACACCACCAGCCCCATCGTCCTCACCGACGCCATCGAAAACCTGCTGCGCCCGCTGGGGAAACTGCATTTCCCCGTGCATGAGCTGGCCATGATGATGACCATCGCGCTGCGGTTCATCCCTACCCTCATCGAGGAGACCGAAAAGATCATGAACGCCCAAAAAGCCCGCGGCGCTATGCTGGACACCGGCAAATTCACCCAGCGCGCCAAGGCGCTGGTGCCCATTTTGATCCCGCTGTTCATCTCGGCGTTCCGCCGTGCCGACGAGCTGGCCATGGCGATGGAATGCCGCTGCTACCGCGGGGGCGAGGGGCGCACCCGCTTAAAGCAGCTGCGCTTTACGGCGCTGGACGCGCGCTGCGCCGCCGTGCTGGCGCTGGCGCTGGCCGTGATCGTAGCGACGCGCTTTTTTGTGCCGGGATTGGTGTGAGATGACCCTTCTTTTGTGGATCGCCTACAAAGGCACGCGGTATGCGGGGTTCCAGGTGCAGCCCAACGCGCCGACGGTCTGCGCCGTTTTGCAGGACGCCATGCAGGCCGCGCTGGGCCAGCGCCCCGACGTCAAGGGCTGTTCGCGCACCGACGCCGGCGTCCATGCGCGGCGTTTCGCGCTCAGTTTCTGTTATACTGGCAGGGTGCCGCCGCAAAAGATCGTGCCGGCGCTCAACGCCCACCTGCCGCCCGACATCCGCGCGCTGGCGGTGGAACCTGTGCCGGACGGTTTCCACGCGCGCTATGCCGCGCACGAAAAAACCTACTGCTACCATATTTTAAACGCCCGCGTCGACGACCCGTTCACGCTGGATACCTGCTACCGCGTCGTGCCGCCGCTGGACCTGGCGGCCATGCAGCAGGCGGCCGCGCAGTTTACTGGCACGCATGACTTCCGCGCACTGTGTGCGTCGGGCTCCAGCGTGGCGGCCCACGGCGACACCGTGCGCACCATCTCGCGCTGCACTGTCGAGCAGACGGGCGACCGCTTTGTCATCACCGTCACGGCCGACGGCTACCTTTACAACATGGTGCGCATCCTGGCCGGCACGCTGGTGGAAGCCGGGCTGCACAAGCGCACGGCGGGCTCCATCCCCGCGCTGCTGCAAAGCGGCGACCGCCGCCAGGCCGGGCCGACGCTGCCCGCCAAAGGGCTGTTTTTGCAGGATGTGCACTACCCGGCGCGCTGAACGCCGGACCAGAAACGGGAAGGAGGGAACGCCTCTGTGAACAAGGCCGAAAAAGAACGCCGGGAACGCCGCCAGCGCATGCTGGCGCGCGAGCAGGGGCATACCTCCACCATGCCGGTGCCGGGCACCAGCGGCGACGTGGGGCTGCGCACACCGCAGCCGGTGCGCCGCACGCCGGCCGGCGCGCCGCCCGCCGCGGGCGGGGACGCCCCCGCCGCCCAGACGCAAAGCAACCTGCGCTCACTCACGCCGCTGCTCAAACAGCGGCAGCGCCGCCGCGGCGTGGCGGTGGGCGTGGCGGTGCTGGTCATTGCGCTGGCCATCGCAGTGTTCACGGGGGCTATGTCGGCGTCCATCGCGCTGCTGGCCGACAGTGTGGACAGTTTTTCGCTCTATCTGCAGCGCGGCAATGCCGGCTGGCCGGTGGACACCGGCATCAGCGAACCGCTGCAGATCGAAGAACTCGCCGGCGGGTTTGTGGAACTCGGGGCCGAGGACGTCGTCGTCTACTCGGCCTACGGCAGCCGCGTGCGCACCTTCCAGCCCGGCTACGCCCGCCCGGTGCTGGCCGTGGGCGGTACCCGCTTTGCGGTGTACAACCGCGCCGGGGGCGAGCTGCGCGTCTGCAGCCGCACGCGCGACCTGTTTACCCGCACGTTCGAGCAGGGCATCCTGCTGTGCGAGATGTCGGCCAACAACACGCTGGCCGTCGTGACGGAGGCGGACGGCTACACCGCCCAGCTGCAGATTTTTGACCCGTCGTTCCGCCAGAGTTACCGCTGGCAGCTGACACAAAAGGAAGGCACGCCCATCGCGGTGGGCTTTGCGCCAGACAACCGCCGCTTTGCCGCCGGCACGCTGGCAGCGCGCGACGGCCAGCTGGCGTGCAGCGTCTATTTTATGGACACCGCCGAGGAAACGCTGGGCCCTGTGTACACGGCCACCCAGGGCAGCATGCTGCTGCAGCTGGACTGGCAGAGCGACGACCGCGTCGTGGCGGTGTTCGACACCTACATCGCCGTGCTGGACCCGCGCACCGCCGCCGAGACCGCGCGCTATGACTTTGGCGGCGCCACGCTGCAAAGCGCCGCCCCCGGCCTGCGCCAGACGGCGCTGCTGCTCAACATCCGCGGCGGCAACAGCCTCGTCACCTTTGACGAGGACCTGACGCCGCTGGCCGAGATCCCGGCCCGCCAGGCGTTCGGCGTGACCGCCACCGACACCGAGGTCTACCTGCTGTGCCCCAACGCGGTGGAATGCTACCGCTACGACGGCGTGCAGAGCTGGGCGCGCCAGGACCTGGCCGCCCACCCGCTGGCCGTGCTGGACGCGGCCGAAACGCTGGTGTTCACCGGCACCACCGCCGAAGTGCTGGCCCCGCCCGAGGGCGCGGCCTGACCGATCTACCGAAAGGAATTTTTTGAAAGTATGATGCTTGCTTGGATCTATGATGTGTTGTTTCTGGCGCTGTTCGCGTTTGCGGCGGTGCTCAGCTGGCGCAAGGGCTTCCTGGCCGGGCTGATGGAACTCATCGGCGCGGTGCTGGGCGTCGGCGTGGCCGTGTGGGCCAGCCGCGCGCTGGCCCCGGCTGTGTATACGCAGTTCCTCAGCGGTTCTGTGACCGAAAAGGTGCAGGCCGCCGTCGCGCAGTCCGGCGGGGACCTGGCTGCCGCCGTACAGGCGCTGGACTTTCTGCCCGACGGCGTGCGCACGACGCTGACCGGCCTGCTGCAAAGCGCCGGCAGCGCCCTGCCGGAGCAGATCGCCGCCGCCATGCAGACAGTGCTGCTGCCCTTTGTGCAGGTGCTGCTGTTTTTGGTGTGCAGCATGGTGGTGCGCTGGGTGTTCCGCCTGCTGGTGGGGCTTTTGCGCCATGTCAACGGCGTGCCGCTGCTGGGCGGCGTCAACCGGTTTTTCGGGCTGCTGCTGGGGCTTGCCACCGGCGCGCTGGACTGCTGGCTGCTGGCGCTGCTGTTGTGGTTCGTGGCCAGCGTCACGGCCGGCTCGCTGGAATGGCTGACCCCCGGCGTGCTGCAGCAAAGCGTCGGCTACCGCTTTTTTGGCGCGTTCAACCCGTTTTTGACCTATTATTGAGCGCCCGGCCCGCCCTTTGCGCGGCCAAACCATGAAAAAATTCTAAACATTGTGCCCCACCGCTTGCAAAACTGCCGCCCGGGGCCGATAATAAAGACGGAGTTTCCCGTGCGCCAGCCCTGTTAGCGCCGGCAGTATAAGAAAACAAAGGCAAAACGGTTTTCTTGTGCGGCCGCGCGGCCCTTTTTGGCGCACGATTTTTCATACAGAGGTGAGAACGTATGCTTTGTGTACGCTGCAAAAAGCGCACGGCCGTCGTCTTTATCCAGCGCATGGAAAACGGCAAACCCAAGCAGGAGGGCTACTGCCTGACCTGCGCGCGGGCGCTGCATATCCAGCCGGTGGACGACTTGATGAAACAGTTCGGCATGTCCGACCAGGACCTTGAAAATATGGAGGAACGCATGAGTTCCTTCCTGCAGGAAGCCGCCGAGTCCGGCGCGCTGGCCCCCACCGGGGACGACGCGCCCGACGAAGCCGGGCAGGAGGATTTCGTGCCCGGCGGCTCGCCGACGTTCCCGTTCGGGTTCGGCGCGCAGCGCCAGAACGGCGAGGGCCAGGGCGCGGTGTCCGGCAAAAAAGAGAAGGCGCCCCGCCGCAAGTTCCTGGGCACCTACTGCGAAAACCTGACCCAGAAAGCCCGTGACGGCAAGACCGACCGCATCGTCGGCCGTGACCGCGAGATCTACCGCACCATCCAGATCCTGTGCCGCCGCCAGAAAAACAACCCCTGCCTCATCGGCGAGGCCGGCGTCGGCAAGACCGCCATCGCCGAGGGCATCGCCCAGCGCATCGCCGAGGGCAAGGTCCCCGCGCGCCTGCGCGACAAAGAGATCTACCTGCTGGACATGACGGCGCTCATCGCCGGCACGCAGTTCCGCGGCCAGTTCGAGCAGCGCGTCAAAGGCCTGATCGGCGAGATCAAGGCTGCCGGCAACATCATCCTGTTCATTGACGAGATCCATTCCATCGTCGGCGCCGGCGACTCCGACGGCGCGATGAACGCCGCCAACATCATGAAACCCGCGCTCTCCCGCGGGCAGATCCAGGTCATCGGCGCAACGACCTTTGCCGAGTACCGCAAATATATCGAGAAGGACTCCGCCCTTGAGCGCCGCTTCCAGCCCGTCAAGGTCGAGGAACCCTCCATCGCCGATACCATCGAGGTCATCCGCGGCGTGCGCGTCTATTACGAGAAGCACCACTGCGTGCGCGTGCCGGACCCCCTCGTCGCCGCCATCGTCAAACTGTCCGAGCGCTATATCACCGACCGTTTCCTGCCCGACAAGGCCATCGACCTGCTGGACGAGGCCTGCGCCTGCTGCAACCTGCGCCACCCCGAGATCACCGAGCTCATCGAGGCGCAGCGCCATGTGGCCGAGCTGGAAGCGCGGGAACACGAACTGGAAAACCCCGAGCCGCAAAACGGCCAGGAACCGGCCATCGACTATGAGGCGCTGGCCGCCGTTAAGACCGAACTGGCGCAGCAGCGCGAAAAACTGCCCGCCATGCAGCTGCGCGTGGCTGAGATCGAAGTCACGCTGGACGACGTGGCCCGCGTCGTCGAGCTGTGGACCGGCATCCCCGCCGTCAAGATCAAAGAGACCGAGTACGGCCGCCTGCAAGGGCTGGAGGACGCCCTCAAAGCCCACATCATCGGCCAGGACGAGGCCGTGCACGCCGTGGCCGGGGCCATCAAGCGCGCCCGCGCCGATCTTTCGGGCCGCCACCGCCCGGCCAGCTTTATCTTTGTCGGGCCCACCGGCGTCGGCAAGACCGAGCTCGTCAAGCAGCTGGCCAGCCAGCTGTTCGACACCGTCGACCCGCTGATCTCCATCGACATGAGCGAATATATGGAGAAATACGCCGTCTCGCGCCTGATCGGCTCGCCCCCGGGCTACGTTGGCTACGACGAGGCCGGCCAGCTGACCGAGAAAGTGCGCCGCCACCCCTACAGCGTCGTGCTGTTTGACGAGATCGAAAAAGCCCACCCCGATGTGATGAACATCCTGCTGCAAATTCTGGACGAGGGCAAGATCAACGACGCCCAGGGCCGCACGGTGGATTTTTCCAACACCGTCATCTGCATGACCTCCAACGCCGGCTCCACCGACCACAGCGGCGCCACCGGCTTTGGCAAAAAGCCCGAGACCGCCAGCGCCGACAAGAGCCTGAAAGCGCTGCGCGAGTTCCTGCGGCCGGAGTTTTTAGGCCGCGTCGACGAGGTCATCACCTTCCGCCCGCTGGACCAGCAGGACCTCGAAAAGATCGCCGCGCTCATGCTGGACGAGTATGCCCCCGGCCTGACGGCCCACGGCGTCACGCTGCACTATACGCCGCAGGCGCTCGCCGCCATCGTGGCGCAAAGCAGCACCCAGTACGGCGCGCGCGAGCTGCGCCGCACCATCCGCAAAGCGGTCGAGGACCCCATCGCCGAAGCGCTGGTGGACGGCCGCCTGGGCGCCGCCCCCGCCACCGTGGAACTGACGGCCGAGGACGGCAAACCGGTCTTGAAACTGTGACAAAGCAGGGGAAAGGACTATGAAAACACGCCTTGCCGCCCTTTTGCTGGCGCTGGCGCTGCTGTGCGGCTGCGCGGCGCAGCGCGCAGCGTACACCCTGCCGGATATGCCCACCGTGGACGAAGCGCCTTCGCCCACGCCCACGCCGGAGCCGACCCCCGACCCCGACGCGGCGCGGTACGGCAGCGTGCGCCTGCTGAAGGAGCCGACGGTGCTCGTCAGCGTCTACCTCAACGACGCGGCCACCGGCAGCATCTGGACGCAGGAAGCCCGCGCCGAGACCCAGCGCTGCCTGGCCATGGCGGTGGAATGGATCGAAGCGCAGGCCGCCGGCCACGGCGCGCGCACCGAGCTGTACTACGACGACGGCAGCGCCGGCAGCCCTTTGCAGTGCACCTACGCGGTGCAGTCGCGGCTGCGCGGCGGCGTCGACTCGGAGGAGAGCGCCGCTTTCCTGGACGAGATGGACGCTTTGTGCGCCACGCTGGACACCGCCGAGCTGCGCGCGCAGTACGGCACCGACAACATCGGCTTTTTGCTGTTTCTGCCGGTGCGCGGCACTTCCTTTACCATGGCGCACTATGCCGACGACGGCTTTGACTTCTACCACGAATACTGCTGCCTGTATCGCTACGACGCTTACGCCGAACAGATCGAGCCGGAATCCCCCGCGACCTACGCGCATGAGATCCTGCACCTGTTCGGCGCGCCCGACCTGTACGAGGGCAGCGCCGACCCCTATGTCGACGGCGAACTGACCGCCTATGTCGAGCAGACCTACCCCGACGAGATCATGCTCAGCACCTACGACCCCGACGGGGAAAACGTCTATACCGCCATTGAAAAGACGCTCAGCCCGCTGACCGCCTACTGCCTGGGTCTCGTCAACAGCTGCCCCGAGCTGCCGCTCTTCCCGCAGCTGGCCGATGTGGAACCGGGCGTATTCTACTACGGCGGCGCCGCGCAGGACCTCTGGCCCGGCAGCGGTGTCATCGCCGTGTAGCCCCAAAGGAGGGGACGCCATGCCATCCAGTGAGGATTTCCCCCTGCGCATCGACGCGGTGACGGCCGCCTGGGCGTCCGAGCGCCGGCCCGAAGAAGACTTCTCCGGCGCGCAGACCCAGGCCTGGCAGCTCGTCTATGTGCGCAGCGGCGCCATCGAAGAGCACGCCGCCGGCCGCCGCGTGCTGCTGCGCGCGGGCGGCATCCTGCTGCACCAGCCGGAGGAAACGTTCTCGATGCGCAGCATGGGCGAGATCCCGCCCGAGGTGCTGCGCATCGAGTTCCACTGCACCGGCGCAGCCATGGACCGGTTCCGTGGTGCGGTGTTCCACGCCGAACCGGCCGAGCAGAACGACCTCAACTGGCTGTTTGCCGCCGTGGGCGAACAGTTCGAGCCGCCCGCCGTCCCCGGCGCCGCGCCGGCCCCCCGGCAGGAGGTGCCGTTCGGCGCACGCCAGCAGCTGGCCATCCACCTCGAAAACCTGCTGATCCTGCTGGCGCGGCGCACAAAGCGCGCGCGCAAACCCACAGCGCGCATCCGGCGCGAACGCCGCCAGAACGCTCTGGTGGAGGCCGCCCGCGCCTATTTTTCGCACAACCTGACGCGGGAAGTCCGCGTCGAGGAAGTCTGCGCCGCCATCGGGTGCAGCCGCGCCCAGCTGCAGCAGGCGTTCCGCGCGCGGCTGCGCCATACCGCCATGGAAGAATTTGCCGCCATGCGGCTGGACTACGCCGCCCAGCTGCTGGCGCGCGGCGCCACCCCCGGCGAGGTCGCGGCACAGCTGGGATACTGCTCCGGCGCGTATTTCAGCCAGAAATTCCGCGCCGCCACCGGCAACACGCCCAGCGCCTACCGCCGCATGCAGCAGGGCCTGCCGGCGCGCCGCCCGGGCAGGCAACAAAAAGACAAAGAGCTACCGAAAACGTCTATGGCCGAAAACGCCCCTAAAAAGTAGAATGTAAGTAACCAAGCGGGCAGCCGCTGCCCGCATAAAGCAACAAGATAACAGGAAAAGGAGACGATCAGCATGGCAATTTTGGTAAGCGGTGGCGCCGGCTACATCGGCAGCCACACCTGCGTGGAGCTTCTGGCCGCAGGGTACGACATCGTCGTGGCGGATAACTTCTACAACTCCTGCCCCGAAGCGCTGGCCCGCGTCAAAAAGATCTCCGGCAAGGATTTCCGCTTTGTCGAGGCCGACATGACCGACAAAGCGGCGGTGGAAGGCATCTTTGCCGCCAACCCCGACATCGACTGCGTCATCCAGTTCGCCGCCTACAAGGCCGTGGGCGAGAGCGTCGCCAAACCCATCGAGTATTACTCCAACAACCTGGCCTGCACGCTCAACATCCTGGACGTCATGCGCCGTCATGACTGCCACAACTTTATCTTCTCCTCCTCGGCCACCGTCTACGGCGACCCCGCCAGCGTGCCCATCACCGAGGATTTCCCCACCGGGGCCACCACCAACCCCTACGGCACCACCAAGGTGTTTACCGAGCGCATCCTCACCGACTGCTGCCACGCCGACCCGGCGCTCAACGTCGCCGTGCTGCGCTACTTTAACCCCATCGGTGCGCATCCCTCCGGCCTCATTGGCGAGGACCCCAACGGCATCCCCAACAACCTCGTGCCCTACATCGCCAAGGTGGCTGTCGGCAAGCTGGAAAAAGTCCACGTCTTTGGCAACGACTACCCCACGCCCGACGGCACCGGCGTGCGCGACTACATCCACGTCGTCGACCTGGCCCGCGGCCATGTGGCGGCCATCAAAAAGCTGGAGCAGAAGCCCGGCCTGTTCATCTGCAACCTGGGCACCGGCCACGGCTACAGTGTGCTGGACGTCATCCACGCTTTCAGCAAAGCCTGCGGGCGCGAACTGCCCTATGTCATCGACCCACGCCGCCCCGGCGACATCGCCGAGTGCTGGGCCGACCCCGCCAAGGCCGAGCGCGAGCTGGGCTGGAAGGCTGAGTACGGCATCGAGGATATGTGCGCCCACAGCTGGAACTGGCAGAGCCACAACCCCGACGGCTACAAGACCGCCGAATAAGCAAAACAATAGACAGAAAGACCGGCGCAGCCATCGCGGCTGCGCCGGTCTTTGCGTGCAGGCCCGGCAGGGGCCTTTTTACAGGAACATCTCCTCGCCGCGCGGGGGCAGTTTGGGGGCGGCGGGCAGCGGCGCGGCGGCCGCCCGCCAGACGGCGGGGCTGACGCCTTCCTCCCGCTTGAAGACGCGGCACAGGTAGTTCGCGCCCGAAAACCCCGTCAGCCCGGCGATGGTGTCCAGGTTGTACTCACCGCTCATCAGCAGCGTTTTCACGGCCTCGATGCGCACGGCGGTCAGGTACTTGCCGGGCGTGATGCCCATCGCCTGTTTGAACGCCCGCACCAGGTGGCTTTTGGTCACGCCCAGGTGCTCGCTCAACTCCTCCATGCCGTACAGGGCCATGTAGTTCTGCTGCATCGCCGTCACGGCTTCACGCACCAGCGGCGGCAGCGCGCGGGCTGTCTCGTCCGCTTTGGCCACGGCGCACAGCAGCGCGTAGGCCAGCGGCGCGCTGGCCCCGCCGTGCAGCTGGGCCGCCAGCTCCGCCGCGCCGGGGCAGGCCGCGCCGTCCGCCCAGCGCGGCGCGCCCAGGCGCAGCAGGTAGGCCTCGGCGCAGCGGCCGGTCAGCCGCACGGCCACCAGGTGGCAGTCGGTCTGCGGGGTCAGTGTCAGCGGCCCGCCCCCCAGCAGGATATCGCCGCTGCGGCCCGGGCGCTCGCACCCCTGCAGGGCGCACGCCCCGCGGGAGAGCACCCCCACCCACAGCCCGTCGCCGCCCAGTTCGGCAGGGGAAAGCCCGTCCAGTTCCACCGTTTTGGTGCAGGCGCAGTACAGTTCCGGCGCAAAAATCAATATTACCACCTCAATATCAATAAAATGCTATTTTCAAACGGATTATATCATGTTATTATGATGACGTCAAGAAAAACAGCCCCCTTGCGGGGCCACTAGAAATCGATTTGGAGGGTTTTTGTTATGGCTTCCATCAGCTGCCGTCACGTCAAGAAAGTTTACCCCGGCAATGTCGTGGCCGTGCCCGACTTCAGCCTCGAGATCGCCGATAAAGAGTTTATCGTCTTCGTCGGTCCTTCCGGCTGCGGCAAGTCCACCACGCTGCGCATGATCGCCGGCCTGGAAGAGATCTCCGGCGGCGAGATGTACATCGGCGACCGCCTGATCAACGATGTCCCGCCGAAAGACCGCGACATCGCCATGGTGTTCCAGAACTACGCGCTGTACCCGCACATGACCGTGTACAAGAACATGGCGTTCGGCCTGGAGCTGCGCAAGATGCCCAAGGACGAGATCGACAAGCGCGTGCGCGAAGCCGCCAAGATCCTCGAGATCGAGCACCTGCTCGACCGTAAACCCAAGGCTCTGTCCGGTGGTCAGCGCCAGCGTGTCGCCCTCGGCCGCGCGATGGTCCGTAACCCGGCGGTCTTCCTGCTCGACGAGCCTCTGTCCAACCTGGACGCCAAGCTGCGTACCAGCATGCGTACCGAGATCATCAAGCTGCACAAGAAACTCGCCACCACCTTCATCTACGTTACCCATGACCAGACCGAGGCCATGACCATGGGCGACCGCATCGTCGTCATGAAGGACGGCCTGATCCAGCAGGTCGACACCCCGCAGAACCTGTACGACTACCCCTGCAACATCTTCGTCGCCGGCTTCATCGGCAGCCCGCAGATGAACTTCCTGGACGGCAAGCTCAACAAGGACGGCAACCAGTACACCGTCGACCTGGCCGGCACCATCATCCCCATCCCGACCGAAAAGACCGCCGACGGCAAGCTGGACGCCTACGTTGGCAAGACCCTCAAGGTCGGCATCCGTCCTGAGGACATCAAGGACGACGAAGAGTTCCTGGCCAAGCATCCCAACAGCCACGTCAGCGCCGAGGTCGAAGTCTCCGAGCTGATGGGCGCCGAGATCTACCTCTACCTGACCTACAAGGGCCAGAACATCATGGCCCGCGTCGCGCCGACCTCCAAGTCCCGCCGCGGCGACAAGATCGTGGTCGCGATGGATACCAACAAGATCCACCTGTTCGACCCCGAGACCGAGGAGACCCTGCTCAACTGATAACCCTTTACCTGCACAAGACGGCTCCGCTGTGGCGGGGCCGTCTTTTTACTAAGGGTACGCCTGGCGCGCGCTTCAGGCGCGTTTGCCCGCAAAAGGAGGCCCCCGATGCACATTACGGATCACCTGCAGCCCGCCTGCATAGCGCTGCGCCGCCCGGCGGCGTCGCTGCCGGAAGCCGTGCGCCTGATGGCGGGGCTGCTGGCCCAAAGCGGCGATGTCACCGACGCCGACGCCTTTGCGGCCGATGTGCAAAAGCGGGAGGCGCTGGGCGCCACCCGCATCGGCGGCGGGCTGGCGATCCCGCATGCCAAAAGCAAGGCCGTGCGGGAAGTCGCGCTGGCCGCGCTGACGCTGGACCCGCCGCTGGGCTGCACCACGCCGGACGGCGAACCGGTGCGCATGATGTTTTTGATCGCCGCGCCGGACGGCGCCAACGACCTGCACGTGCAGGTGCTGGCGGAACTGGCCAAACTGCTGATGGACAAAGCGCTGTGCGCCAAATTGATGCAGGCGCAGACCCCGCAGGCGTTTTACGACCTGATCGCCGCGCAGGAACGCCGCGCCCCCGAACCCCAGGCCCCGGCCCCCTCTGCAGCTGGCGGCCGCCTGCTGGCGGTCACGGCCTGCCCCTCCGGCCTGGCGCACACCTACCTGGCGGCCGAAGCGCTGCAAAAGGCGGCGCGGTCGCGCGGGCTGGACTTGAAAGTGGAGACCAACGGCGCCATGGGCGTCGAACACCCCCTGACGTCGGAGGAGATCGCGAACGCCGACTGCATCCTGGTGGCGGCCGACCGCTCGGTGCCGATGGCACGGTTCGTCGGCAAGCGGGTGCTCACGGTCACCACGCGGGAGGCCATCCGCGACGCGCAGGGCGTATTGGACCGCGCGGCCGCCGGCCGCACGCCGGTATACCGCGGCGGCAACGCGCTGCGCACCAACGACTGGCGCGAGCTGGGCCGGGAAGCCTACCGCCACCTGATGGCCGGCATCTCGCACATGCTGCCGTTTGTGGTGGCGGGCGGCGTTATGATCGCGGTCGCGCTGCTGCTCGACCAGCTGGGCGCGCCGCCTGTAGCGGGGGATACCCTCAATACGCTGGGGCGCACCGCGTTTGTGCTGGTGTACCCGGTGCTGGCGGCGTTCATCGCGCACAGCATCGGCGATACCCCGGCCTTTATGCCCGGCCTGATGGGCGGGTACCTGGCGCAGCTGGGCGTGACCGCCGCGCCGGAGGCTAGCTGGGTCTCCAGCGGGTTCTGGGGCGCGCTGGTCGCCGGGTTTACGGCGGGCATGCTGGTGCGGCTGCTGCAATGGCTGTGCGATACATTTTTGCCGCAGTCTCTGGAGCAGCTTCGGGCCGGCCTGCTGCTGCCGGTGTTCAGTCTGCTGGGCGTCGGGCTGCTGATGGTTCTTATCGTCAACCCGCCGCTGGGCGATTTCAACACCTGGCTGTGCACGCTGCTTTCGGCCATGAACGGCGGCAGCCGCCTGGCGCTGGGCGCGGTGCTGGGCCTGCTGATGGCCACCGACTACGGCGGGCCCATCAACAAAGCGGCGTACGTCACCGGCACGGTGGCGCTTGTCAGCGAGCAGTACGACATCATGGCTTCCGCCATGGTCGGCGGCATGGTGCCGCCCATCGGTGTGGCGCTGGCCTGCCTGCTGTTTGAAAACCGCTTCACGGCCGAAGAACGCCGCACCGTGCCGCAAAACCTGCTCATGGGCGCCTCTTTCGTCACCGAGGGCGCGCTGCCTTTCGCGCTGCGCGACCCGCTGCGCGTCGGCCCGGCCTGCATGCTGGGCAGCGGCCTGGCGGGGTTCCTGACGGTGTTTCTGCGCTGCGGCTGCCCTGCGCCCCACGGCGGGCTGTTCCTCATCGCCGTCATCCAAAACCCGCTGGGCTTTTTGCTGGCGCTGCTGGCCGGCTCGCTGCTGACCGCCGCGCTGCTGGGCATCCTGAAAAAGCCACTGCAAACATCTTGAGTCTTTGTTTTTGTGCCCGGCGCGGCACGCTCCCGAGCGGAGCGGCCGAAGCGGCGGCCCCGGCAGCATCCGCCGCCCCGGCGGCCGCGATCCCGCAGACCGGCGATGAATTGCCGGCGGGGGCGCTGGGCGGTGCGGCCGTTGCGGCGGCCGGCGCGCTGCTGGCGCTGCTGGCACTGCGCAAGCGCCGCGCACAGTAATTTACAGCGTACCCTATAAGACACCGCCCCGGGCCTGTACAGGCCCGGGGCGGTTCCATTTGGCAGGGGTCAATATTTCGGCTTGGGCGGTTCCGGCGTTTCTGCCGGGGCGGCGGGGGCGTCCTGCGGGGCGTCCGGGTTTTTCGGGGCGTCCGGTTTGCCGCTTTGCGGCGGGGCATTGGCGGCCGGCGCGTCGGGCAGGCCGTACTGCGCGGGCGGCGCCGGGGCTTTTTTGCCGGGCTTGGGCGGTTTGGGCGGGCGCGGGTGTTTGCGGCGCTGCACCAGCACGACGCCCACGACCACCGCTGCAATGACCAGCAGCGGCCACAGGTAGACCAGCGTCAGCACCAGGCCCTGCACAAAATCCACGAACATGCGCCAGCCGCCGCCGAACGCATCGGCCAGGCGCGCGCCGAACGTCACGCCGGTGGGCGTCAGCACGGCAACTTCCTCCAGGCTGATGTCAACGGTCGAGTAGGTGATCTTGCCTTCCAGTGCGCGCATCTGCTGGGTGTAGCTCTCCAGCTGGTACTGCACGTTGGAAAGCTGGTTCTCGATCTCCAGCAGGTCGGCGGTCGTCTCGGCCTGGGCGGCCAGTTCGTTCAGGCGGTCGCGCTGGGCTTCCAGCGAGGTGATGCGCGCGTCGACGTCGATGTACTCGCTCGTCACGTCCTCGGCGTTCTCGCTCAGGTTCAGCACGCTGCCGGCCTGGCCGGCCTGCTCCAAAAAGGCGCTGTAGTTTTCCACCGGCACGCGCACGGTGTACTCCACGCGGCGGTCCTGCTCTTTGGCAGAGCCGCTCTGGTAGCTGTACTCCAGCCAGGCGCCGGCGGCGTCCACGGCGTCCAGCAGGGTGTCCTGCGCGGCGTCAAAGTCGGTCGATTCCATATACAGGTCGGCGCGGTAGATGATCTTCTGCGCGCTTTCGCCGGTGGCGGTGTCGGGCAGCAGGGCGCTCTCGGTGCCGCCGGACGCCAGGGCCAGGCTCTCCTCAGCCACGGCGTCGTAGCTGGCAGTGTTGGAACCGCTGTCGGAACCGCCGCACCCGGCCAGCAGCGCGGCGGCCAGCAGCGCGGCCGTCAGGCGTCGGATACGTTTGGTCATAAGGCTCGCTCCTTTCAGGGCCGCGCGGTGCGCGGCAGGATCGTTCGGTAACCCCAGTATACCATAAAAACCGGGGGCGTGGGTTACAGCTTGCCTACAAAAAGCCTACAAAAAAGCAACAGACTGTTAAAATTCAGCCTGTTGCACAATTTTTTGCAGGGTTATTCGGCTTTTTGCCCAAGCAGTTTCAGGTCGTCGTTGTCGGCAAAGGCCACGGCGGCATAGCCGGAGGCTTCCAGCGTGCCAAACTGCTTGCCCAGCTTTTTGGCCTGCGCCAGCACCGTCACGTCATAGCCGGCGCGCAGGCGCTCGGCTTTTTGCAGCACGGCGGCAAAATCGGCGTCGGGCAGGTACAAAAGCGCCAGGCGCGGCTTGGCCCCGGGGATCTGGCAGCCCTGCTCCAGCAAAATGCCGCAGACGCGCTCAAACCCGATGGAGAACCCGACGGCCGGCACCTGCTGGCCGATGAACTTGCCCACCATGTTGTCGTAGCGGCCGCCGCCGGCCACCGCGCCGCCGAACTGCGGGCAGGTGACCTCAAACACCATGCCGGTGTAGTACCCCTGCCCGCGCACCAGGCTGGGCGTGTAGGCGATGCCGTAGCGCCCGGCAGCGATCTTCTCGCTGGCGGCCAGCACATAGCGCAGGTCGGCGGTCAGGGCGTCGTCGCCCAGCTGGGCGGTCACGGCCTCCAGGCTGAAATCGCCTTTGCGCAAAAAGGCGTCCAGCGCGTCGACGGCCGCAGGGGCAAAGGCTTTTTCGGTCAGTTCGGCCTTGACGCCGTCGGGGCCGATCTTGTCCAGCTTGTCAAAGCTGACGCAGACCGAGTCGAGGTCCGCGGCGTCAAAGCCCATCGCCTGCAGCATCGCGCGCAGGATGCGCCGGTCGTTGATGTGCACGGTGAAGCCGCTGAAGCCGATGGTCAGCAGCGCACGGGCCGTCACGTCGATGAGCTCGACTTCGGCGTTGGGGGAGCTGTCGCCCAAAATGTCGATGTCGCACTGCACGAACTCGCGCAGGCGGCCCTTCTGCGGGCGCTCGGCGCGGTAGACGCGGTCGGTCTGGATGACCTTGAACGGGTTGGGCAGCTCGTTGCGGTGGGCGGCGTAATAGCGTGAGAGCGGCAGCGTCAGGTCGTACCGCAGCCCCATGTCGGAAAGCTGGGCTTCGTCGCCGCTCTGCAGCGCCTTTTCCAGCTTGTCGCCGCGCTTGAGCACTTTAAAGATCAAATTCAGGTTGTCGCCGCCGTCGCTTTTGTCCAGATTCTCCATGTCCTCCAAAATGGGGGTGGAGATGCGCTGGAACCCGGCGGCGCGGTAGACGGCCAAGATCTGGCCCTGGATGGAATCACGCAGCGCCTGTTCCTGCGGCAGCAGGTCGCGCATGCCTTTTAACGGCTGGGTCTTCATGGCAGGATGCTCCTTCTCTCGATACTGCTACCATGATAAACGCCCCGCTGTATTTTGTCAATGCGCGGCGCGGTTATGAAACGCAGCGGCGGCGGGCATACTGTACGGCAGGGGAAGGGGGCTTTCGCCATGGCAAAGCAAAACCGCGGGCCGTACATTCTGGCGGCCGGGGCCGGGGTGCAGCTGCTCACCGGCATCCCGGCGGCGTGGGGCGTGTTCCAGCGCCCCGTCATGCAGGGGTACGGGTTCAGCCGCGGGCAGGCCATGCTGGCATTTGCGCTGCTGGTGGCAGCCTACGGCGCGGGCTGCGCGGCGGGCGGCCTGTTGCAGGACCGCCGCGGCCCGCGCACAGCCGGGCTGTGGGGCACAGCGCTGCTGGCGGGCGGCTTTTTCGCCGCCGCGCTGACGCCGCCGGGCAGCATCGTGCTGTTTTTGCTCGTCTACAGCCTGCCGGCCGGGGCGGGCAGCGCCTTTTTGGCCCCGGCGGTGCTGGCCTGCGCGCAAAAGTGGTACCGCGGCAAAAAGGGCTGGGCCACCGGAGTGACCGGGGCGGCCATGGGGCTTTCGGGCGCGTTTTACACGCTGTTCGTGCGCGGCGTGGGCGGGGCGTGGGGCATCCGCGCCTGCTTTGCGGCGCTGGGCGGCGTCATGCTGCTGGTGTGCGGCGCGGGCGCGGCGCTGCTGCAAGACCCGCCCGCCGCCCCGCAGGCGCCGCTGCAGGGGCTGGCCCCCCGCCAGATGCTGCGCACGCCGCAGTACCGGTTGTGCGCGGCGGCGGTGGCGCTCAGCGCGCCGCCGGTGCTGCTGTTCAGCCCCGAGATCCTTTCCCTGGCGGCCGACCGCGGCCTGCCGGAGGCTGCCGCCCCGCTCTGCGTCGTGCTGGGGTCGCTGGCCAGCGCGGCCGGGCGGCTGCTGTGCCCCGCCGCCAGCGACCGCCTGGGCCGCAAACGGGCGCTGTACGGCGTCTACCTGGGGCTGGCGGCGGGTTCGGCGTGGTTCGCCTTTGCGGGCGGCTGGTGGATGCCGGCGGCCTACGCGCTGCTGACGTTCTGCTACTCGGGCGCGGCGGCGGTGCAGCCGGCGTTCAACACCGATCTGTTCGGCCTGCGCCATGCCGGGGTCAACTATGGTTTCCTTGCGCTGGGCATGTGCGGCGGCAGTTTGCTGAGCTACCTTGGCAGCCAGGCGCTGGGGCTGACTGCCCGGCACTGGCTGGCCGGGGGCTGCGCGCTGGCGGGGCTGGCTTGTGTCAAACTTGTAAAACCGCTGCCGCCCGCTTGCAAAAAACGCCGCGGTGTGTAAAATAGATACAATGTAAAGAAGTTATTGACCGTGCCCTGTTTGCGCAAAGGAGGTCCCATGCAGCAGACATTGCAGCTGCGGCAGCTCGCAGCGCGCTCGGCCACCGCGTTTTTGCTGGCGGTGCTGTGCGTCTACCCTTTATATATCGACAAATTCTCCAACCTCGGCGTCGTTAAGTTCACCGGCGTGTGCACGCTGTGCTGGGCGTTCTGCCTGTGGCTGGGCGCGCTGGCGCTGGTGGGCGCGTCCCCGCTGCGCGGCCGCCTGACGCCGGGCGACCACAGCCTGTGGGCGCTGGGGGCGTTTGTGCTCACCGGGCTGGTGTCCACGGCGGCGTCGCTGTCGCCGGTGTCCTCGTTCTGGGGGCTGGGCGGCTACTACGGCGGGTGCATGATGGTGCTGTTCACGGCGGCCGGCTACCTGGCCGTGCGGGCGTTTGCGCCGCAGGGGCTGCTCAACGGCCTGACGTTCTGCATCGGCGTCACCGCCGCCATCGTCACGGTGCTGTATGTGCTCAACATCTTCAACATCGACCTCATCGGCGCCTATGCCGATACGGCCGTTGTGGAGCGCGCACAGTTTTTCTCTACCCTGGGGCAGAAAAACTTCAACTCCGCCTTTATGGCGGTGGCGCTGCCGCTGGTGTTCTACGCTTTTCTGGTCGCGCGCGGTGTGCGCCACACGCTGTTTTACGGCGTGCCGGCGTTCTTTGGCGGGCTGGCGCTCGCCGTCGTCGACGCCGAGGGCCTGGCGCTGGGCATCGGCGCGGCGGTGCTGGTGCTCATCTGCCAGAAGATGTTCACCACCCGCATCCTGCGCCGCCTGGCGGTGATCGGGGCGTTCTTTTTCTTCCACGCCGGGTGGATGATGTACATGCGCGAGAACGTCTACACCCAGGGTGGCCGGCCGATGCTGGCGGCACTTGGCCATTTTGCCACGGCGGGATTCATGGTGTGCACGGCGCTGTGGGCACTGCTGCGCTTTGGGCTGCGCGGGCGCGAGGTCCCGCTGTGGAAAGCCGGCCGCGTCGTGGCGGCCGTGGTGGTCGTGCTGGGGGCCGCGCTGTTCGCGCTGGCCAACTTCTGGCCGGGTTTCCCCAGCCTGGGGCGGCTGGACGAGGTGCTCGTCATCAACGACGACTGGGGCACCTACCGCGGCACGGCCTGGCGCATCACCTGGGCGACCTGGCTGGACCAGCCGCTGTGGCGCAAGCTGGCGGGCGTAGGCACCGGCATGATGCACACCGCCATGCGCGCCTGGGCCGGCAGCGATTTGACCCCCCGCATGAACACCTTTTACGCCGCCCATAATGAGTATCTGGAACAGCTGCTGACCACCGGCCTGCTGGGGCTGGCGGCTTGGGTGTGGTTCGTGGCCGCGCACCTTAAACGCGCGGCGCAAAACTGGCTGCGCCCCGGCGTCGCGCCCGTCACGCTGGCGCTCGTCAGCTACCTGGCGCACGCGGTGGTGTCCATCCGCGTGTCGATGGTCTTCCCCGAGGTCATGCTGCTGTTCGGGCTGCTGCAGGTGTTCTGCCTGCCGCCCGAGGACGCCCCCGCCGCCGCGCCCGCACCGCGCGCCAAGCCCCGCAAAAAGGCGGCGGCGCCGCCGCCAAAGCCGGGCCTTGCGCGGCTGTGGACGCCGCCGGTGCTGGCCGCCATCGCCATGATGGCCGTGTGCGGCGCGGCGTCCCGCGTCTTGTTCGGTTTTTTGTATTGAACCCGGCCGGATTTTGGCAAGATAGACGAAAAAACAGAGGGTTAGCAAGGGCTAACGTCTTGCAAACCACCGCTGTTTCCTATATAATAAACTTAGCTGTGAAAAGCCTAACAACTATGCAAAGGAGAGAAAATTATGATCGAATACTCCGCACAGGTCAAAAACATGTGCCCGATCACAAAAGGGCCCCATCATGGTCCCGCCCCCATCCCCGAAGAAGGCGAGTGGGTCAAGGCCTATAAAATCGAGGACATCAGCGGCTATACCCACGGCGTAGGCTGGTGCGCCCCGGAACAGGGCGCCTGCAAGCTCAGCCTGAACATCAAAAACGGCATCATCGAGGAAGCCCTCGTCGAGACGCTGGGCTGCTCCGGCATGACCCACTCCGCCGCCATGGCGGGCGAGATCCTGCCCGGCAAGACCATCCTGGAAGCGCTCAACACCGACCTGGTGTGCGACGCCATCAACGTCGCCATGCGTGAGCTGTTCCTGCAGATCGTCTACGGCCGCAGCCAGACCGCCTTCTCGGAGAACGGCCTGCCCGTCGGCGCGGGTCTGGACGACCTGGGCAAGGGCCTGCGCAGCATGACCGGTACCATTTTCTCTACCAAAGTCAAGGGCGTGCGCTACCTGGAACTGACCGAGGGTTACATCCTCAAGACCGCGCTGGACAAGGACAACCAGGTCATCGGCTACCAGTTCGTCCGTCTCGGCAAGATGATGGAAGACATCCGCCACGGCAAGGACCCCAAAGAGGCGTACGAGAAGAACATCGGCACCTACGGCCGCTTCTCTGCCGAGCAGGGCGCTGTCAAGTACATCGACCCGCGTGAAGAATAAGAAGAGGGAGGAACCACACTATGGCAACTTTTGAATCCCAGGAACGCCGTATGCCCAAAATCAACGAGTGCCTGAAAGCCAACGGGCTGGAGAGCCTCGACGCCTGCAACGAGATGCTGCTGGCCAAGGGCATCGACTGCGATAAGATCATCCGCGGCATCCAGCCCATCTGCTTCGACAACGCCGTCTGGGCCTACACCCTCGGCACCGCCATTGCGGTCAAGCGCGGCCTCAAGAGCGCGGCCGACTGCGCCGCCGCCATCGGCGAGGGCCTCGAAGCCTTCACCGTCCCCGGCTCCGTGGCCGAGCAGCGCCACGTCGGCCTGGGCCACGGCAACCTGGGCGCCATGCTGCTGCATGAGGACACCCGCTGCTTCTGCTTCCTGGCCGGGCACGAGTCCTTTGCCGCCGCCGAAGGCGCCATCGGCATCGCCCGCACCGCCAACAAGGTCCGCAAAGAGCCCCTGCGCGTCATCCTGAACGGCCTGGGCAAGGACGCCGCCATGATCATCAGCCGCATCAACGGCTTTACCTACGTCAAGACCGATTTCGACTTCAAGACCGGCGAGGTCAAGGTCGTCGAGACCGTCCCCTACTCGGACGGCGAGCGCGCGGCCGTCAAGTGCTACGGCGCCAACGACGTGCTCGAGGGTGTGGCCATCATGAAGCTGGAGGGCGTTGACGTTTCCATCACCGGCAACTCCACCAACCC
>DXEI01000137.1 GCA_019115045.1 Candidatus Gemmiger excrementipullorum | reverse complement strand
GAATAGCCGTGATTCTCCCACTTATAGCCGGGGATCGCACAGGTCGCGGACTTGAACCCGTTTTCAATTGGGGTTTCGATATTGACGATGGTACACCCGTCGGCTTTGGGTTCTGAGTAGGTGATCTCTGTTCCATCGTTAAGGGTCATAAACGGATAGAGCATCGGCATTCAACTCCTTTCGTTTGGACACTGGGCTTTGTCCATATTATACCCCATGCGGTGCATAGACGCAATAGGGCGTACTTTCCGGGCGGAATTGTGGGGGAGAAAAGGCAATAACAAATATCCCCCCCAATAACTCGCTCCCCTTATTGTCACCCATGCGCACCGGGCTGATGCCTTTTCTTTTGTGCCGCTTTGGTATATAATGGGACCGCAGCACAAAAGGGGAGGGGGGACACCATGGACTACCGGATCGCGGTATGCGACGACGAACCGCAGGCGCGGGAACTCGCACAGGCGTGCGCCGTCCAGTGGGCGCACAAGCACGGCTATTCGGTGGAGGTCCGGCAGTTCCCCACCGGCGACGCTTTTCTGTTCCAATATGAGCAGGACAAAGCCTGGGACATTTTGCTGCTGGACGTCGAGATGCCCGGGTGCAGCGGCGTGGAGCTGGCAAAAGCCGTGCGGCAGCAAAACAAGCGGACGCAGATCGTTTTCATCACCGGCTACGCCGATTATATCGCAGAGGGGTATGACGTCTCGGCCCTGCACTACCTGCTCAAGCCGCTCGACCGCGAAAAGCTCTTCTCGGTGCTGGGGCGGGCGGCCGAACGCCTGCACCAAAGCGGCAGGGCCCTGCTGCTGGAACTGCCCGAGGAACTGGTGCGCGTGCCCTTGTATGAAGTAGAATACCTGGAAGTGCGCGGCAACTACGTCACCGTGCATACGGGCCGCGAGGCCTACACCGTAAAAAAGGCGCTCTCGGCGCTGGAACGCGAACTCGACGCGCGGTTTTTCCGGGTGGGGCGTTCCTTTGTGGTGAACCTGGGCAAGGTGCGGCGGGCTACAAAAAAGGAAGCGATCTTGGAAAGCGGCAGCGCCGTGCCCCTGCCCCGGGGTGGTTATGAGGCGCTCAACCGCGCGATCTTGCAGACGCTGTAAAAGGAGGGTGACCGGATGCGGCTTTTTGAAAACCGGCTGCACAAAAAGCTGGCAGCGTACCAGCGCGAGATCATGGAGACCCATTACCGGGAGACAGAAACCATGTACCAGGAGATGCGGGGTTGGCGGCACGATTTCCGCAACCATATCCAGCTGCTGAAAAGCTACGCCCAAAAGGGCGACCTGGCCGCCGTGCAGGCCTACCTGACCGAACTGGAACACGACCTCAGCCGGGTGGACCCGGCAGTAAAAACCGGCAACACCATGGCGGACGCCATTTTGAACAGCAAGATCTCGCTGGCGCGCGCCAAGGGGGTGCCGGTGCGGGCCGACGCGCGCATCCCGGTCAAGCTGTCGATCTCTGACCTGGACCTCTGCGTCCTGTTGGGCAACCTCTTTGACAACGCTATCGAGGCCAGCGTCAAGCTGCCGCAGGACCAACGGATGATCCGCCTGTACATGGACATGAAGGGCAGCCAGCTCTACATCTCCTTTACCAACCTGGCCCCCGGCGGCAAACAGAAAAAGGCAGCCGGCCGCTTTGCCACCACCAAAGGGGACGGCCACGGGTTTGGGCTGCTGCGCATTGACGCGGTGGTGCAGCGCCTGGGCGGGTACCTCAGCCGCAACAGTGAGGACGGGGCCTTTACCACCGAGATTTTGCTGCCCCAGGGGTGAAAGGCTTACAGTTCGTCCCCCAAAAGTAACGTTTCGTCCCCGGAAGCCCCCGGGGACCTTTTGTTGTGGTAGGCTAAAGGCAAAAGAGGTGAACATCTGCATGAAGCAAACCCAAAAACCAACCTACAACATGTGGCAGAACACCGGGTATATGATCCGCCTGGCATGGCAGGAGCACAAAAGCGTGCTGTGGCTCTGCCTGGCGCTGGCCCTGCTCCACGTGGCTGTCAGCCTGGCGGAACTGTACCTGGCGCCCCTGGCGCTGGGCAAGGTGGAAACCGCCGCGCCCCTGGGGGAACTGTTCGGCACCATCGCCGTGATGGCCGGCGCGCTGGCACTATTGCGGGGATTGCTGGCCTACGGGAACGAAAACACCATGTACGGCAGGGTGCAGCTGCGGATGACGCTGGTGATGCAGCTCACCCTCAAATCGCTGCGGACTTCCTACCCCCATGTGGGCAGGCCGGACCTCGAAAAGGAGAAAGAGAGGGCCAGCATGGCGCTGAGCTCCAACGGCGCTGCGGGGGAAGCCATCTGGCGCGTGCTGACGGAGATCGCCCAAAACCTGCTGGGGTTTGGCGTGTATCTGCTGCTGTTCCTGCGCCTGGACCCGGCGCTGGTCCTCATCGCCGCCGGTACGGCTGTGTTGAGTTCCCTCTGCGCGCGGTGGGGCCCCCGGTGGGCTTTTGCGCACCGGAAAGAGCAGGGCGCCCTGGGCCAGCGGATGGACTATATCCGCAAAAAGGCCGCCGACCGCGGCGCGCTGAAGGACATCCTTCTTTTTGGCATGGGGGACTGGCTTAAGGATGTGTACGCCACCGTGCTGGGGCTTTACCAGGACCTGCTTGTAAAAGAGCAGCGGGTGTACCTGCGGGGGGACCTGGCGGAGGTCTTCTTTACCCTGCTGCGCAACGGGGCGGCCTACGGCTACCTGCTGGCGATGACCCTGCGGGAAGGGATGCCCGCCGCCGAGTTCCTTTTGTACTTTACAGCCGTGGGGAACTTTACCGCCTGGGTGACGGGCATTTTAAAAGGCTTTGGGGAACTGCACCAGTTCAGCCTGGAACTGTGCAGTGTGCGCAACTACCTGGAAGTGCCGGAGCCCTTCCTGTTTGAAGGGGGCAAGCCCATCGCGCCCGACCTCCATACGCCGTATACCCTGCGGCTGGAGGACGTCTCCTTCCGGTACCCCGGTGCGGAGCAGGACACCCTCTCCCACATTGATCTGACCGTAGCCCCGGGGGAAAAACTGGCCATCGTGGGGCTGAACGGCGCGGGCAAAACCACCCTGATGAAACTTTGCTGCGGCCTGCTGGACCCCACCGGCGGGCGGGTGCTTTTGAACGGGCAGGACATCCGGCAGTATGACCGCCGGGCGTACTACACGCTGTTCTCGACCGTGTTCCAGGATTTTTCTGTGTTTGACACCACGCTGGCGGATAACGTCGCCCAGCAGCCCGGCAGCACGGACACCGCCGGCATCGAGGATGCGATACGGCGGGCAGGCCTGTGGGAGAAGTACCGCGCCCTGCCCCGGGGCGGGCAGACCCACATCGGCAAGGGCGTCTATGAGGACGGCATCCAGCTTTCCGGCGGTGAATTGCAGCGCCTGATGCTGGCCCGGGCGCTGTACAAAAACGGGCCCATCATCATTCTGGACGAACCCACCGCCGCGCTGGACCCCATCGCCGAGCACCAGCTCTACCTGCGGTACAGCGAGCTGACCCAGGGGCGGACCTCCTTTTACATTTCCCACCGGCTGGCATCCACCCGGTTCTGCGACCGCATCCTGCTGCTGGGCGGCGGTAAAATTCTGGAGGAAGGCACCCACCAGTCCCTGCTGGAGCAGGGCGGAGAATACGCCAGGCTCTTTGCGATCCAGAGCCAATACTACAAGGAGGGGAACGGCCATGGCTGAAAAAGGATCTCTGGCAGGGTTTCGGGAGACCCTGCACGCGACCCTGCGGGCCTGCAAGGTCTGGCACCGGTATCTCCCCCGCATGCTGCCCTCTTTGGCGGCCTACTGCGCCGTTTCCGGGGCTGCGCCGTATGTGACCATCTATTGCTCCGCCCAGATCTTAAACGAGCTGGCGGGCGGCCGGGACCCGCAGCGGCTGGCGGTTTGGGCGGCGGTGACGGTGCTGCTGACCGCCGGGCTGGGGGCCCTTGCGGCGCTGCTGAACCGCTGGCGGCAGGTCTACCGAAGGGCCGTGTACTACACCCTGCAAAAAGTGGAGGCCGACAAACTCCTCTCGATGGATTTTGAGGGCGCGGACGACCCGCGCACCCACGAACTGCTGGCCCGCATGTTTGAGCTTTACAACTGGGGCGGGTACGGGCTGTTCTCCATCGTTTACTATGCGGAGGACCTGCTCAAACCGCTGTTCGGCGCGGCAAGCGCCATCGCCCTGACGGTGACGCTGTTCACCCGGCAGGTGCCGCAGAGCGCCGGGGCCTGGGCGGTGCTGAACCATCCGCTGGCCCTGCTGCTGGCGCTGGCGGTGCTGTTGGGGGTCGCGTTCCTCTCCCCACTGTGCCGGAACCGATGCGAACAATATTATGTGCGCGCGTCAAAATCCGGCACAGACGCCAACCGGCTCTTCGCGTTTTGCCTGGGGGAGATCGCCCTGCCCGGGCGCAGCGCGGACGTGCGCCTGTACTGCCAGGACCGGCTGGTGGAGCACTACGGCAGGGACGGGACCTTCCTGCCCGGCGGGCCCATTTCCCGGCTGGCCAAAGGGCCCATCGGCCTGTGGGCCGGGGCGGGGGCGGCAGTCTCCGGTATGTTTACGGGGCTTGCCTACGCCTTTGTCTGCCTGAAAGCCTGGGCGGGGGCTTTCCCGGTGGGCAGCGTGGCCCAGTACGTGGCCGCCGTCACCGCCCTGTCTGAGAACATCAACGGGCTGGTGAGCACCTGGGGAACTTACCGGGCCAACGCCGTTTTTCTGCGGGAAACGTTTGCGTTTCTGGACCTGCCCAACCGGATGTACCAGGGCAGCCTGACGACGGAAAAACGCGCCGACCGGCAGTATGACATCGAACTGCGGGATGTGTCCTTCCGCTACCCCGGCGCCGGCGATTGGGCCCTGCGCCATGTAAACCTGAAATTCCGCGTGGGCAGCCGCCTGGCGGTCGTGGGGGAAAACGGCTCCGGCAAGACGACGCTGATCAAGCTGCTGTGCCGCCTGTACGACCCCACCGAGGGCGAGATCCTGTTAAACGGCATCGACATCCGCAAGTATGCGTACAAAGACTATCTGGCCCTGTTCTCGGTCGTGTTCCAGGACTTTCAGCTGCTGGCCTTCCCGCTGGGGCAGAACATAGCCGCCGCGGTGCGGTACGACAGCGCCCGGGCCGACGCCTGCCTGCGGCTGGCCGGGTTCGGCCCGCGGCTGGACGCGATGCCCCAGGGGCTGGAGACGCCCCTGTACAAAGAATTTGATGAGGCCGGGGTACAGGTGTCCGGCGGCGAAGCGCAGAAGATCGCCCTGGCGCGCGCCTTATACAAAGACGCGCCGTTCGTGATCCTGGACGAGCCCACCGCCGCGCTGGACCCTGTGGCGGAGATGGAGGTCTACCGCAACTTTGACAAGATCGTAGGGGACAAAACGGCGGTGTACATCAGCCACCGGCTGTCCAGCTGCAAGTTCTGCGACGAGATCGCGGTGTTTGACCATGGGGCCATCGTCCAGCGGGGCAGCCACGACGCGCTGGTAGCCGATACGGCCGGGCTCTACCACAAGCTGTGGCACGCCCAGGCGCAGTACTATACGCCGCAACCAGAAACCGCGCCGTCCTGACGTTTCGCCGCAGGTGCCCCCGCTACCCCTGTAATAATCCGCCCCCTTTCTGCACACGCTACGGTGGGAAAGGGGGCTTTTGCTATGCCCAGTCATCGCATCCGGCGCGGGGCGCTGGCGCTGCTGCTGTGCCTGCTGGCGCTGGCCGGCGGGGCCTGGTGGGCGCTGGCCGCCGCCCTGCCGGATACGTTTTATACCACCGGTTCCGCCCAGGCGCTGCGCATTGCTTCGCTGCCCTGGGTCACGGTGCAGGAACCCCCGGCGGAAGTCGAACAGGCCGGCCGCACCGGCGCGGACAAAAGCCAGAACGTGACGCTGGCGCTGTTTGGGACGATCCCGCTCAAGACGGTGCGGGCCGTCACAGTGCAAGAACGCAGCGTGCAGGTATGCGGCACGCCGTTTGGCGTCAAGATGTTCTCCGACGGGGCGCTGGTCGTCGCGTTTTCGGACCAGTATACCGCCCTTGGCACCGAAAACCCCGCCAAAGAGGCCGGCCTGAAGCTGGGGGACCTGATCGTTTCGGCCGGCGGGCGCGCCGTGCGCAGCAACGAGGAACTGAGCGCCGCCATCGCGGCGGCGGGCGGCGCGCCGCTCAGCGTCGTATACCGGCGCGGCGGGCAGCAGCACACCACCGCGCTGACGCCGGTGCAGGACGCCGCCACCGGCGCCTACCGGGCCGGGGTGTGGGTGCGGGATTCCAGCGCCGGCATCGGCACCATGACCTTTCTGGACACGCTGCACGGTACGTTCGCCGGGCTGGGGCACGCCATCAGCGACAGCGACACCGGCGCCGACATCGCGCTGCTCTCGGGCGAGATCGTGCCCGTCACCGTGACCGCCTGCATCAAGGGTACAGCCGGCAGCCCCGGCGAGCTGCGGGGCGAGTTTTCCGCCGCGGCAGCCGGCAGCGTGCTGGCCAACGACGCCGCCGGCGTGTACGGGCGCTACAGCGGCGCACAGGCCGGACAGGCCTGCCCCGTGGCGCAGCCGCAGCAGATCGCCCTGGGGGACGCCGAGATCTGGACGACGGTCTCGGGCCGGGAGGCCCGCCGCTATACCGTGCGCATCGAGCGCGTGAACATGACCAGCAGCGACCCTAACCGCAACCTGCTCATCAAAATCACCGACCCCGACCTGCTGGCGGCGTCGGGCGGTATCGTGCAGGGCATGAGCGGTTCGCCCATCGTGCAGAACGGCCGCCTGGTGGGCGCCGTGACCCATGTGCTGGTCAACGACCCCACGCGCGGGTACGGCATCTTTGCTTCCACGATGCTGCAAAAGGCGGACGCCGTCGCACCGTGAGGGGATAGCGGAAAGCGCGCCCTCTTTTGGCTGGATTGGAAGAAAAATTCCATTTTTGCCATAGAACATACCGTCGCATAAAGGCGCAATGTTGCAGCGAAAAGCAAAAAGCAGCGAAAAGAAGCGGAAACGGGCTGCGCTTGTCGAACGAAAATCGCCGTTTCTTTTAAGAAAACTGGAAAACCCTCTTGCGATAGCTGGTAAAATATGGTAAAATTTCCATCGTAAACGAAAACCGACGGGGCGGACCTCCACGGTCAGGCGGCGCAAGGCGGCGCCGGGGGACCCGCTTCGCGCTATGTCTGGAGGATATGACGATGGAAAAGATCAAGTTCGTGATGACCGATACGGGGGCGCAGGTCTCGGCCGCCTGCCGGCAGGCGCTGGAGGCCAAAGGCGTTGCGGTGACCGTGTGCGAGAAAAACGGCGGCAAAGCGCTGCAAACGCTGCTGGACGTCCACCCGCAGGCGGTGCTGTTGGACGCCTTTATGCCGGACCTGGACGCCATCACGGTCAAACAGCGCTATGAGGCGCAGAACACCAGCGGTACCCGCACGACCTTTTTTGTGACCGGCGCGTTCCAAAGCGAGGAGATCGAGCAGGAGCTGCTCGACAACGGGTTTTCGTTTTTCTTTGTCAAACCGTTTGATGAGGAAGTCCTCGTCAGCCGCGTGTTCAAGGCGGCGGGCGGCGGCAGCCGGCCGCAGGCGGACTCGCTGGATTCCGACGAGCTGACGGTGACCGAGATCCTGCACCAGATCGGCGTGCCGGCGCACATCAAGGGGTACCAGTTCCTGCGCGACGCCATCTTGCTGACGACGGAAGATCACGGTTACATCAACGCCGTGACCAAGCGCCTTTACCCCGAGATCGCCAAGCGCAACGCCACCACGGCCAGCCGGGTCGAGCGCGCCATCCGCCATGCCATCGAGGTCGCCTGGGACCGCGGCGACGTCGATACGCTCAACAGCTATTTCGGCTATACCATCCACAACCTGCGCGGCAAACCCACCAACAGCGAGTTTATCGCCATGATCGCCGATAAGATCCGCCTGGACAAAAAGCGCCGCGCCTGACTTGTACAAACACCGTTCCCCGCGCCCCGGGCTGCCTGCACAGGCAGCCCGGGGCGCTTTGCTGTGCGCCAAACCCGCGTTTGCCATGGCGGGAGGGGCGCCGGTAAAAGGGGAAGGTTTTTGCCGCCAAAACGGCGGCGCGCTTTTTGGCGCTTTTGCGCATTGACCGCCGTGACCGCCCGCCGGTATGATAAAAGAAAAAGCGGAGGGGGAAACTCTATGCAAAAAATACGAAAGCCCCGGCGCTTGGGCGCGCAGGCTTTGGCGGCGGCGTTGCTGCTGGCTGCGCTGGCGGGCTGTGCCGCCGTTCCGCCCGGCGAGCGTTCGGCAGGCACGGCCGCGCCATCGTCAGCGCCCGCCAGCCCGCCGCCGGCTACGGCGGAAAGCGCCGCCCAGCCCACAGCGAGCCCATCCCCGACGCCGGAACCGACGCGCGACCCGGCGGGGGCGGCGGTGTTCCGCTATGCCCAGCAGGCGGACGCCGCCCAGCGGGCCCGGCAGTATTGGGATGCCGATATGACGGCCGGCCCGGGGGCATACCGCTATGCGCTGGCAGAAACGGTGGCGGCCTCGGTGCTGAGCTATGAGGAGTGCAGCGATGACGACGCGCTCCGGGCGATGTTGAGCTACCAGCAGGAGGGCCCCACCACGCTGGACCGAATCTACGACGGCGAGGGCATGCTGGTCCAGGTCCATTTTTATGTGGAGTATGAGCCGGAGATGAACTACCTGGGCCCCCAGTACGGCGACGGGGCCAACTATGTCTATCTCTTTGTGCCACTGGATGCCGCCCAGCCCTGTGAGGTGGAAAGCGGCTGGCATTCGGCACAGATCGGGGAACGCATCCCGCGCCAGGACCCGGCCGTGATGGTGGAGGGGCTGACGATGCACCAGTCCCGCATGCTGCGCCACCAGTGCCGGGCCATGGCGGCGGCCGGCTTGCGGGATTTCACCGGCCCGCAGGACTGGACCGGGGAAGAGCGCTACCGCTATCTCTATTTCCGCGGGCAGGACTACGGCTATGGGGAAAAAGAGTGGCAGGAGAGAAAACGGGCGGCCGACTGCGGCAACCGGCTTTTGACCATCGACTTCACCGCGGAGGATGACTGGTACAGCAACCAGCGCTTCTTTGCATGGGACTGGCCCGGCTACGCCCCGGAGCAGCTCGAAACGTACCGCGCCGGGCTGGAAAGCGGCGCTGTGCCGGGGTATGCGGGCGACGACACTGCCTGGCAGTTTGCCTGGGACGGCGATGTGCTGACTGCCACGATGCTGGACGCGGGCGGCCGCGCAGTGCAGGCGTATACCTTTGTGCGGTACGACGGCTTTGCGTCGTGGGACGGCCGCACCGTATGCACCGGCGGCCGGGCGCTGGCCTGAAGCGCGGGAAAAATGGAAAAAATGGGCTTGACTTTTGCGCTGCTCTTGTGCTAGAATATCCCTTGCAGTTGATGCTGTGCGCGGAAGTGCTGGAATCGGCAGACAGGCACGTTTGAGGTGCGTGTGTCCATGACGTGTGGGTTCAAGTCCCATCTTCCGCACCAAATCCCGGGCCCTTTGGGTCCGGGATTTTTTGTGCTTTGCGGGCCATCCGCACAAAAAAACGCCGCCCCGGCGGGGCGGCGCGGCCGCAAATGGATCGTTACAGCCTGTCCCGGTTGCGCTGCCACAGCAGCGCCAGGCCTTTGAACAGCAGATCGCCGTCATAGTGCACGGGGCGGCGGCAGCAGGGCAGGATATGCGGCGCCAGGCCGCCGGTGGCCACCACCGTCAGCGGCGCGCCCAGTTCCGCCTCCACGCGGTCGGCCAGGCCGTCCAGCATGGCGGCGGTGCCGAACATCGCGCCGTTGTTCAGCGCGGCGACCGTGTTGCGGCCGATCAGTTCCTCCGGCGCCTGCGGCGCAATGGGCGGCAGCTGTGCCGTGCCGGCGCTGATGGCCCGCAGGCTCGTCAGCACGCCGGGCACGATGAACCCGCCCAAAAACTCCCGCCGGGCCGAGACGACGTTGTAGGTGGTGGCGGTGCCCAGGTCTACCGTCATGCAGGGCAGGGGGTACAGCGCGGCGGCGGCCGCCGCGTCGGCAATGCGGTCGCGGCCCACGCGCTCGGGCTCGTCGACGCAAAAGGTCAGCCCGGTGTCCAGCGTACAGTCCACCACCAGCGCCATATGGCCGGTCAGGCGGCGGCAGGCCTCGGCCAGCGGCCGCGTCAGCGCCGGCACTACGCTGCACACAATGACCCCCTCGCACGCGCGGCAGTCCACCTGCAGGCGTCCCAGCAGAAATTTCAGCTCGGCGGCGTACTCGTCGGCGGTGCAGCGCGCGCGGGTGACCATGCGCGCCGTAAACGCCACGGTGCGCAGCGCTTCGCCCGTCAGCCCGGCGATGCAGATGTTCGTGTTGCCAATGTCCACTGCCAATACCATGGCGGCCACCTCTTTGTAAAAACTGTCCCCATTATAGCAGGTCGCGCCGGTTTTGCAAGTGCGTGTGATTTACAAACCCCGCCCGGCTTGGTATAATGGAGCCATCAACTGACCGCGAAAGGATCGTGACCCGTATGCAGCTGCAAGGCAAAACCGTCGTCCTCGGTATCAGTGGGGGCATCGCCGCCTACAAAATGCCCAACGTGGCGCACGCGCTCGTCAAGCTGGGCGCCGACGTCCATGTATTGATGACCCGACACGCCACCGAGTTCATCGCCCCCCTGGTGTTTGAGACGCTGACCAACCGACGCTGCATCGTCGATACCTTCGACCGCAACTTCCAGTACGATGTGGCGCATATCTCGCTGGCCAACGCCGCCGACCTCATGCTCATCGCCCCGGCCACGGCCAACGTGCTGGCCAAGCTGGCGCACGGCATCGCCGACGATATGCTCACCACCGTCACGCTGGCCGCCACCTGCCCCAAGCTTGTGGCCCCGGCCATGAACACCCACATGCTGGAAAACCCCATCACGCAGGATAACCTCCAAACGCTGGCGCACTACGGCTTCACGGTCATCCCGTCGGGGTCCGGCGTGCTGGCGTGCGGCGACGTCGGCTCCGGCCGCCTGCCGGAGGAAAGCGTCCTCGTCGACTACGTCCTGCGGGAACTGGCCTGCCAAAAGGACCTGCGCGGCAAAAAGGTCGTCGTTTCGGCCGGCGCTACGCAGGAGCCGATGGACCCCGTGCGCTACCTGACCAACCATTCCACCGGCAAAATGGGCTACGCCGTGGCGCGCGCCTGCATGCTGCGCGGGGCCGATGTGACGCTGCTGGCCTCCACCGGCTGCGCGCTGCCGCCGGTGCCGTTTGTGCGCACGGTGCCCTTTACGACGGCGGCCGACCTGTTTGCCGCCGTGCAGCAGCACGCCATGGACGCCGACGCGCTGGTGATGGCCGCCGCCGTGGCCGATTACCGCCCCGCCCGCGTTGCGGCCGACAAGATCAAAAAACATGACGGCGCCCCGGCGCTGGAACTGGAGCGCACGCAGGACATCCTGGCCTGGGTGGGCGCGCACAAACCGGAAAAGCTGTTCGTGTGCGGCTTCTCGATGGAGACGCGCGATCTCATCGAGAACTCCACCGCCAAACTGCACGCCAAAAACATGGATATGATCGTCGCCAACAACCTCAAAGTCCCCGGCGCGGGTTTCGGCGTCGATACCAACGTCGTCACGCTCATCACGGCGCAGGGCAAAACCGAACTGCCGCTGCAAAGCAAGGACGGCGTCGCCCAGCATATCGCCGACGCCATCGCCGCGCATTGAGCGCCGGGCCACCCGTTCTAAACAAGCCCCCTTCCCGCATAGTTCTGGAAAGAGCGAACGCGGAAAGGGGTTTTTGTATGTGTGGGATAGCGGGGCAGATCGGGCGCGACCCGCGCGCCATCCAGGGCAATTACGCGGCCTACTGCGCCATGCAGCGCACGCTGGCGCGCCGCGGGCCGGACCAGCGCGGCCTGTACATCAGCGGGCGGGCGGCGCTGCTGCACGCGCGCCTGGCCGTGGTGGACCCCGAAAACGGCTGCCAGCCCTTCCAGCTGGACTGGCAGGGCGAAAGCTACACGCTGGTGTATAACGGCGAGCTGTATAACACCGCGGAACTGCGCGCCGTGCTGGCGGCGCGCGGGCATACTTTTACCAGCCGGTCCGACACCGAAGTGCTGCTGCACGCCTACGCCGAGTGGGGGGCGTCCTGCGTCGACCGTTTCAACGGCATTTTTGCGTTTGCGGTGTGGGCGGCGCGCGCCGGGCGGCTGTTCCTGGCGCGGGACCGCTGCGGCGTCAAGCCGCTGTTTTACGCCAAAACGGCGGACAGCCTGCTGTTCGGCAGCGAGATCAAGACGCTGCTGGCGCACCCGGCGGTGCCGCCGCGCGTCGACGCCGAGGGCCTGGCCGAGGTGCTGCTGCTGGGCCCCGGCCGCACGCCGGGCAGCGGCGTGTTCCAGAACGTGCGCGAACTGCTGCCCGGCCAGTACGCGCTGTATGAGGCCGACACCGGCCGTTTGCTGCTGCACCGTTACTGGCAGCTCGTCGACCACGAACACCCCGACGATTTCGCCGCCACGGCGCGCAAGGTGCGCGACCTGGTGCTGGACGCCATCGAGCGGCAGCTCGTCTCCGACGTGCCGGTGGCGACGTTTCTCTCCGGCGGGCTGGACTCCAGCCTGATCTCGGCGGTGGCCGACGCGCAGTTTACGGCGCAGGGCAAAACGCTGCAAACGTTCTCGGTCGGGTACAAGGACAACAAGCGCTATTTCCACGCGACCAAGTTCCAGCCCGGGGCCGACGCGCCGTTCATCCGCAAAATGAACGAGGTGCTGCACGCCCGGCACCACTGGGTCACGCTGGACACCCCGCAGTTGGTGCCCGCGCTGTACGAGGCCGTCGAAGCGCGGGACCTGCCCGGCATGGCCGACGTCGACGCTTCGCTGCTGGCATTTTGCCGGTGCATCAAGCCGCACGCGACGGTGGCGCTCTCGGGCGAATGTGCCGACGAGATCTTCGGCGGCTACCCGTGGTACCGCGACCCCACCGTGCGCGAGCGGTACGGCTTCCCCTGGGCGCAGTCGACGGCCTACCGCGCAGGCTTTATCAAGCCCGGCGTGCTGGACGGCATCGACCCGGCGGCGTTCGTCGACGCGCGCTACCGCCAAACGCTGGAGGAAACTTCGGTCCGCCCCGGGCTCTCGCCGCTGGAACGCCGCATGCGGCAGATGGTCAACCTCAACTTTACCTGGTTCATGCAGACGCTGCTGGATCGCAAAGACCGCATGAGCATGTACAGCGGGTTGGAAGTGCGCGTGCCGTTCTGCGACCACCGCATTGCCGCGTACCTCTACTCCGTCCCGTGGGAGTACAAGGACTACCAGGGCAAAGAGAAAGGCCTGCTGCGCGAAGCGATGCGCGGCGTGCTGCCCGACGAAGTGCTGTGGCGCAAAAAAAGCCCCTACCCCAAAACCTGGAACCCCGGGTACCTTGCCGCCGTCTCGGCCGAGCTGACCAAAGTCATCGAGGACCCGGCCGCGCCGCTGCTGCGCGTTGTGCGCGCCGACGCGCTGGAACAGCTGCTGGCATCCGGCGCCGAAAACCCGGTGCCGTGGTACGGCCAGCTGATGACGACGCCGCAGACCATCGCCTGGTTTTTGCAGCTCAACCACTGGCTGCAAACGTACAAAGTCGAGCTGGTGTAAACGGCAAGCGCTGCCCGGGGCACAGCCCCGGGCAGCGCTTGCACTATAGAAAAAACAGCTTCACGTGTTGGCGCGCACGACGCGGCAGGGGTTGCCGCAGGCCACCGTGTTGGCGGGGATATCCCGCGTCACAACGCTGCCCGCGCCAATGACCACATTGTCGCCGATCGTTACCCCCGGCAGCAGGATGGCCCCGCCGCCGATCCATACATTGTTGCCGATGACGACCGGCGCAGTCTGCGTCTTGCAAAAGGCGAAAGAGCCGTCCGACCGAGGCGGGCCGAACCGTTCGGCAGCGTTGGTGGGGTGGAACGCGGTGTAAATTTGCACGTTGGGCGCAATCAGCACATTGTCGCCTATGACGATGCGGTTATCGTCCAAAAACGTGCAGTTCATGTTCACTTCGCAGTTGTTGCCAAAATAGATGTTGTTGCCGTAATCCGCATAAAACGGCGCGGTGATCCACAGGTTGGCGCCGCGCCCGCCCAGCAGTTCGGTCAAAATGCGGTCTTTCTGCGCCGCATCGGCAGAATCCAGGCGGTTATAGTCCCGCACCAGGTCTTTGGCTTTGTGCCACTGGGCCAGCAGTTCGGCGTCGCCGCAGTCGTACAGCTGCCCGGCCAGCATTTTTTCGCGTTCGGTCATGGGGCCCTCCTTGTGGGTGGTGTGGCGGTTCCTTTTTGGGTATTGTACCACTTACACCGGGGGAAAGCTATCGTGATCCTGTTACAATATGGCAAGATCCTGCAAAAAGCGGCAGGGGCCACCCCGGCAGAGCGGGGAGCCGCCGCGCCTTTCACGAGTTCTTCGGCGGATTATCTCAAAAATTTCACAATTATCCGGTATACTATCATCTGTATACCGGTGCAGGGGGTAAACTTGCCCCGGCGCGGGCGCTGCGCCCGCGGTCACGATACAAGAAAAAGGGGAGGGCGTACCACTTTGATCGAAGTCGAACATCTGACAAAGCGTTACGGCGGCCACGTCGCGGTGGATGACAT
>DXEI01000136.1 GCA_019115045.1 Candidatus Gemmiger excrementipullorum | reverse complement strand
CGTTCCCGGTTTTGCAGCCAGGCGCGGTAGGCGGTCAGATCGGCTGTGGCAGACATACAACGTTCCCCTTTCGCGGCCCTGCGGTGTGCAGGGCGGTTTTGCTTTTATTATGCGCGCAAAACGGGCCGCCGCAAAGCGCGGCGGCCACAGCCCGGAACGGTGCGTCTTTCCCTTGCGCTTTGCGGGGTTTCCGGGTATACTATAAGCAACAAAGGCCCCTGTACAACGGGCCGGAATGTGAGGTGTAACGTATGGAACCCATGGTCATTACCGTCGCGCGCGAGTTTGCCTCCGGCGGCAGCGAGATCGCGCAGGCCGCCGCCCAAACGCTGGGCGTGCCGCTGTACAACAAAGAACTCATCACGATGGCCGCCAAAAAAAGCGGCCTGACCGAGGAAGCTATCGCCGCCAGCGAGAACCAGCGCAGCGGCAGCCTGATCTACAGCCTGTATATGATGGGCAACACGATGCCGCTGGCCGACCAGGTCTACATCCTGCAAAGCAACGTCATCAAGGAGCTGGCGGCCCAGGGCTCCTGCGTGATCTTGGGGCGCTGCGGCGACTATGTGCTGCGCGACCGCCCGAACGTGCTGCGCGTGTTCATCTACGCCCCGCTGGAACAGCGCATCGCCCGCGCCAAGGCGCGCCCCGGCGTCAAGGACCTGACCGACCGCCAGTGGGAGGTGCAGCTGGCCAAGCACGACCGCGCCCGCGCCAGCTACTATAACTATTATACCGAGAACCGCTGGGGCGAGGCCAAAAACTACGACCTGTGCCTGAACGCGGCGCTGGGGCAGGATGTCTGCGCGCAGCTGATCGTGGACGCCGCGCGCGCCATGGCCGCCAAACAAGAAGGGCACTGACCCGCAGGGAAGGAGCGTGCGCGCCATGCTGCGTTACGTTAAAAACGGGATGCTGGTGTTCAGCATCATCTATATCGCGCTGGGGGTGCTGCTGCTGGCCATGCCGCAGACCAGCCTGCTGTGGATCTGCTGTGCGTTCGGCGCGGTGGTGCTCATCACCGGCATCGTCTGCCTGATCCAGTACGCGCGCATCCGCGGCAGCGGCTTCGCCGCGCCGTTCATGCTGGTGGGCGGCGTCATCACGGCGGGGCTGGGGCTGTTCACGCTGGCGCGCCCGGCGGTGGTGGCCAGCTTTTTGCCGGTGGTGTTCGGGCTGTTCATCCTCATCGACGGGTGCAGCCGCATCGGCACCGCGCTGGACCTGGCGCGCCGCAAGGGCGACAAATGGTGGCTGCTGCTGTTGCTCAGCCTGCTTTCCATCGGGCTGGGCCTGCTGCTGTTGTTCAACCCGTTCGGCGCGGCGGTCAGCGCCGTCATGCTGTGCGGCGTGCTGCTCATCGCCGAGGGCGCGGTCAACCTGGGCTGTGTCGTCTACGCCGCCATGGAACTGCGCGCGCTGGACCGCATGGCCGACGCCGCCATGACCGCCACGCTGGGCGCGCTGGGCGACGCCCTGGACGCCGAGGAGGAAGCCGAACAGGCCGCGGCGGCCGGTTTTGCCGCCGCCGACCCCGAAACAGTCGTCTATGACGCCGAGAGCACCGAAGTGCCGAACGACGACAAACCCTGATTTTTTTGCTAAGGAGAAATTGCGCCCCCATGTATGACCTGATCATTGTAGGCGCCGGCCCGGCCGGCATCTTTACCGCGCTGGAACTGCTGCGCAAAAGCACCCGCCCCCACCGCATCCTGCTGGTGGAAAAAGGCAAACCGGTCGAAAAGCGCCACTGCCCCAAAGACAAGACCGGCGTCTGCGTCAACTGCAAGCCGACCTGCGCCATCACCACCGGGTTTTCCGGCGCGGGGGCGTTTTCGGACGGCAAGCTGTCGCTGTCCTGCCAGGTCGGCGGCGAGCTGCCCGACCTCATTGGCGAGGAGCTGGCCCAGACCCTCATCGACTACACCGACGGCATCTACCTGGAATTTGGCGCCGACCCCAAGGTCGAGGGCATCTACGAGGGCGCCGAGATCAAGGACATCCGCAAGCGCGCCATCCAGGCGGGGCTGCAGCTCGTCGACTGCCCCATCCGCCACCTGGGCACCGAGAAAGCGCAGCAGCTCTACCTCAACATCCAAAACCATCTGCGCGCCGCCGGCGTCGAGATGCGCTTTGAGACCGAGTGCGAGAACATCCTGCTGGACGGCGCGGTGTGCACCGGCGTGCGGCTGCGCAGCAAAGACGGCGTGTGCGAGGAGACCGCCCGCCAGGTCGTCATCGCCACCGGCCGCCGCGGCGCCGACTGGCTGGAAAAACTCTGCGCCGAGCACCACATCGCCCACAAGCCCGGCACCGTCGACATCGGCGTGCGGGTCGAGTGCCGCAACGAAGTCATGGAGACCATCAACAAGGTCTTGTATGAGGGCAAGCTCATCGGCTACCCGGCGCCGTGGCGCAACAAGGTGCGCACCTTCTGCCAGAACCCCGGCGGTTTCGTCGCGCAGGAAAACTACGACAACGACCTCGCCGTCGTCAACGGCCACAGCTTTAAAGAGAAGAAAAGCGG